>JBJOOS010000018.1:0-13068 GCA_046051155.1 Candidatus Parcubacteria bacterium
GTCGCATCGTACGCACTCAAGGCTCTCGAGTGGGTCGCAGAGAAGTTGGATTGGTTTAATAAGTGGGTGCTCCAGCCGATGGCCGTGATTCTCTCAGGACACATGCTCCAGCAGATGACTGCCAACATAATCGGTAACGTTACTCTTGGAGGTAAAAACGGTACGGGACAGCCGCAGTTCATCCAAGATCTGAAGAAACAGCAACAACAAGTGAGTACGAACCAAGGGACCGTCTTCTTCACACAGCTCTATAAGAATATGAATGGCTCATCGCCGTATACGAACGCGCTTGTTTCCTCGCTCCGGGCCAAGTTCTTACAGAACACGAGCTCTGCAGGGTTCTTCGCCGCGAATAAGGACACACTGAACAAGACGACGGGTTCACTCCAAAACACGCAAGCCTTTCTAAATGGCAACTGGTCGAAGGGGGGTGCGGCCGCGTGGTTTGGCCTCACAACGCAGAACGAGAACAATCCGTACGCGCTCTCCCAAGCCGCACAGCAGAACCTAGCGTCGATGGTGGGCGAAGCTCAGACCACCGCGCAGAAAGTCGCTGATTGGGGTAAGGGATTCCTCTCCTTCTGCGGGCAAGATACGCATCAGAGGAATTCGGCCCCGGCGACGCCCACGCCCGGCGGCGACTGTACGGTGAGTGCAGACTGCGGCGATCCAGGCTTAGACTGCGACACAACGACATACAAATGCGTACTAGATGAGCTACAGCCGGTCGTTGTCACTGCCCATGCACAACCAGGAGGCACGGCTGTCGGTGACCCGTGTACCAACGCAGACGGTACTGCCGGAGTGATTAAGACTCCAGCCTCAGTTATAACTGGGGCGCTCGACAACGCCCTAGCTATCCCGGCAGACAAGCTTAAGAACTTGGGAGGTGGTACCGTCTCGACCGAGATCGTGAGCGCACTTAAGAATGTTCAGGACATCCTGACTACGGTGAACCTCGCTCAAGAGCTTCTTGGCTCGGCCCAGAACGATCATGGTCTTGTCGGGAGCGGGGCCGCAGTGCAGACTGCGGCGTCGGCGGACGGGTATATGGGAGTGACTGCCGACCAGATACAGGCAGCCGCACCGAATCTTAACAACGCCTCTGCGGCAGTGGCCGCCACCGGAGCAACGTCGCGCGCGCCACAGTACGAGTCAGCGTGGGGCATCATTCGCTCCTCTGCAGACGTCGCCTCTTCAGCGCTCACCGACCTCGCAAATGCGTGTCCGGCGCAGGCGACTGCGGCACAGACTGCGATGACGAGCGAGGTGCAGCCGGTGCTCGATCAGGCTGACGCGGCTGACGCAAAATCAGCAGCAGCCGAGGCGCTGATTCAGCAGTTGAAAAATGAGAATCCTGATTCGCTCAACACCTCGGGGATGACCTCTGCCGCTATCGCCGCCGCCGCTAGCCAGTACCAAGCCGACGCCAACACGCTCTCAAACATGCCGCCCTCTGATGCTGACGTATCGAGCGCGCAGGCACAGACGCAGACGACTCCGCCGCCAGATGGTGCGACATCCACGCCACCGGGCTCGCTCAATGTCTCGGGCGGGACAATCATCGATCAGATGGCGCTGGTCAGTACCAACGCTGCCGCGCTTCAGGCGGCCTGCCACTAATGATGAAACGATTTCTTACCACTTCGTTTATCGCACTTGCGCTCCTCGTTAGCGCTACGCCCGTCGCGCACGCGGCAGTTGGCGATCCTTGTACTCTGAATGCAGATTGCACGGCAGATGCACCCTACTGCAACGTTACAACTGGGAAATGTCAGGTTGCCGCGACTTCCGGGACCAATGCGGCAGTCGACCCTGGAGCTGCATCCGCCGCGACCCCTGCCGCGACCCCTGCCGCGTCCTCAGTCCAAGCCGCGGCTCCCGACAGCGACTCACAGTACAGCTGGGTCATGATAAAAATAATGACCCTGTTCGCATGGCTCACTGGTGTCGCCTCGGTCACGCTCGATACCGCTGTCTACTACACGGTCGTCAAAATGGGTAACTACATCAGTAACTTGAGCGCTATCGGCGTCGCGTGGCGCATCCTGCGCGACATCGGCAACATCGTCCTCATCTTCGGTTTCATCGCTATCGGCATCTCTATCATCCTCAACACCGAGCGCATCGGTTACGGTAAGAAGATGCTCCCGACGCTCCTTATCGCCGCTGTCTTCCTCAACTTCTCGCTCTTCATCTCTGAGGCGGTCATAGATGCTGGCAATATCTTCGCTACGCAGTTCTACCAGCAGATAAATGGCGGTAATCCAGCAGGGGCAACAACCTTTGATCCTGGGTCTGTAGCAGGTGTCTCGAAAGAGGGGATCTCTAATAAGATAATGAATCAGCTCGGGCTTCAGACGCTGTACGGTAATGCACAAACGAACCAGGTAGTCCTTAAGGCCGGCAATACGTGGGTCATCGGTTTTATGGGTATACTCCTCTTCCTCATTACCGCGTTCGTGATGTTCTCGCTCGCGTTCATCCTCATCTCGCGCTTCGTGGTGCTCATCTTCCTCATTGTCGTAGCGCCTATCGGCTTCGCCGGGCTCGCCGTACCTAAGCTCGAGAGCACCGCTAAAGAGTGGTGGTCGATGCTGTTCAAGCAGACTATTACTGCGCCTGTCCTGCTCCTCCTTTTATACGTGGCTCTCGCTGTCATCACCGATGCTAAGTTCCTTACCGGATTCTGCTCAAATGCAGACCCGACACACCCGTGTGTAGCGGCCGCTGACGGGTGGTTAAACAACAACTTCTCAGGATTCGCAAGTTTTATTATCTCCTTCCTCATCGCGATGGGGCTCCTTGTCGCGGTCATCATGGTGTCTAAGAAGATGGGCGCCATCGGCGCTAGCTGGGCTACCAAGTGGGGCGGCGCGCTCTCCTTTGGTGCCGCGGCGTATGGGACGAGTGCCGTTCTTGGCGGCGCCGCGCGCGGTCTGCGATATGGAGTTCAGCGCTTTGCTCCAAACAGTACCGCCGGGCGATACGCCTCGCGGTATCTTCGACGGGCGGAGAATTTACGCTTCGATGCTCGCTCTCTTCCCGGCGTGGGACTTGGCCTGAAGACATTGGGTGCTGGTGAGGCGGCGGCTACCGTCGGCGGCTCGACGGTTTCTCGCGGCGGCCAGGCCCGTCAATGGTTTGCACACAGCGGCGAGGCAGAAGATAAGCTGCATGGCCAGGAGACTCGTGTTCCTCGACTGCGTCAAGCTATCGCGGAAGGAGACATGACGGCAGTCAATCGCCATCTTGGGAACATGAGCGACAAAGAGCTTGAAAGTGGCGAAGGGCTCCATATGCTATTGGATCCTCATACACCAGCCGCGGTTGCGGCGTTACCGCAGGCTCGCTACGAGAAACTTCTTACGAGTGAGGCACTTAACGATGCTCAGAAGACTCAATTGCGCAACCAGAGGGATCTGGGACTCATTCAGCGCTATACAACACTTCAAAACGCGCAAGGAGGAGTCGGTCCGGGACAGCAGAATTATCAAAATTCACCGACCCACGCGACTGCTCCGAACGCTACGATTCCGAGTGTATGGAATCCAGGTCAACTAGCAACTCGTGCTGAACAAGCGGTTCGTGGTCTTACTGATGATGGCGTCAAACAGCTTCCTGATGCCGTACTCCGACAGCCGCAAGTCTATGAGCATCTCACTACTCGTCAATTAAGTGCAATACAGAGCGCGGGTAGAATAGAGGACGGAACCGCCACTACAATCGGAAACTTCCTACGTACAAATAACGATTTCATAGCATACTTCTATAGTGGAAATCCTCGTCAACAAGCTGAGCTCAACAATTTCTGGCACACAAATTTACAGATTCGCCAAGGGGGGCAACAGGGCGGCGGCCAAGGTAATAATCCCGGGGGCGGTGGAGCGCCTGCTGCGCCTGTAGCTGGCGGGCCAGCTGGAGCCGCAGGATACCAGCCGAACCCTGGCGGTATTATCGCCGTGCAAAATAATCCTGGAGGAGGGCCTCGTCCAAGGAATCCGTAATTCGATATCGTTATGAGATACTTTACTGCTCAAGAGCTCGAAAATGCCGTTCGTAAGGCTCCTAAACCCGTGCAAGAAATCATTTCTTCAAGGTTAGAGGTGGCGGGTACTATTGCTGAAATAAGCAAGAAGCACCAATTACAGCTTGACCAGATCGGCTTGCTGGCCGAGTTGAATCGAAACATGCTACTCGGTCTCGTAAGTCCAGAAGAGCTTCTGGGCGAGTTGATACTTGCGAAAGTCTCTGACGTGCAAGCGAGAGGAGTAATAAGCGACATAAACGAAAAGATATTTGTTCCCTTGCGAGCACAGATGCAGGGTGGGGCAGCGGGTGCGCCGCAAATGCCAGCGCCTGTTGCGTCCGCGCCACAGCCCGTTCGGCCCGCTACGCCGCCAGTGCCGCAGCCGCGCGTGGTGGTGCCAGCGCCCAACTACGCCCCACCGAGGCCGCCAGCTCCACCGGCCGCCCCGGTTGTTACCGCTCCTGCTACGCCGCCAGCGCCTCCGCGCCCTGCGCCACAGCCAGCTCCGCAACAATGGGCGAATCAGTGGGCGCCACCATCGACGGTGATACAGGCGAATCCAAGCCTACCCCAGCGCCCGGCGCAGATCGCCGACTCGATGATGCATTACACGCCGTTCCCGAAGCCATCGACGCCGAGGGCTGTCCCGCTACGCTCCGCCGATGCGTTTCAGGCGAACAGAGCAGAGCGCATAACGGCCCCCGTTCGCTCCGCGCCCGTCGCACAGAGGCCGACCATGGGTAGCGACCGCATGCTCGAAGATCACGAGGAACCGTCTCCTCAGATGCGCCAACCATCAGGCGTGATACAGCCTGGTGCGAGAGCGCCCATCGCACGCGTCGCTCAGCCACCAGCGAATCTTCCTGGAGCTATGCCGCCTCGCCCAGTCTCTTACACCGCCCCTGCCCCCACGCCTCGTCCGGGAGGAGTAGACCATTACTCGATGGACCCGTACCGCGAACCGCTCGAGGATACGACTGTAGAATAGTTGCGTTCTAGCGCACTATTATATATAGTGCCTATATCCCGCGTTTGCGGGTTTTCTATACAAATGTCTACCATCAACCAATTATCCCGCAGGGGCCGTAAGAGCCGATCGTCTAAGACGACCGTGCCAGCTCTGGCGCGTGGATTTAACGCACTTAAGAATCGTCCGACCTTCTACCCCTCACCCTTCAAGCGCGGCGTCTGCACCAAGGTTACGACCAAGACTCCTCGTAAGCCGAACTCGGCTATTCGTAAGATCGCCCGCGTTCGCCTTACCAATGGTATGGAGGTCACTGCCTACATCCCAGGTGAGGGCCACAACCTACAGGAGCACTCAGTGGTGATGCTCCGCGGCGGCCGCGTGAAGGACATCGGCGTGCAGTACACGATAGTCCGCGGTAAGCTCGACACCGCCGGTATCGATAAGCGCCGTAAGGCCCGTTCTCGCTACGGTGCGAAGCGTCCAAAAGCTAGCTAATAATTCCTATGCGTCGACCTACTAAAAAGAAGCGTACCTGGCGTCCTGACCTCAAATACGGGTCGGAGACTCTCACTCGTTTTATCAATACCGTGATGCAGAGCGGTAAGAAGGACACGGCACGTGCTGTAGTGTACGAGGCATTCGATGTAATCGAGAAGGGCGGTGCAAATCCTCTTGAGACCTTCGAGTCTGCGCTCCGCAACGTCTCTCCGCTTATGGAAGTGCGCTCACGCCGTGTCGGCGGTGCGAACTACCAGGTCCCGCGCGAAGTGCCGCAGAACCGCCGTCTCGCGCTCTCATTCCGCTGGATTATCGGCGCCGCTCGCGGCAAGAAGGGTAAGCCGATGGGCGAGAAGCTCGCAAATGAGCTCCTCTTGGCTTCGAAGAACGAAGGCGACGCTATCAAGAAGAAGGACGAGATGCACCGTATGGCAGAAGCCAACAAGGCATTCGCTCACTTCGCTTGGTAAGCTTGAGGACAAGCTTTCTTCCTGCGCTCGCTCGGAAAATAAGATAAGAATCTCATTTGTCCTCACTCGCTTGGTAGTAGCCTCATTTTCATCAAAATAAAGAAAGCCCCGTAGTGCGGGGCTTTCTTTTTATCGAAGTTTCAGCTATTCTCTAGATAACGCCTCGGCGCTTTTATTTTTTAAACACTTTATGAACAGAGACTATCCTCTCGAGCGAGTACGTAACTTCGGCATCATCGCCCACATCGACGCGGGTAAGACGACCACGTCTGAGCGCGTTCTTTTCTATACGGGTTCACAGCACAAGATAGGCGAGGTGCACGAGGGTGAGACCACGACCGACTGGATGGAGCAGGAGCGCGAGCGCGGCATCACGATTACCGCAGCGGCCATCACCTGCTTCTGGTCTAAGACGAGCGAGAAGGATAAGAAGGATATAACCAAGAAGATTCGATTCAACGTCATCGACACGCCGGGACACATCGACTTCACTGCCGAGGTGAAGCGCTCGCTCCGTGTCTTGGACGGTGCGGTGGTCGTCTTCGACGGTGTCGCTGGCGTCGAGCCGCAGTCTGAGACCAATTGGCGCTATGCCGACGAGGCCGCGGTGCCGCGCATCTGTTTCATCAACAAGCTCGATCGCACGGGCGCATCCTTTGAGCGCTCATACGCGAGCATCCTCGATCGTCTCTCTAAGAAGGCTATTCGCATGCAGATCCCTATGGGCGAAGAGGCGGCGCACGAGGGTTCGGTAGATCTTCTCACCATGAAGGCATACACCTTCTCGGGGAATATGGGCGAAGAGGTCATCGAGGGAGAGATTCCCGCACAGTATGTGGAAGAGGCTAAGACGCACCGCGCGTCTCTTATCGAGCGTATCGTAGAGCAGGACGACGCCGCCATGGGCGCCTACCTCGAAGGGAAGGAGCCGAGTCTCGAT
The DNA here is from genome assembly GCA_046051155.1 of Candidatus Parcubacteria bacterium. GTDB lineage: Bacteria > Patescibacteriota > Minisyncoccia > Phycocordibacterales > Phycocordibacteraceae > C7867-001. The sequence goes on from JBJOOS010000018.1 coordinate 6,909, forward strand.
GAGCTCAAGAAACTTCTACGTCAAGCGGTCATCAAGAATGACATCTTCCCGGTGTACTGCGGCAGCGCACTTAAGAACAAGGGCGTTCAGCTCGTACTCGACGCGGTCGTTGATTATCTTCCGTCTCCACTCGACTTGAAGCCAGTAACGGGCATCAACCCGAAGACGGGCGAGCCGATAGAGCGCCACGCATCAGACGAGGAGCCGTTCTGTGCGCTCGCATTCAAGCTCCAGACCGACCCATTCGTCGGCGCGCTGACCTTCTTCCGTGTGTACTCGGGTACGGTCACCGCAGGCTCCTATATTTACAATTCGACGACTGGCACCAAAGAGCGCGTCGGTCGCATCGTCCGCCTCCAGGCCGACAAGCGCGAAGAGGTAGAGAAAGTTTTCACGGGTGAGATCGCCGCCGCCGTGGGTCTTAAGGATACGAAGACTTCGCATACGCTCTGCGACGAAGACAAGCCGATCATTCTCGAAGAGATTAAGTTCCCTGAGCCAGTGGTGTCGCTCCGCATCGAGCCGAAGACCAAGGCCGACCAGGAGAAGATGGGTATCGCGCTTAGGAAACTCGCCGACGAGGACCCGACCTTCCGCATCAAGACCGACGAAGAGACCAATGAGACAATCATCGCGGGCATGGGTGAACTTCACCTCGAGATTCTCGTCGACCGCATGAAGCGCGAGTTCAATGTCACTGCAGACGTCGGCAAGCCGCAGGTGGCATACCGCGAAACGATTCTCGGCTCTTCTGAAGCAGAAGGGAAGTACATCAAGCAGACCGGCGGTAAGGGTCAGTACGGTCACGTGAAGATTAAGATGAAGAAGCTCGAGCCAGTCGACCCAGAAGCGAAGGTCGCGAAGAACGTCACCCGCGAAGACCACTTCGAATTCATCAACAACATCAAGGGCGGTGCTATCCCTCAGGAGTTTATTAACCCAGTCGAGAAGGGTGTTCGCGAGGCGATGGCACGCGGCTTCCTCGCGGGCTTCCCGATGGTAGACATTTCGATCGAGCTCTACGACGGCTCGTACCACGATGTGGACTCTTCTGAAATCGCATACAAGATCGCCGCTTCGATGGCATTCCAGGAGGCGGCAGGAAAGGCGAAGGCAGTCATCCTCGAGCCGATTATGCGCGTCGAAGTCATCATTCCTGATAAGTTCATGGGTGATATCACCGGCAACCTCTCGGGTAAGCGCGGACAGATAGAGGGTATGGAGGAGCGCGGTATGAACAAGGTTGTGAAGGCCAAGGTCCCGCTCTCTGAAATGTTCGGCTACACCACCACGCTTCGCTCGATGACCGAGGGCCGTGGTTCGATGACCATGGAATTCGACCACTACGACGTCGTCCCGACCAACGTCGCGACCGAGATTATCGCGAGTAGAAAGTAGGTTCCACTGTAGTAACACAAAGGCCCGGCATCAGCCGGGCCTTTGTGTTACGCGAGAGTTGATTCTCGCACAAATGATTCAAGCTCTGGTGACAAGAGGTCGTAGAGACGCTTCGTTGAGTCATAAAATGCAAGTACGCTAGCCCTGTTCTGCTGCAGTATTCCTCCCGTAAACAAATAGAGGTGTGAGCCAACACACTCAAAGCCGTACCGCCCAAAGCTACCCATCAGCTTCGCCATCACATCGGGCTCGAGGATCTGCAGAGCGTCTGCCTGTTGACCTTCGGGCACATACACAGAAAATGCCGTGTCGAAATTTCCTTCGAGCGGGAGCTTGGTGAATCCTTTGATCGAAAATGTGCCTATGTTCTTGTAGAGGACTGAATTGTTGATAGGGAAGCAATAGATGTGGGGAAGTGTCCCCGCGAAAGTAAATTGAGCGACCGTACACCCGATCTGCTCTCTACTCTTACCTTCGCCTGTCATATAGGTATAGTCGGCGATCCAGAACGGCTTCTCTGCGTATTGTCCGGAAAAGACTTTGGTCAATGATCGGTTATCGCCGATCGAGAATAAGTATCCGTCCGAGGGTACCGTTCCTGTTTGAGCATATATCCAGCCGAGAGAGGCGGCGAGTTGGGGATAGAAAAGGGCCTCCATTTTTTCCTGTACTCCCGTATATGACGATATCGTAATAATGACAGAGGCGGCCAGAACGGGAACAATTGCGAAGGCGAATATGAGATTGTCCGAAAGAGAGGCGTAGATGATGAATGGCACGGCGACATACCACGGAAGCACCATGAGCAAAAAGGAACGCCGCCGGTGACGTTTCCATAAGAAGTCGTGAGTACTTTCACCCACATTAGTCACAGACTCGGTATCGTTCTGAAGGTCCGAGGAAAAATTGTCAGCAGAGGACGACTGGTTCGTATCCACTCGCACAGTATATCAGTCGAGTATCACGGCCGGCTTTCTGCTTGTGATACGATTACCTGCGTACTAACGTAATAGACCCTTTAATGCCAAACGAAAACGAACAGCCCGCCGTAGGTGTTGTAGAGAGTGTCGCGCCGGTGATGCCTCCTGTTTCGAGTCAGGTCGACATGCCCGCGCCGATAAAGTACGCAGGCTTTTGGGTGCGCGCCGGGGCGCTCGTGATCGACAGTGTGGTGATGTGGTTTGCCGGGCTTGCTCTTAGTACTGTGCTTGGGAGCGGTAAGTCGAGTGCCGTCATACAAACCGTTGTTAGCTTCGGCTATTACGTACTCATGATTACGTACTACCAGGCGACCGTCGGGAAGATTGTGGTCGGTCTGCATGTAGAGCGGACGAGTGGTGAGCGCGTTGGGCTCGGTAGGGCCATTTTACGAGAAGTTATCGGAAAATTCCTCTCGACGATCCTCCTCGGTATCGGTTATTTTATGGCAGGCTGGACGAAGAAGAAGCAGGGACTTCACGACATGGTTGCCGACACCGTCGTTGTCGAAAATGAACCGAAAAAGTCTAAGAAGGTGTGGGTGGTTGTCGGTATTACCGTTGCGGCAATGTTGCCCGCAATCGCCATAATCGGGATAATTTCGGGCATTACCCTTGCCAGCTTAAATACCGCGCGCACCATAGGCAGTGATGCGGCAGTGCGGTCCGACCTCGCGGCCATTACTACTCAGGCGGAAATCTACTTCGGCGAACATGCGAATAGCTATCAGGGCTACTGTACGAGCCAGGAAGCACTCTCCACCCTTGCCGCTGCGTCTCGCATCGGGAGTAATGACGGAAGCTCGATTTTCTACATCTGCAATGACAGCCCGAGCGCATACGCCGCCTCAGTCCCGCTTAAGACGGGCGGATACGCATGTGTTGATTCGGTAGGTACCTCCGAGAAACAGATGTTCGCAAACCTCTTGGCGTCGGGGGTGACGTCCTGCGGCACGCCGCAAGGAGAAACGCCTCAGTAACGACAGAGTAAAATGAGCAAACCCCGAGATTTCTCTCGGGGTTTTGCGTTCCTGGTTGCCGCGAGCCGATTAGCGGCTGTTGCTGTAGCGGAATCGGGCGTTGTAGGCCTCTCTCGTAGCCCTACCTCGGCGTACGAACTCGTTGCACTTGAAGAGGCGATTCTCCCCGGCGCTCAGCTCCCCGCTCGGACGGAACGCCTTCGCGAGCAGGGTCGCGACGCCGTTTTTATCCTCGCCAAGAGCGTTACCTATGAGTGCGTCAACCAGTTCTTCAGAGAGCGGCTGTCCAGACTCGATCTCGCGAGTGAGCCAGAGGCTTGTTTCTGTCGCGGCCCGGCTCGACTTGGTGATGTGCGCCGCGAAGCCCTGTACTAAGGTCTCGAAGGCTGTGCGCGGCAGGGTCAGGGTGACGGTGTCGTTCGCAGTCTCGGGTACGGTCATGTGCTATCTCCAGTAAGGTGTCTGTCGCGCACTCTAGCAGAGGACCCAGCTTTTGCACACAACGGGGCAGGGCGTCCTTGCCAGTAACATAGTTTGTGGTATAAGTATCCACTAGAGGCCGCCAATGTGGGCAGGCCATGGAGATTCACATGACGAAGTCAGAAAGGTTGTCGATGGAGCCCCATGGCCCCATCGAGATTGACGGAGAAGGAGTTCCTGTCCGAGGACTCACCGAGATCTTCGGTAGGCTGTTGACGTTCAAGCCGTCGACTGAAGTGGTGGCGGTGTACATCGAAGACGGGCAGCGCGCGATCCGGCGCATCGTCGTCACCAACGGCAGCAATGTCGATGAAGACGTAACCTGGCAGGTGAGCGACATTGCCCGGATCTACTGGCGGCGCACACGCGACACCCATTGGTGGTGGACCAACGTGAGATGCTGTCTCGGCTTCGGTGTCGATGTTCCCGAGAGTGTCCAGGTGCGAGATGGCGACAGTGTTATCGACGTGTTGCAGCGGATCGAGCTTCTGGGCGAAGCCCAGAACAAAAGACTGCTCGGCGTCGGTGGCGAGCATGACCTGATCTATAAGCTGGCCAGGAGGGCCACGCAGATGGATAAGATGATGTATTCGGTGTGAAGGGGAGGGGGTTTAGCGGACTGGTCAATCTAATTGACCAGTCCGTACTCTTTTAATGCTTGCGCTTTCTTCCTGCGTCGGTTACATTCATAGGTAACGCATCTTGGCGTCGCTCTTTGGCTTGTCTGCTTTTTGTGAGTCGGCAAGCTCCAGAGTTTGTTCCGACTCACGTCGGATTTATTCGTGATTTAACAGATAATTTATCCGATTATGGCAGAATTTAATCGTGCGAAGCCGCACATGAACGTAGGCACCATCGGCCACGTTGACCACGGCAAGACTACACTCACCGCCGGCATCCTCCACACGTTGGACATGTTGAAGGACAAGGGCTACAGCGCCCGCGTCGAAGCAGTCGATAAGATCGACAGCGCCCCTGAAGAGAAGGCGCGCGGTATTACTATTGCGCTCCACCACTCTGAGTATGAGAGCCCGAACCGTCACTACGCGCACATCGACGCTCCGGGACACGCTGACTACATTAAGAACATGATTACGGGTGCTGCCCAGATGGACGGCGCGGTACTCGTGGTTGCTGCGACTGACGGCGTGATGCCTCAGACGCGCGAGCACATCCTCCTTGCAAAGCAGGTGGGACTTAAGAAGCTCATCGTGTTCCTCAACAAGGTGGACATGGTTGCCGAGAAGGACCTCATCGACCTCGTCGAAGAGGAAATTCGCGAGCTCCTCACCAAGCAGGGCTACGATGGCACAGCTACGCCGATTATCCGCGGTTCTGGTCTCAAGGCACTTGAGTCCAAGTCTGCTGACGATGAATGGGCTATGAAGGCTAAGGAGCTCGTGGACACTATGGACACGTACTTCGATATGCCAGAGCGTGAGCTCTCTAAGCCGTTCCTTATGCCTATCGAGGATATCTTCTCGATTGAAGGCCGCGGAACCGTGGTCACCGGCCGCATCGAGCGCGGTCAGGTGAAGGTAGGTGAGGAAGTCGAGATTGTCGGTATCAAGGATACTGCCAAGACGACCGTCACCGGTATCGAAATGTTTAACAAGCAGCTCCAGGAGGGTCAGGCAGGCGACAACGCCGGTATCCTTCTCCGCGGTACGAAGAAGGAGGACGTGCACCGCGGTCAGGTCCTCGCAAAGGCAGGTTCGGTCACTCCGCACACTGACTTTGAGGCAGAGGTGTACATCCTCGGCAAGGATGAAGGCGGTCGTCACACACCGTTCTTCTCTGGCTACAAGCCGCAGTTCTATATCCGCACCACTGACGTCACGGGAGAGGTGACGCTCGCAGAGGGTAAGGAGATGGTTATGCCAGGCGACACGGCGACCTTCCACGTGAAGCTCGTCGCACCGGTTGCGCTTGAAGAGAAGCAGAACTTCGCTATTCGCGAGGGAGGTAAGACAGTCGGCGCCGGCGTGGTCACTAAGATCACCAAGTAACGACTCGTACAACCATTACTCGTATGGCAACAACGGCTAAAGACAAGGTAAAGAAGGAAGCGGCACCGAAGGCTCCGCGCGCGAAGGCAGTAGCCAAGAAGGCCGCCGCCCCAGTCGCGACCGAGCACAAGCTCCGTATCCGAGTTCGCGCCTACGAGCACAAGATTCTTGATCTCTCGGTGAAGCAGATTATGGACACCGCGGCACGCCTCGACGCTGTCGTCGTGGGTCCGGTTCCGCTTCCGACAGAAATCAAGCGTTGGACCGTGAACCGCTCCACGTTCGTCTACAAGGATGCACGCGAGCAGTTCGAGAT
>JBJOOS010000019.1:0-12182 GCA_046051155.1 Candidatus Parcubacteria bacterium
GAAGTTGCTCGAGGTGTTGGTGAAGGAGTCTGCCCCGCTGAAGGTGTTCACGTCGGTGAGGAGTGTGGAGGAGGCGGCGGTGCCTGACTTTATCCCAAGTGATGAGGTCGCGACAAGATCGTACCCACCGAGCGCATTACCCACGAGGACCTGACCATAGGAAGGTGCGGTTGAGGTGCCGGTGCCGCCGTTCGTGACGCCCAGGTAACCAGTCACGTCGGAAGAGAGATCCACGAGAGAGGTGGTGACCGCGCCAGCGGACGCTCTCAGGATACCCGAGAGTGAGCCTACCGAGAGTGAGCCGAAGAAACCTCGCGTCGAAGAAGCGTAGGCGGCGGAAATGTTCGTAGTCGATGCGTTGTTTACTTGGAGCGAGTACGTAGACGACGCCAGCGACACGACACCCGTTGAGGTCGCAAGTGACCAGTAGCCAGTAGTGCCTCCCCCAAACGACGCATCATTCTGTAACACGACTGACGCATCGACATACTTAGGGAACACCAAGACCGAGATCTGACCGGTGCCTCCCCCGCTGAACGACTCGAGCGCCTGGCCGAGTGCGTAGCCGGATGTGGTCAGCTTCATACCCACGCCCGGTGTCGTTGACGCAGCGATCAGATCGCCCGCATTGATGGCGCCATTTGCGGAACTGACGGTTGTCTTGATGACACCAGCAAAGCCAACCACATAGGCATTTGTCGATCCTTCGAGACCCGCATTGCCAACGAACGCGGCATTATCGGATACCACACCAACAATCGACTGACCCGAAACTGCCTTTTGATACTGGCCGGTTGAGTTGAGCGACACCATGTCGCCCACCGATGCGGTGGAATTAAGCAACATGTACTCCGCGAAGTCGGCGGCGCCCGAGGTTTGCGTGATGCCATTGCCAGCTGTCGAAAGGCGCAAGCTACCGACACCCGTACCACCCGTGTCTGATGTCGTCGCAAGCCCGGTGAAAAACTCCATGAAGCGCGGACACGTCGTGCCTGTGGTACAGGCTGTGTTGAATGGTGTACGAATATTGAGGCGCAGAACATCCGTACCCGAACTCAACGTATTGTTCGTATTCGTTATTGCCATCACCGCAGTGCCAGTGGCACTCGTTGCGGCAGTGGAAGAACCCACCACCGAGACAAAGTACGACGGCGCCGATGTGCCGATGCCGACGGCGCCGTTGAAGGTCGATGTCGCGGTAGATGTCGCAATGATGTTGCCCGCAAGAAAACGGCCCATGACGGTCGTTGAAGCAAGCACCGCGCTCGAAGTCGCCGTAAGCGAACCGAAGTAGCCGTCGTATGCATCGAAGAACGATGACGTCGCGTTCGTCATAACCACGTTACCGTTGAACGTATTAGTTCCCGAGAAGACGTTGTTGGTCGTCGTCGAGAAAGCAGTGGCGAATTGTCCCGTCGCACTGTTGTACGAAAGCGGGAAGGCCGCCGCCAGTGAGGAGGAGCTGATCTTATTGTTGAAAAAATTCCAATCAGTTGAAGAGAGGTACCCGTTGGCGGAGCTGTTGCTCTGAGTGAGCGTCACGTTCCCGTTAGCGAAGGTGAGCGGTGCTGAGAAGGTAGTGGTAGCGGTCCACTGCGGGAGACCATTGTTCCAGGTAAGCACTTGGCCACCAGCGCCACTGCCAAAGAGCGTCGACGTGCTGATTGAAAGCGAGCCAGAACCAAGGCCGACGATTGAGCCCGAGAGGTTGAGGCCCAAGGAGACCGTGCTCGTCGAGATGCCATAGACACCATTCGTACCGTTCGAGACAAGGAGCTGGGACGAGGAGAGTGCCGTTGTAGTAGCGAGACCCGTGTACGCAATCGTGGTGTTGCTCCCTCCGACAAGCGCACCGAGCGTGCCCGAGAGTGTGAATGGGCCAGAGAAGATAGCGCTGGTGGTGGCTGCGGCATAGGTGAGACCAGTGTTCCCCGCGATGAGGCCGGAGAATGCGCTGATGGTGAGCGGACTCGTGAACTTATTGCTGCCGCTAAAGGTGTTGACGTCACCGAGGAGCGTGGAGGAAGCGGCCCCAGCAAGCGAGTTGAGATAGCCTTTCGTTGTGCCCCAAAAGTCTGCGGAGGTGGTGGAGAAAGTGCCGTCACCGGGAGTAGCTATGCCGAGCGACGAGGTAGCCACGAGGTTGTACCCTCCAAGGGCGTTGCCCACGAGGAGCTGGCCGTACGCTGGCGCAGTCGAAGTACCGGTACCGCCGTTCGTGATACCGAGGAAGCCAGTTACGTCAGAAGCGAGATTCACGAGCGAAGCGGTGACGACACCGGCGACTGATTTCAAAATGCCGCTCACCGTACCGAAGGTAAAACCATTTGAGACGACGAGACGCGAGGTCGAGGCCGTGCCAGTAAACGTGTTGGTACCGGTGAAGGTGTTGGCTGTATAGGTCTTCGCGATCGTGCTTGAACTGTCGGCGTAATAATTGGCCGAGGTGGTGGAGAAAGCGTTGCCCAAGATATCGGTAGCAGAGAGACCGCTGAGCGTGTTCGCGTTTACCGCAAATCCAGAAGAGAGGATGCGCTGTCGCGGAGAAAGCGTCTGGTACGTTACGCCCGTACAACTTCCAGAAATCTCTGATGCGACTTCAACGTTCAAATAGACTGCGTTGTTATCCTGAAAGTTGTAGTCGAGCGTATCTCCTCCTGCAACCGTGTCGCCGATACCTACGTTGAACACGCCGTTTGAAACTGGCACCGTCATCACCGACGGAGTCGCCGACGGCCACACACGGGACCCTGAACCGACCGTCGGATTATCGTAGAACGAAAACCTAAAACAGTAGTTTGTACCGGAGCCCCCGAGAAGCGTACCGTTCGAGTCGAGTAGTCGTCCTTGATAACTTATGATCGGCGGAGCTCCGGTCGTCGCGAACACCGTGCCTGGAAGTGAGCCTGCCGCGATAATGAAAACTCCGAGCACTACGCCGATATAACGCACACTATGCGCAAGAGCATATCTCTTACTGATTGAAATTCTAGATTGCGACTTCATGACGTAGGGGTTTTCTCAATCGTGTGGAGCGCGTTCTGATTGAGGAGCTGTTCTAGCGAACTCGAAAATATGTAGAACAACAAGAGGAAGAGGAGGACGGTGACAACGACGGCAATGGAGAGGATGCGGTTAGCGAGATGAGACATTTCGACCGGACCATGCCGCTTCGCAAACATTCGCCTCGCCCATTCGAGAGGATTCTTTACACTGCTCTTGCTGACTGCGGTACGTCTACTATCCATGTAGGTAACGAGATCCTTCTCCGTGGTCACCCACACCACTTGCTGAAACACCTGCTTACCGCGAAGTTTACCAGCACGAATTAGCTGTCCGATATAGTCGGGAGAATATCCAGAAATCTCAGATGCTTCTTTCAAAGAAATGTAGTCTTTTGTTTTCAAATCGGTGCATATCTCGAGGGTCGAGATTCATTTTGCGTAGAATCTCGAGCATCGAGATATCGCTTATTTATTATACACATAGGGATATTTCCCTCGGGAACGTATATATCTGTACTGTGGACATGTCGAGCGAACCCTACAAAGGGGGTCTATAGTTAAATCATGTGGAAAAAATGGAGACCACGACTTACTATCTTAGGGGTCTTATTGGCTATAGTTCTGGGGTATTACGCCTATCGCACCCTACATACCCCAGCAGAACAGAAGCTTGACCCGGTTCTACAGCAAGTGCTCGACCATACGGCACAGGTGTCATCGTATGCCCAATACGTAGAGACTAAGCAGGTATCCGAGGCCGGGATCCTGCAAATAAAGGGTGACTACCTAGTTGATGACACCCATAAAAGTTACGCCTCCTACTCGACAACCACCTATAAGCAGGCCCGGGGGACACCAGTCGTCTTCTTACTCGAGAACCGAAGCCTTGGCTCTGACGTATACGTACGGCTTTTAAACAAGTCTCCCTTGGTTAAACTCTCGGTCCCAGCAGGCGGAACCTGGGCGCACTTCCCTGCAAATAGCATTCCTGTCAGTTATCAAAACATAGCCGTCGCAGGACCGGTCATAGACGACTTAAAGCTGTTAGGCAATCACGGAGAATACCTTATCGAAGATGCGAATCACGGCATGACGAGCTTCGGTAGTAGTCGCTATATACGTTATACTTTCAAGCTTTCTCGTCTCGCCGAGGTAGCGAACGACGGTGGTATTCAGACCATCGCAGGGCGTGTTGGAAAGGACGGGTTCGTCGATCTCTGGATCGATCCCCTAAGCAATCAGGCCGCCTATATGCGACTGACCAATGGCACCACGTACACTTCGACAACGACCTTTTCGCGCTTTAACGAATCGCTCGGCATCGAGGCACCGATGGGTCAGTGATGCTACACTAGCGGCATAACGCTGCCCCACTACATATGAAACCTCCTATTTCGGATGTTCAAGTGAGAGGGCTGGCCCTCTGCGGGATACTTTTAATACTTCTTGGCTCGGTCGGTTTAGCTATCACTTTTAAGTGGAACGGGGTTAATCTGATCGCGACCGTCGCGCAGGCGCTCTACTCTCCCCCAGTACTAGTGTCTCTAGACTCGACGGACGGTACAAACACGTTTGCGGTCGGCGAGACAAAAACGGTCAACTTCGACGTGGACGCGAGTGTGCCGGTGAATTCGCTTGGTGCGACTATCGACTACCCGAAGGACATGCTCGAAGTCGTCGCGCTCAGTAAGGAGAATTCGTTTATCAATCTCTGGACGCAAGACACTGTTATTAAAGAAGCGACTGGTGAGATATCGTTTAGCGGCGGCAGCACACACCCCGGTGGCGTGACTGGTACAAGCACCGTTCTCACGATCACAGTGCGCGCGACACACGAAGGACCCGCAACGATTTCGGTGGGGCACGTCGAGGTGTATGCCGCCGACGGTAAGGGTACGATGGTCGACACGGGAGACCGTCCGATCTCATTCACGATCACACCCGCACCGGCGACTCCGACAAGCTCTGGATCTGGAGGTAGCGGAGGTGGAAGTGGAGGCAACACCTCGCCCGCAACACCACCTAGTCCTGATATAAACGGTGACGGCAAGGTCACCATCATCGACGCTTCGATTGTGATGGCGGCAATCAACGCTCCGTATAATCCGCGCTACGACTTCGACATGAACGGAAGCGTCGGGCTCGACGACCTCTCAATCCTCTTCTCGTACATGAGTCATTAGTGTTCGCTTCGGAATAACTCAATTACTTTTCGAAATAGCCCTCCCCTCTTGGGGCGGAAGCCTGCCGCTCAAATGACTTCATAGTTTTATGAAGTGACAGGAGTTCCCACGTCGTGCCACGCAGCCAGCTCGTGTAGAATGTAATTTATGCAAAATCGAACATGCAGTTTTTGTACAACTCCTGAAAATAAGGAGCGTGAAATATTACGGAACGAACTAGTGTGGGCATTTCCTACACGTACCCCGATTGTTCCAGGACATACACTCATCTGCTCTGTTCGTTGTGTATCAAAGTTTGAAGATCTAACTTCTGAAGAGAGAACTGCTTTTTTTGATGCAATGATGTTGACAAAAAAATCTCTTAAGAAAACATTTGGAGCGGAGGGCTTTAACCATGCGTGGAATGAACATGAGGTCGGAGGGCAATCTGTACCACATTTTCATCTGCACGTATTGCCTCGAAAGCATACCGACGAGGTGACTTATGGATATGAGCCGCGACAGTTTCTTTATCGACCTGGTGCTAATCGTGAAGTGTCTCCGCAGCAAGAGCTTATAGAGGTTGCTCACCTCATTACTGCGAATTTATAAAGGTTCCCACGTCGTACCAGACGGCCAGCTCAGAGAGGTATACTTGAAATATGGAATTTAAACTCCTGTTCGGTATAGCTTCGGTCATTCTCGCGTGCGTTTGTTTCCTCCCATATTTGCGAGACATCATCAGAAAGAAGACCGAGCCACACATGTACTCGTGGCTGATTTGGACGATACTCCAAATCGTTGGAGTTGCTGCGCAATTTAAGGGCGGTGCAGGATACGGAGCTTGGGCGTTGGGCGTAGGTGCTCTTTTCTGCTTCGCGATATTTGTATTATCTTTCAAATATGGCACTAAGAACATTTCAAGATTCGATCTGATTTGTTTGATTGCAGCTATTACTGCAATAGGTATCTATGCCTTCATACGTAATCCCGTTTGGACAACTATCGTGGTTTCGGCAATTGATTTCGTCGGATTCATGCCGACCTTCAGAAAGGGTTTCCAAGAACCTTTTTCCGAAACGGCGAGTACATTCATCATGAGCGGTATTGCAAACGTACTCAGTATCATTGCATTGCAAAGCTATTCAGTTACGACCGTCTTGTATGTGGGCAGTTTATTCCTCACAAATTCCTCCTTCGCTACAATGGTCTTATTACGGAAAAGATTGTTGAGAGATAAGCCTTAGACAGGTTCCTGCGTCGTACAGCGACCCGGAAAACAAAAGCGGAGGCGATTATGAGTTACTTCTTCTCAAAGCGAGAGCGGTAGTAGCGATACCCTACATAAAACACTAGTGCGCCGATAAGGATTATATCGAGCAGCGTGCTGCCTCCCGCGGTGTCCGCGAGTGCAGCGGCCGCGGCCAGCCCTGCAGTAGTAGCTACCGGTACTGGTACGGTAAGCACGTTTGATAGAGCGCTCTTCTGCCCGTCCTTCGACTCCGTCTGCGCCCAAACGCGGTACGTTCCATCGCTTATCGACGCGTCGGAGATATACATAAACGCTCCGTCCGGCCCTGCAGCGACGATCGACGATACTGGCAATTCGCTTCCGTGTGCAAACCACACTCGGACAGAGGTGTTGGGATCGGCAGTCCCTCGTACGATGAGGTCAGAGCCCACCTGCACAGTCGTGGGCATAGTGAGCGCGGGAGGAGATGGAGGTGGAGTTGAAGGCACTACCGGTAGCGGCAGAGCGTCGGGGACTGTTGCTGTCGGCCCGACCGAGACCGCCGCTCCCTGCATGCTGGCGATTATGTTTGAATCGGCTGTACCCGCGCCGAGTATGGTCCCCGCGGAGAAGCGCACATTGGCGACGGCGGTGCGTAGCGTCTTGAATGTAATAGCGGCAAGAAGGCCCTGTGACCCCACATACGACTGTGACAACCACCCTGTGAACGTGATGGTTCCCGCATCATTTGAGAACGAGGGCGGAGACGGCCACGTGCCGACAAGCGAGTTGTCAGTCGTAATGTTCGTGACTGCGAGTACCGTAGGGTCAAATGCTAGAGCCGCTTCTACGGCACTCGCTCCTACACCGCCCGTGTCCACATATACTGAAATAGTAAACGATTCGCCAACCGCGGCAGTACTCTGGGCCGGAGAAAGGTAGAGCGACCCACGCTCTAGAGCGAGGGCGGTTCCCGTGGGGAAAAGGAATGATATAAGGAGGAAAAGATACCCTACCCTCCTCGTGGTCATACGCTTGGCGATTGTGGTGACCCTAGCGCAACGCGACGTTCCCAGAGTCGATGAGCCACGATAAGCACAATAAGACCCAGAATCAGGACAAGGACACTGACAAGGTTACCTTCCCCGTTGACGCGCGCTGGCGTCGTACTGGCGTCGTAGGTACCGAGCCGCTCGTTGCCTGCCTTGTCGATAGCCTTCACCTGCACGGGTGTACTGAGGAGCTGGTCGGCCAACACGTGCGGCGTGGTTACGTGCTGCCACACCCCGTGCTCGTATATCTCGTAATGGTCAATACCGCTTTGTTTATCGACCGTTGAAAACACGGCGTAGTACGCACCCCCGAAAACCCCAACCGTCGACTCGACATGCACGGTAAACGGCTCGGGCGGAATGGAGTCAGCTGATATCGCCTGGACCCAGGGATTCACCGCCTGAGTCGCTGCTGCCTGGAGGCTATACACAGCGTCTTCAAACGCGAGCTCCGCTTTGGTCCCGAGGCCGTCATTGCGGTATACCAGGGACGTCGGGAGTAGGTGCACGACAGCGCGCGTCGCGGCTGTCTTGAGTACGGTAAATACGACTTGGCCAAGCACATTGCTCACCGAGGGATCGCCTGGTATCTGTCCGCAGTAGCCAGCAGGGACTCCTCCGGAAAAGGTAACTCGCCCGGTCGTGTTGTCTATCTGAGGCTCCCCTATCCAGAGACTGAAGATTGAGTTTCCTCTCGCGACGTCTACCGCGCGCAGTTCGTCCGACGGGAACGACAGCTCGATTTGGGCGGTATTAATGCACTCGCCCTTCGGATCAATCCTCACTGAGGCAATGAACGTATCGCCAGGACCATACGAGGCGGCCGCAGGGTCAACAGAGAGCACGGCTGCGCTCGCAGAGAGCGGCAAGGACGCTACAAGAAGGACAGGCAAAATGGTTCGGATGTGCATAGGTACAGTATACCCGTTTACCCCGTCCAGTTGAACAGCATGATACTGAAATCAGCGAGGTTCACCTTTCCGTCGCAGTTAAGGTCGCCTATACCGCCGCTCGCCCCCCAGTGGGTCAAAAATATCGAGAAGTCGACCAGGTTAACCTTCTTGTCTCCGTTGAGGTCGGAGTTGTTGCTACAGGCTCCGGTACCGGTACCGACAGAGAAGTTGACCGCTTTGCCGAAACCGCTTTTAGTGCTTGTGGAGGTCTGGAAATACGACTTCGCGGCGTGGTTCCCGGTCGATAGCGAACTCGTATCGACCTGCAGTGCCCACTTTCCGGAAGAGTCCGCCTGTGCAGTGAGCGAGTTCGAGACAGAGTCGCTGAGTTGCGTGACCACTGTCGCGCCAGGGACCGATTGCCCGAAGAGCGTCAGTAAATCGCCCGGAGAGAGTTGTAACGCGCTGGCGCTGATGGTCGGCGGTATGAAAATGTTGTTCACGGTCGTGACCGCGCTCTGGATAATACTAAAGGTCGCCGAACTCATGAGCGAATCGACTCCGCTCGTATCATGTGCGAGGAAGCTAAAGGTCGCCGTGCCAGGCGTGACGGCAGTCGAGGTGTAGAGGAAGTCGGCATTGGAGTCGGCGTGCGCCGAGTCAAACGTCTTCCCGTCGAGTAATATGTCGATGCTCGCATTCGGATACGCCTTGCCGCGAAGTACCACCTGAGTCTGGAGTGCTGACGGGATGGTACCCGGCGATCCGGACTGCGCAGGAATGCTTCCGTGAGGTTCTGTCCCGCTCGGCGGAACCGCTGTCTCCGACTGGCACGTCGCACTACAGAGGTCGCCGGAGACGTTATTACCATCGTCACACTGCTCGCCGAAACGCACCTGGAGTATGCCGTCGCCGCAATAGGGCCCGTAGCTCTCGCACCCGGGGGCGCATACTCTCTGCACGGTAGAAGACCCGTATGCGCCTATATTGCCGGCACCTTGGTCACAGACTTCGCCGGTCTGCACCACGCCATCGCCGCAGATGGAGATGTAGATATCGGTCGGAAGGTCTGCCGCTCGCGCGGGCATGCCGAACGCACACAGAGCAAACGCTAGAAAAGAAGAGCCGAGGACAATCCGCTCACATACATAGCGCATAGGGACAAGCTAGCGGAAAGATGATGCGGCCGCGCGGCGCCGTCTCGCCCGTCGCTTCATCGTGAGGATGACAATAAGCGTTACGAACAGGAGCACTGGCACGCCAAGCACCACAAACACCTTAAGTTTGTCGATGAGGGAGAGTCCCGAGAAGCCGTACCCTTCGTAGCCGATGATTGTCCCCGCTGGCGAGATGCTCAGGTTAACCGTATTCTGCTGCGCCACATCCTCGTTCTTATAGATAGTGTACTTGGCGGTATACCGTCCAGCAGGAAGGTGTGTGGGCAGCTCTGCGACAACCTCCTTCGTCACGAATGGCGCCACCTTTTCAATCGAGTTGGTATTATCGGTCGACTCAAGGAGGTTCTCGTTGTTTGCATCGTATATATCGAAATGAACCTTGGTCGGGCCGAAGTCGGTGTTACCGGTATTCTTCACATTTGCGAAGAAGCGAATCTTACCCGGGAAAAAGAGGCCCCAGCGCCAGCGCCCTTCCTCAAGATCGGAGATTCGAATCCCGCGCACATCAAAGTCGTATATCTTGTCGACGACCTTGATATCGACATCGATCTGCGCTCCAAGTGCGATAGAGACGCCGGTGCCAGAAGCGGAAGGGTTCGCAGGCGAGGTGCGTACGCGAATAGCGCCTTTGTATTCCTCATACGGAGAATCCTTCGGAACGTGCACCGTGATAACCATGGGTGCCTGCGTCTGCCCTACCGGAATCGTGAACTCGTTACCCTGATCAATCGAAAACCAGGTGTCAGCGCCAGGTATGTTGGTCGTAATATCTACCTTCAAGGCTTCGCTCGACTCCGAACGAACAAGATTAATGGTCTGTTGGTAGACCGTCCCGCGCGTGAGACGATCGTTTCTCACATAGGGCGGCGTGATGCCGAACCCCGCATGCACAACACCTGCATTACCAAGAAAGACCGTGACGAGGAGGAGGGCGATGCTAGCGTAGCGATACCCGGATACGTGGTATGCCGATTTCATAGCTGACGTACGTCTGCGCGGTCCATGTTGGTTTTTTTGGTGATGAGGGGCCGCATAGGTGTGGGTGCAGTCCTCGGGCGTATGCCGAAGGATTACCAGAATGAGGAGTTACTGGTAACCGCGGTGATGGTGTCTTGACCCTGGTAACTGCCAGCAACCGTGATGGTCCCAGGGACGTTGATACCCCAGTAGGTGTTCTTACTCTGTGGCGAACTTGTCGCGGTAGTCTTCTGGATGTGGATCGCGAGACTCGCAGGCGTCGTCGACCCAGTCAATGTTGCCCCTGATGCGTAAACGACTGATGACGTCGCGAAGTGCTGGTTAGCGACCGGAATTTTCCGAGTAGCGTCAGCACCGCCCACGTCGCACGTGTCGTGTCCTGTCCACGTGGTACACATCGTGTCTCCATAGAGTGATTGGTCGAGTCCGACGTTGCCCTGCTCTAACATGGTAGTAGTGGTCGCGAGCGGATCGTTCTTCTGACCCGGCTGTAAGCCGCCGAAGCTGATGCCTGTTTGCGACACACTAAACGCAAGGAGCTGATCCACCTCGTTCGGAGTTGTTCCCTGCGTGGTTGGGGAGACTGCGTTGTTGTCGTCCTTTACTTGCACAGAGGCAGACCACGAGTCTGAGGAGTACTGTGAGCTGGGCACGGTCGCATCAGCGTTGTACCAGAGGCTGAAGGTACAGGTAAAGGTGGCGTCGGAGTCGGTTGCACCGCTGCAGGAACCGCCGTCTTGTACGCAGGTGATGTTTGTTGCTGGGTCTGCGCTCGGATAGCAGTTGTTCGAGTTCGAGTTGGCGACCGTCTGACACGCGGATTGACCGATTGCCGTCCGGTAGATACTCGTTGTTGCAAGAGCTATTTCGTTACCCGCTGAAGCGTTCTGGCAGCCATTGTTGTCGACGGCGGTAAATTTGACGTAATAGGGCCCCGACGTTGCTGCTGGCTGCGTTGGCGTCAGGAAGGTGGTGCTTCCAGCGGTTGCCGGGTCGACGAGCGAGATCGTTGCTGCCGTCACCGTCGGTGCGACGTTGTTTACGACGAAGGAAGAGGCAGAGCCCTGGAATGTCGACGTCGCGTTGAGACCACTCTGATCGCTCACGTAGACGAATGCATTGTACGTCTTGTCTTGAGACGGGATGACGATCGGTGTAGACGTCGCAGGATTTGACAATACCTGTGTCGACGTTGCCCAGGTACCACCCGCACCGCAGCTCGTCGCAGCGGTGATGTAGTCGGTCGCTTTACACACCATGAGCTTCACCGTATCTCCGCCTCGGATCATGTCCGTGTCTGATGCCACTGCTGTCCACGTAACTGTGGCGCCCGGGTTCTGCGGTGAGTTGTTGGACACACTGAAGAACATCGGTGGGTGGTTAATCACGAAGGGCGATACGGTAGGAGCAGTCCCCTGCTTCATGACCGCATTACACTGTGCACCGGTCGAGTTACCATCGCAGATATATGCGTACCAAGGATTACTCTCTTGGTTGAATGGAAATTTCTCAATTGTCGTCGTGGCGGCGGTCGCTTGAGTACCGCTCGTCGTGGTCGCTGAACGTGCCCACATGATGCCGGAGCTACAGTCAGGCGGTCGGTTGTTATTAGCAACAGGAGTACTCGAAGCCGAGCAGATGAGGAGCCAGTAGTTGTCGTTGCTGGAGTCAGTAGCCGTACCG
>JBJOOS010000020.1:0-11903 GCA_046051155.1 Candidatus Parcubacteria bacterium
CTGACTTCGAAGTTCGTGCGGGGTTTTTATATCTCGACTCCTTCGCGCCTAAGGGAGGGAGTTGGCGCTGGTATGATGACGAGAGTGATGAGACTCCAAGCGTACCGCTTGCAGGCGAGAACGTCGCACCGGCAAGTATCGACGACGGCAATACTATGAAATTGCGCTGGACCTTCCACGAAGCGGCCAACATCGGTAGTGCCGGCGTTAAATTCCGTTTGCAGTTTGCAACGTCGTCAGACTTTGAGAGTCCGGCGAACGTCGCTGAACAAGGGTCGTGTTTGACCAACTCGAAATGGTGCTATGACGACGGAGCGGGCGTCGATAATGCAGTCATCACGACTGGCGTACTTTCTGATTCTGATTCCTGCGTCGCGAGCACTGGTCTTGGGTGCGGCACGCACAACGAGTCTGGGGTGACGCCTTCAACCTTCGCTCAATCGAAAAGCACCGCTACCGAATACGAGTTCACGCTGAAGGCGTCAGGAGCTACGCCAGGTGCCGTGTACTTCTTCAGAGCAATTCTCGTAAGCGCCACCACGAGCGTGCCGCTTTTCTCTGGTGCCACATACCCTTCGATAGCGCTTTCAGGCGGGACACTCTCGTTTAGTATTAACGGTCTTCCGTCCGCGACCACGACCGCCGGCGTAACGACGAATGTCGACACGACCTCAACTGGTGTCCCGTTTGGTGCACTGCCATTTTCCGGCTCGTCTGTCGCTGCGAATCGCTTGACGGTATCGGTGAACGCCTCATCGGGTTACAAGATATTCGCATATGAGCGCGAACAGCTCACCGACGGGGGAGCTGCAGAAATTCCGCCGGTTCTCGGCACGAACACTAGTCCGCTCTCCTGGTCGGATGGATGCGAGGCGACTTCGACCGGATGCTGGGGCTATCACAGCAGTGCATCAGTACTGTCGAGCGGAGATTCGGCGCGTTTCGCGCCCGAAGATTCGTACGCGCAGTTCTCGTCAGATCCTTCTGAGGTCGCGTACAGTGCGGTTCCCGTGACCGGCCAATCGACCGACATGGTCTACCGTCTCTCGGTGAACCACGAGCAGGATCCCGGAGACTACACGACTGAACTCGTCTATATCGTGACGCCTGTCTTTTAATACCTGACTATGAAGCCCGCCACCATCGTCTCGCTCACTGCTCGAAGCCTCGGATTTCTTATTGCGCTTGTCGCGATAACGACATCGGTCGCGCTTCCAGCTGCGCGCGCCGCGGCAGGCGATTTAACCATCACGCCGGCCATCATCGACGAAAAGGTAAAGGCGCAGGACATTCTCAACGAGTCCATCTCGATTACCAACACGAGTGAGCACCAGATGACGCTGTATCCCTCAATATATGATGTGAATGCGACAAACGGCGATCAATCGTTTCAGGAGGCGCTCAGCGCACCAGCGGCAGAGCAGTCGGTCTCAAACTGGGTTGAGCTCTCTCGCGGCGTGGTTGAGCTTAATCCGGGCGAGGAGAAGACCATCCCATTTGTCATGCGCGTTCCTCGCGATGCGGTCGTTGGGTCGTACCATGCACGCATATCGTTCTATAACGGTACGACGCGCGATGATGCGGAAAAGCGAGGATCGATCGGCGACGTAAGTATGAATGTGGAGCTTACGGCCGATGTAAAAGAGCTCATGCAGGTCAGCTCCTTCTCTACTGACAATGTCGTGTTTAGCGGCGACGACGCGTTGTTCAAATATCAGCTCCAGAACGTCGGCAACCAGCCGCTTGATCCAAAAGGAGAGATACGAATCTACGATCGGCGTGGGGAAGAGGTCGCGTCAATAAACGTAAACAATGAGGGAAAAGTTGTCTCACCTGATAAGACAAGTCAGCTCGCGTCGGTGTGGGGTGCGGTCAGTGGCTTCGGTCAGTATAAGGCGGTCCTCGACGTGACGTACGGTTCGCAACAAGTTGCTTCAGTACAAGATGCGACCTATTTCTGGGTCATTCCGTGGAAGCAGCTGCTGATTGTTTCCATCATTACGCTCATCGGGCTCATACTGCTGTCACTCCACTTCGAGCGTTGGTTCGAGGACCGTCACTTTGCCAAGTTTGCCGCCGCGGGACTCTTCAAGACGGAGGTAGTTCCGCCGAGTCTGATAGCGGAACCAGTCACTCGACCCATCGAACGACCTCCGGTATCTGCTCCGGCTGCTTCGGTGCCAAGTCCTGCGCAGGAGCCTATCGCCAAGGTCTCACGAGAGAGCCTGAGGGATCGACTACAGATAACGCCGCGCGCCGCAGCGACAAAAAAGCCAGAGGTGCACGACACTATCGATCTTAAGAATCTCATGCGTACGACGGAGAAACCGGTTGGAGATGGTCACGTGATTAACCTGAAGAGATAACATGATCTGGCGAATGACATCACGCGCCCGCATCTTCTTCGGATTATTGCTTGCGATAACCCTCATTCCTTCGGGCGCACTAGCTCAGTCGGTAGGACTCTCGGTGTCTATCACGCCGCCGTTGTTTGACCTTACTATCGGACCCGGAGATACGTGGTCGAGTAGCGTCAAAGTGATCAACACCGGCACGAGTCCCACAACCTACTATTCGTATGTTGCGGACTTCAAGGCAACGGGCGAGACGGGGAATGCTTCTTTTGTTCCACTTCTGAACGAGAAGAACGATCCGACCCTTCACGCGTATTCGCTCGCAAGTTGGATCTCTCTTTCTACGGAGCCGGTTACGGTACCCGCTTCCGGTTCTGGACAGATACCGTTCACCATACACGTGCCCGCCGAAGCCGAGCCCGGTGGGCACTACGCCGCAGTGCTCATCGGCACACAACCCTCGACAGGAAGTACGACAGCTGGTACACAGGTCAACATCGCGAGCTATGTGTCGTCACTTCTGTTTGTAAAGATAAAGGGCGACGTCATTGAAAACGGCAGAATTCGCGAATTCAGTACATCGCAATCGCTCTACCAATCTTCAAACGCAGATTTCACCCTTCGTTTCGAGAATACCGGCAATACGCACGTACAGCCGCAAGGCAACATCGTCATCTACAACATGTGGGGCAGGGAACGGGGCACTGTTTCCATAAATCAAGACGAGGGGAATTTCGGAAATGTGTTGCCCGGGAGCGTGCGCCGCTTTCAGTTCTCTTGGACGGGAGACAATCCATTTGATATCGGTCGCTATAGTGCCGTAGCTACTCTCGCTTTTGGTCAAGACGGAAAGAAAAATGTCTCCGCGACAACGTATTTCTGGGTGATACCAGTTGTTCCGGTGGCGAGTGCTGTCGTCGGGATTATCGCCGCCGTTCTTCTTGTCGCGTGGCTCATACGACGCTATATTCGCCGCGCGCTTGCGCTTGAGCAGAGGCGATTAGGAATGAGCGAGTCTCACCCTGTGTCGACCGCCGCCGAACCCGAAGTCGGCTACTCGCTCGGCGTGCTTACAGAGCCCCTCAGGGAGGGGGTGATAGACCTGCGCAGTCTCACAAGTGGAGGAATGTCCTTTACAGGAAACTCTTCAGCAACGCCATCACCGATGAGTGCTTCTGAGCGGATGACTATTGGTGTACTTCTGAGGAAATACCGCTTATTCCTGCTGTTTATTATTGTTGTTGCTGGTATCGCATTCTTCGGGTATCGCTATCTCAGGAGCTCCTTCACGAGCGATCAGCATTTTAAGATAACGGACGTGCGAATCGGCCAAGAGGACGTGTCGAAATGAGTGGGTTGTCCACAGCCCCGCAACATTTCGTAGTATTTGACTAGCCACAGCGAGTATACTGATCTACAAGTAAAGGACACCAGCTCTTTTACTCCCCTATAAGACATATAAGACGCCGATAACGTTGCTAAACAAAAAAGTACCTTAATTATGAATATATTTCGTACGAATAACAAAGTAATTGCAACAGTTTTGAAGAAGGAGGTTGCCATCACACTCGTTTTGGCGATCGTCTTCTGGGCTGCTGGAGTTCCGTCATTCCTGCAAACAGCGCACGCCTCGCAGGTGAATAATTTTAGCGACACTCTCTCCAACTCAAATCTCGGAAGCGCCTCCAAGCACGTACTTTCGTTCACAGCGACATCCGCAGTAAATCCTGCACAAACACTCAAGGTATCACTCGACCCTCTTAACACCACGCCGGGTACGAGCGCATTCTCGGAAATAGGTTCACCAGCGTCATCGACAGACTTTTTCCTCAGCGCCGGAGGCACTCCGTATCTCTACACCGCCAACTGTACCTCGGGTAACCAGTTTCAGGCTTCATCAACCCTCAACGGAGGTACCGATGAAAACTACACGTTCACCATTTGCGCTGGATCTGCCACCATTGCAGCCTCGACGGCGATCATATTGACCATCGGCAGTTCTACACCGCTCATCTTCAACCCAGGATCAACGGGATCATACGCTGTTCGTCTCGCTGGCTCCTCAGGAAACACTGGCGACACGCGTGTTGCAGTATTGCAGAACGTAACCGTGACCGCATCAGTCGACACCACCTTCACCTTCACTGTGTCAGGAGTCGCGACAACAACGGTCATCAACGGAATCCCTACCACCGGTTCGACCACTGCGACAGCATTGCCGTTCGCGACTCTGACCCCAGGCGCTTCAAGTACGCTCGCCCAGACACTAAACGTCACCACGAACGCTCGTAACGGCTTTGCAGTTACGGTTCAGGAGAATCAGCCGCTTACCTCGTCGACTGGTGCGACCATCGACCTCTTCAATAACGGTGCAACAACCAGCGCGCCGACAGCATGGGCCGCTCCAAGCAACACGCTCAACGTCCCGAGTTCGTACGGTCACCTCGGTGTCTCGAGCGATGATGCCGACGAGGGTGCCGCTGAATTCGCCGGTGGTGCGAAGTATGTCGGCAATATTGATCTGCCGAGACAAATCTTCTCAAACCCTGGCCCCTCTAACGGGTCCGTCCAGAACAGCGGCCTCGCGCACGTGCTCTACACAATTCAGATCGGTACCCTTCAAGAGGCAGGTAACGACTACACAAATACCCTGACCTACGTCGCAACCCCGACCTTCTAGTTGAACAAATAGTTACGCACACAACCCGCCAGAAGGCGGGTTGTGTCTTTATTGTGTGGTACAATGAAAACGTCTACAGCATTATCCTATGACCCATCGCTCGATAGCCATAGCGTTTGTGGGAATCATGCTCTCTTTTACCTACGTCCCATCCGTATCCGCAGAGGCGACCGACGGGCTCAAAGTCCAGCCAGCCGTCGTTGAGGATAAGGCGAATCCGGGACAGGCCTATCAGTTTACCGTCACGGTTACAAACATCGCATCTGTCGAGCGTTCATACACCGTGTCGACCAAGGATATCAACGGCCTCGACGACAGCGGACGCCCTATCTTTGCTCCGAAAGATCAAGAGACTGCCTACTCATTGTCGAGTTGGATACAGGTACCGACTGCGCCAATAGTTCTTAAGGCGGGTGAATCGCGTGCCGTCTCACTTACCGCACTGGTACCATCGAATGCAAGTCCGGGAGCGCATTTTGGTGGAATTTTCTTCAACTATTTGTCCGATCCTCAGACGAACACGGGGTCTGCAGTGAACTTCGAAGTCGGAGATGTTATCAGTCTCCAGATCGCTGGCACCGTTCTTGAGGATGCTCGCCTGCGTGAGTTCTCAACCAACAAGATTCTCTATGGTTCTCCTGACGTTACCTTCACGACGAAGTTGGAAAATTTGGGCAACATCCTCGAGCGTCCGCAAGGGGTGATTCAGATTACCGACATGTTCGGGAAGCAGGTCGCCAGCCTCTCGGTGAATGACGCACTCGCGCCAGTGTTCCCGGGTTCTACGCGGCCGTACGTCGTGAACTGGAAAGACGACGGCTTTGCCATCGGGCGATACCAAGCCATTGTCAGTTTTTCATACGGAAGCGATGGTAAGCGCACCATCTCCGCGACGACTTCCTTCTGGATCATTCCGCTTAAGCTGGTAGCAACGGTCATGGGCGCGCTTCTTATCGTCATTCTCGCCGTGTACTTCTGGGTGCGGATGTATGTGCGCCAGAAGTTGAGCGGCGTGCGTTCAGCGGCAGGAACAGCGGACACGGACCTCAGCTATTACGGGAGGAAGCACAATAGAACTGGATCACGACTCACGATAATCCTGGTCGTCGCGCTTCTCGCAAGTGCCATACTTCTCGCAGTGCTCTTTATTATGTTCGCATAGTACTCGCGATACGATACCTGCCGCGTACGTATGCCTAAGCGCCCGAGGAAAAGAAATATACCAATAAGTCGCATCAACCTCTCTGGCGGCATTGTCGCGGTCGCGCTTCTCGGATACGCGCTGTTGCTCGCGTCGCCGTCAGAACTGGCACTGACCGCGCGTACCCAGCTGGCCGCGGCGTCGGTGAGCATTTCGGCAGGCGTTCCGGCAAACCCGGACAATACGCTTGCTGGGCAGCTAGAGCAGAAGTCGGCACAGCTCGACGTACAGCAACAGCACATCCAGGATCTCCAGCAGTCACTTTCAAGTAGTGCAAACGATACTCTTGGATTCTACAGTCTCATCGCAAGTATCTTCGTGTTCCTGCTCATCTCGGTTAATTTTTATTTCGATTGGAGGCGGAGTCGGGGTCAAGGCGACTCACTACTCACCCGCCCGTTTACCGTGAATCTCCAATCGTCACCGAAGTAGGGCTATACTAGAAGCGATGACCCGCCGCTTCATCTACGTCAATCTCGCCTGCGCGCTGTTCTTTGCATGTGCTCCGTCCGCAGACGCAAGCATGCTCTCGTTCGTGCGCGATCTGATTTCTACGTCGGCACCGACGACCGGGGCGTCGCACGCGATAGAGTTCACGGTCGCACAGGCTATTCCTGCCTCAGGAAGAATCGTGGTCGTGCCCGAAGGCGCGTTCTCGTTCCCAGTCGGTTTCAACGTGAGTGACGTATCGCTTCTTGTGTCGACAGGCGGTCCGTATGCGCCACGCACTCTCGCTTCAGCCCAGAGCGCGACTGAAGACGGTGTCACTATTGTGAGTGGATCTTCACCATCGATTAGCTTTACGCTTAATACGACCGATGACATCCCCGCGGGAAGCGCGGTCCGCGTCGCGCTCGCATCGACATCGACGGATGCACCGGTGAATGCAGATACTCTGGGATCCTATCGCATCCGCATCAACACGTTCCTCGGGAACGGCGCCACCCTTGATTATGGAACAGCGATGGTCGCGATTGTCGCTCCGGTCTCCGCATCAGTCGGCATTGTGCAACACGAACCGCTTCGTACGAACGGTGAGCCGTCAGGCACCATAGCGGCAGGCAGTTCGATTATTGAACTGTCGCTCACGACAGACGAGCTCGCGACTTGTCGTTATGCGACAACGACGGGGGTCGTGTATGGCAGTATGACTCACGCGTTCACGCCGAGCATTGGTTCTGTGTTTTACACCGACCTCACTGGATTCCAAAACAACACCTCGTACTCGTTTTATGTTCGTTGTATAAGCACGCAAGGTCTGGCCAACACTAACGACTACCCGATATCCTTTACGCTCTCGCCGACACCGGCTTCAAACACATCCTCCGCTTCGAGCGATTCTTCTTCGTCTGGAAACAACAATGGCACTGGCCAATATCCCTTTGGCAGTCAGGTGCTCTACCTCGGATCGGTAGAGCTAAGCGGGTTTACGTCGCCCGGTGCGTCCGTGACCGTTCTGCAGGACGGATCGGTGGCAGCAGTAACGTCGGCGGACTCGAGCGGCAGGTTTGACACCACGGTCCCGAATCTCGAACGCGGTCTCTACACGTTTAGTGTGTACGCGACTGATTCGCGCGGGGTGAAGACATCAGCTGATTCGGAAACACTAACGGTGAATCAGGGGAGCGCGAACTTGATTTCCAGTATTCTCTTACCGCCGTCTGTGGCAGTGACATCAAACACGGTTGCGGTCGGTGATGACATAACCGTCTCAGGAGCAACGTCTCCAGGCGCCAAAGTCGAGGTCTCGGCGGTGGGTAACCCGTTACTGCTCACCGCCACCTCGTCCTCGGCGGGGAGTTGGTCGGTAGTCATTCCCGGTAAAACTTTGTCCAAGGGTTCCTATCAAATCTCGGCACGTACTATTAAATCTGCAGACTCGATAAGCAACTACAGCACACCGCTTAAGCTTACGGTGGGGGCGGGAGCAGTGGGTGCCTGTAATAGCTCGAGCGACCTGAACGGTGACGGTAAAGTGAACTTAATTGACTTCTCTATATTTCTCACTAATTGGGGCGGGGGTCCACAGGGCGACTTCAACTGCGATGGCAACGTAAACCTCGCGGACTTCAGTATTATGCTCTTTAATTGGACGGGGTAGGGTGAGAGTTTCTTACCTGTGCCTTGCGCGCCCTTGCGCTTTATACGGGTCTCCTCTATACTCTCTTTTACGTGTCTACGAACCGAAAAACTTCACTTTTAGGAGCGGATAGGCCGTAAGGCCTCGGGTGCACTAAGCACACGAAAACCGCCCCTTGGGGCGGTTTTCGTTTCGAAAAGAGACACCGATTTTTGACATACGAATACGTGAATAGGTAAATGAAAAGCCCGCGGCGTTTACGCCGCGGGGAAAAGTGTGTGCGAAAAAGAGTGTGGTATATAGGTCTCCGTACGAGAGACATAAGAGTACACGGTGGATGCCTTGGCCTAGGACGGCTATGAAGGACGCGACTAACCTGCGAAAAGCTCCGGGGAGACGGTTTGTAGTCTTTGATCCGGAGATCTCCGAATGGGGAAACCCGACAGTGTTGAACTGTAATCAGTGGGGTAACGCCCGCTTGAAGCGAACCCTGGGAAGTGAAACATCTCAGTACCAGGAGGAAAAGAGAACAATAGGTGTTGCGTTCCGTTCGCGCGTATGTTCGTGCGAATGGAACGCAACACTCGTGATACCCTAAGTAGCGGCGAGCGAAAAGGGAAAAGCCCAAACCAACGTCTTCGGATGTTGGGGTTGTAAGATGTAGACTCACTTTAATGTGAAAAAGTTATCAATCGTCTGTATAGCAGAAACTGCTGGGAAGCAGTGCCCCAGAGGGTAATGGCCCCGTATGCGAAATGCACGACGACTTTTGTTTATATTCTTGAGTAAATCGAGACACGAATAGCTCGATCGAATCTGCCGGAACTAACCGGTAAGGCTAAATACGTCCTATGACCGATAGTGAACTAGTACCGTGAGGGAAAGGTGAAAAGAACCCCGAGAGGGGAATGAAATAGACCTGAAACCGTGTACTTACAAGGGGTCGGAGCGGAGTCGCAAGACTTCCGTGACGGCATGCCTATTGAAGAATGAGCCGGCGAGTGTATGTATCTTGCACAGCTAAGCCCTTCCGGGGCGGAGCTTAAGGGAAACCGAGCGTGAATAGCGCATTAGTAGGATACATACGACCCGAAACCAGATGAGCTTGCCATGAGCAGGGTGAAGTTTGTCGAAAGACAGATGGAGGCCCGAACCCGTATGTCGTACAACGCATTGGGATGACTTGTGGTAAGGAGTGAAAAGCTAATCGAATCTGGAAATAGCTGGTTCTCTCCGAAACAGCTTTTGGGCTGGCGTTGCCATAACGTGTGCGGAGGGGTAGAGCACTGGAAGGGACCAACAGGGAGAAATCTCGTGGTTCCTATCAAACTCCGAATACTCCGCACTCGGGCAGCAGTTAGAAGGTGGGGGCGAAGCTCCATCGATCGAGAGGGGAAGAGCCCTGATCGCCAATTAAGGCCCCAAAATCGACGTTCAGTACATCACAAGGAAGTGAGGACTCATTGACAGTTAGGATGTTGGCTTAGAAGCAGCCACCATTTAAAGAAAGCGTAACAGCTCACTAATCGAGAGTCCTTGCGCCGAAGATGATCGGGGTTAAACGTCGTGCCGAAATTGCGGGTGTGCGACTTTTTAGAAAGTCGTACGCGGTAGGAGAGCGTTCTGTTCGCGCTGAAGCTTAAGGGGTAACCCGTGGTGGAGCGTACAGAAGTGAGAATGCCGGTACAAGTAACCACAATGCGGGTGAGAACCCCGCACGTCGAAAGACCGAGGTTTCCTCAGCTATGGTGATCAACTGAGGGTTAGTCGGGCCTAAGGGGATGGCGAGAGCCGCACCCGATGGACACAGGGTTAATATTCCCTGACCGTTTCTATGGGCTATGGAGTGACGAACTGCTGTATATGTTGCCGGTTATTGGATTCCGGTTGTTTGTGTGAGGGGGCATGTTAGGTAAATCCGGCATGCATTAACTCCGAGCACCGACACGATCTTCTTCTTCGGAGGGAGAGAGAGCGTAAAGCGCGGTTTCTAGAAAATCTTCTGTGCATCAACCATAGAGACGACCGTACCGCATACCGACACAGGTGGTCAGGTCGAGAAGACCAAGACGAACGAGTAAGATGTCCTCAAGGAACTCGGCAAAAAAGCGGCCGTAAGTTAGCGATAAGGCCTGGCTCTCGTCCGCAAGGATGAGAGCCCGCAGTGAAAGTTTCCCTGGCAACTGTTTACCAAAAACACAGCTCCCTGCAAACTCGTAAGAGGAAGTATAGGGGGTGACACCTGACCAATGCCGGAAGGTCAACCATGATGGGTGCTTCATAGCAATATGAAGTGCTGGATTGTGTAAGCCCCGGTGAATGTCGGCGATAACTATAATCGTCCTAAGGTTCTGGGTTCGAGCGCAAGCTCGAACCCAGAAGGACTAGGACGGTTATAGGGTGAACAGAAGATACGCCAAGTTACCTGACTATGCAGTAATGTATAGTTTGTCCAACATTGACTCCAAGAGGCCATACGTCATAGCCCGCGCAAGCGGGACAAGATATGGTCCTTCGCGTGCTGAAAGGAATCGAAGAGCGTAATTCCTTGTCGGGTAAGTTCCGACGTGCACGAATGGTGTAATGACTGGGGAACTGTCTCGAGGACTCGCTCGGTGAAAATGCACTTCCGGTGAAGATGCCGGATACCTGTAGTTAGACGAAAAGACCCCAGGAGCTTTACTACAGCTTCGTATTGGCATTACGTGCTGCATGCGTAGCATAGAGGTGAGACTTTGAAGCATCGGTTTCGGCTGGTGTGGAGTCAACAATGAAATAGCCTTCTTGCTGTGTGTAATGTCTAACCTTGTTGGGATCCAACAGGGGACCGTGCGTGGCGGGTAGTTTTGGTGGGGCGCTATCCTCCTAAAAAGTAACGGAGGAGTCTATTAAGGTTCTCTAGCCGCGAATGGAAACCGTGGCGATAGTGTAATGGCATAAGAGAGCTTAACTGAGAGGGGTACATCCCAAACAGATGCGAAAGCAGAGCATAGTGAACCGATGGTACGCCTTAGACGCGGCCAAAGATTAACGGATATAAGTTACCCTGGGGATAACAGGCTAGTTCCGCCCAAGCGTCCATAGCGACGGCGGAGTTCGGCACCTCGATGTCGGCTCACCTTAGCGCGGGGGTGGAGAAGCTCCCAAGCGTTTGGCTGTTCGCCAATTAAAAAGGTACGCGAGCTGGGTTCAGACCGTTCAGAGATTGATTTAGCAATCGATACTTGAACGGTCTGAATCCACGAGGAATTGTTAGTTGCGTGGAGACGCAATGTGCGAAGACATACTTACGGCGGTCTTCCGTAGGAATACGGAAGAAGAAATCAACTTATATCGGTAAAACCCGAGCTCGTTGTGTACGAGTGGGCAATACCGAGGGAAATTCAAACTGAATGCCCGTAGAGACTGAATGTTGATTATCCAGAACGGATAAAGTTACAGTCCGATCCTCCGAGTAATCGGAGTAAACGTAGATGCGTGAGACAGGTTGGTCTCCTATCTACTACAGGCGTTGATTCTTGAGAGGGCTCGTCCCTAGTACGAGAGGACCGGGATGAACTGACCTCTGGTCTACCAGCTGTCCTGCCA
>JBJOOS010000021.1:0-11856 GCA_046051155.1 Candidatus Parcubacteria bacterium
AGGCCGACGAACAGGCCGAGGCGAGGGTGAAGAAGCTCCGTGCCGAGCTCGAGTCTACACGCAAAGAAAGCCGGGAATACATGGACGGGTGGCAGAGAGCGAAGGCGGATTACGTAAACGCGCTGAAGCGATTTGAAACCGAAGGTAAGGCAGCAGAGTTAAAAGGTAAAGTACGAGCCGTCGAGACTCTGCTCCCGGCATTCGACGCGCTCGAGCGCGCCAAAGAGCACGGTGAGGTGCCGGAGGGGTTCCTCGCTATAGCCCGCCAGATCGAGAGCGCGTTCGCGGCCCTCGAGCTCGAGGAGGTCGGGAAGGCGGGCGAGAAGTTCGACCCCGCTATCCACGACGCGCTCGGCCAGGACGCCGTCGACTCAGCTGAAACAGACGATACGGTGACTGTGGTATTAGAAAGAGGGTGGAAGGTGGGCGACAGCGTCATCCGTCCGGCCAAGGTGCGCGTCGGACACTTTGCAAACACAAAATAGGAAGCGTAAAATATACATCTAACTTTAAAAATATATGGCAAAAATTCTCGGTATAGATTTGGGCACTACGAATTCCGCGATGGCTATCGTCGAGGGCGGCGAGCCGCGCGTACTTGAGAACGCTGAGGGTGCGCGCACGACGCCTTCCATCGTCGCGGTCGGTAAGAACGGCGAGCGCATCGTCGGTACACTCGCGAAGCGCCAGTCGGTGACGAACCCGCTCAACACTATTTTCCAGATTAAGCGCTTCATCGGTCACTCGTTCGACGAACCGGAGGTCCAGAAGGACAAGGCGGCTGTGCCATTTGAAATGCGCAAGGCTGAGAAGGGAGGTATTGAGGTCAAGATGACTGATAAGTGGTATCGCCCGGAAGAAATCTCTGCGATGATTCTCGGCAAGCTGAAGACAGACGCAGAGGCGAAGCTCGGCGAGAAGATTACCCAAGCGGTCATCACGGTCCCAGCGTATTTCAACGACGACCAGCGCAGCGCTACAAAGGCTGCGGGCCAAATCGCGGGCCTCGAAGTACTGCGCATCATCAACGAGCCGACTGCCGCTGCACTCGCCTATGGATTTAACAAGAAGAAGGATGAGAAAATTGTCGTCTTCGACTTCGGGGGCGGTACATTCGACATCAGCGTGCTCGATGTGGGAGGCGATGTCATCGAAGTGAAGAGTACCGACGGCGACGCGCACCTGGGCGGTAAGGATATCGACCAGAAGATCATCAACTGGCTCGCCGACGAATTTAAGAAGGAGAGTGGTATCGACGTGCGCGGCGACGCGCTCGCTCGCCAGCGCCTCGACGAAGCGGCAGAGAAGGCGAAAATTGAGCTCTCAAGCGCGATGGAGACCGAGATCAACATCCCATTCCTCACATCCGATGCTTCTGGTCCGCGTCACCTGCTCATTAAGATGTCTCGCGCCAAGCTCGAGGAGCTCTCAGCCGAGTTTATCGAACGCGCGATGGCTATCACCAAGCGCGCGATGGACGCATCACCATTTAAGATTGGCGATATCAATGAAGTGATTCTCGTCGGCGGCCAGACGCGCATGCCGAAGATCCAAGCAGAAGTAGAGAAGTTCTTCTCGAAGAAGCCAAACATGTCGGTGAACCCTGACGAGGTCGTCGCCATCGGCGCGGCTATTCAGGCCGGTATCCTCCAGGGCGACGTGAAGGACATCCTGCTCGTGGACGTGATCCCGCTCTCGCTCGCTATCGAGACCATGGGCGGTGTCGCGACGAAACTCGTGGAGCGCAACACGGCGATCCCGACTTCGCGCTCACAGACATTCTCTACTGCCGCCGACAATCAGGCGTCAGTCGAGATCCACATCACCCAAGGCGAGCGCGCGATGAGCGCCGATAATAAGTCACTCGGTAAATTTATGCTCGACGGTATCCCGCCAGCTCCGCGCGGCATGCCACAGGTAGAAGTCACCTTCGACGTAGACGCCTCCGGCATCCTTACCGTAAAGGCAAAAGAAAAGACGACGGGCAAAGAGCAGTCAATTCGCATCGAGGGCTCAACCGGTCTCTCAAAGGCCGACATCGACAAGATGGCCGCCGATGCAGAAGTGCACGCCGCAGACGACGCTAAGCGCAAAGAGCTCGTCGACCTGCGTAACACTGCTGATCAGGCAGTCTATGCCGGCGAGAAGGCGATTAAAGACTTCGGCGAGAAGGCTGGTGCTGAAGTCGTGAAGGAAGTCCAGGATAAGATTGACGCACTCAAGACCGCGAAGGGGAGCGAGGACGCGGGGCTTATTAAGTCCGCTACCGAAGCGCTCTCGTCAGCGCTCTCCAAGATTGGCGAGGTGATGGCTAAGGCGACCACGCCACCAGCAGACGGCGGTACTCCGCCCCCGGGAGACACGCCTCCAGCGACCGACGCAGAGTTTAAGGAGAAGCCATAAATTCAATAAGTCAAAGCAACGGCGCGAGGAATACCTCGCGCCGTTGCTAATTTTACACTGCGTGCTATGATTTAATCTGTACTCATTCAATCGACGGAGATCTTTGTGCATAGAACTATTCAAGACCAAGTGGTCGCGACTCTCGCCCCGCGCTCCTCTTCCTGGGTTTCTTTCCACCACATCGAGAAGCGTCTTGCCGTGAGCGCATGGAAGGTGGTGCGTGCAAATAAAGCCTGGTGGAATTGGGAGCGTTTCATTCGCCCATACTCCTTCTGGTGGTACCTTGCGTTTGCTCCCTCTTCTGGCGTTCTGGTAGTGGCTCTCCGGATACTGGAAGACCTCGACAAGCTCGAGAGTCGACCGGTCGGTCCGAGACCAGTCGTGTCGAAGAAGACACACGTTGCGGTGCTGTATCGCGTACGCGAGTATCGTCTGCGCTGGCCACAAAGCGTGTGGCAGTAAGCACCGGCGGCGCAGGGAATCCTCCCTGTGCCGCCTTTACATTTTGCATACGAAAAGTGTTCGGCGTATAATCAGCGCATATGGCAAAGGATTATTACAACGTACTCGGAGTCGACAAGAAGGCGAGTCCCGACGATATCAAGAAAGCGTTCCGCAAACTCGCGCACAAGTATCACCCCGACAAGGGCGGCACCGACGAAGCGAAGTTTAAAGAGATTACCGAGGCATACTCGGTCTTAAGCGATGAGCGTAAGCGCCGCGAATATGACGCCTACGGCCAGGCATTCCCGGGTGGCAATGGCGGCGCCCATCAGCAAGGCGGCGGCAATCCGTTTGGCGGATTCGACTTCAGCCAATTCCAACAGGGCTTCGGCGGACAGGGTGCGGAGTTCGACTTCGGCGACATATTTGGCGATATCTTCTCGGGCCGCGGACAGCGCCAGCAGACTCCGCGCGGCCGTGACATCTCTATCGACCTCGAGATTCCGTTTAAGGACGCAGCCTTCGGGACGACGCGCACGGTCCTCATCGCTAAGGTGTCGACCTGCTCAATCTGTCACGGCACCGGCGGTAAGACGGGTACTGAGATGGCGAAGTGTACGACCTGTAACGGCAGTGGTAAGGTCCACGAGACGCGTAACTCTATCCTCGGCCAGTTCACGAGCTCGCGCACCTGCGTCGCCTGCGACGGCACCGGTAAGATCCCGAAGGAGAAGTGTACCGAGTGCAAAGGCCACGGCACGCTCCGTAAGCAGGAGGAGATTAAGGTCAATATTCCCGCAGGCATCGACAACGGCGAGATGATCCGCATGCAGGGCCAGGGCGAAGCGATCAAGGCCGGTACCGCTGGCGACCTCTATGTGAAGGTGCACGTGAAGCCGCATACCGTCTTCCGCCGCGATGGCGCAAACCTTGTGATGGACTTACCGGTGAAGATTACTGACGCGATTCTCGGTACCACCGTCTCCGTCGAGACGCTCGAAGGCAAGGTACTCGAAGTGAAGGTTCCCGTGATGAAGCGCGCCGAGGAGCTCCTGCGCGTCGCAGGGAAGGGTATCCCCGTCGACGGCTCGCGCGGCGACCTTATCATCCGGCTCGAAGTCGCGCTCCCGCACAAGCTCTCAGGCAAAGCGAAGAAGGTTGTTGAAGACTTAAAATCCGAAGGCCTCTAGCCAGGTATACTGTAGCCATGTCTGGTAACACGGCAGAAGCGATTACCCAGGTGACTTCAGTGGCGGGGCCAATAGCACTCACCGCATGGAACTCGGTCAGTGACTTCCTCATCGTTATCGTACTCGTGGGCGTCTTCGTCCTCTTCTCTCGCTATGTGGGGCGAGGGCCGTTTGTCGGTGTGATCCTCTCCTTCTACACCGCGTATGCGGTCTACGCCGTGTTCCCGTACGACTCGTACCTCCCGAGTGCGCCAGCGATAACCGCGCTCGCCACCCGGGTCGGGTTCTACCTCGCGCTGGTGTTCGTCTTCTACGTGATTATGCGCCGCGTGGTCGTATCTGACTTTCTCGATATTGGCTCCCTCAGCCTTATCCTCCTCTCATTCCTTACGGCTGGGCTCTTACTCTCGCTCGCGTATCACGTGTTCCCAGTCGCGAGCGTGTACCACTTCACCCCGGCGCTCGATATGCTCTTCGCGGCGAAGACCTATTTCTTCTTCTGGTTTATTGCGCCCGCGATTGGCCTCTTCTTCCTCGCACACTAGAACAGCAGTTTCTGCGTTATAATTTATAGATGACTGAAACAACACGGAAGTTTTCCGTGCGTGATGTGTCTTACGTCTTCTGGAGACACATCAGGCGCTATTGGGTCGTGGCCGCCGCCGCGTTTTTCTTCATGGCCGCCTATTGTGCGATCGATGTCGTCATCCCCATCTTCTACAAACAGATCCTCGACACGCTTGGGTCCAGCGCGGCGTCCCCAAGTATGGCGCTACCACTGCTGATGAACACCCT
Source organism: Candidatus Parcubacteria bacterium (assembly GCA_046051155.1). Lineage (GTDB taxonomy): Bacteria > Patescibacteriota > Minisyncoccia > Phycocordibacterales > Phycocordibacteraceae > C7867-001. Next base: position 4,833 of record JBJOOS010000021.1, read on the forward strand.
GTTCATCGTGCTCGCGCTCAATATGCTCGCATGGTCCTGCCGCCGACTTGGGCAGTTCGCGATCCTCTATACGGACGCGAAGGTGATGACCGACCTCGTCCGTACGGCCTTCGACAAACTGCTGTTGCATTCCTACGGATTTTTTACCAATAACTTCAGCGGGTCTCTTGTGCGCAAGGTCACCCGTCTATCGAAGTCATTTGAGGATGTGTCTGATCAGATTTTCTTCAATGTACTGCCGGTGATAATCTCACTCGCGGGTATTATCATCGTCCTCTTCTCACGGAATAAACTCCTTGGTGAAATTTATCTCGGATGGGCAGTCGTCTTCCTTGCCTTCCAGCTATTTCTCGCGCGCTACAAGATGCGCTACAACCTCGCTTCTGCCGAGAAAGACTCGGAGGTGACGGGCAAGCTCGCGGACACGCTGACAAACGAAACGGCCGTTAAGCTTTTTGGCGGGCTTACTCTGGAGCGCAAACGCTTCGTCGACGTGACTGAAGAGCTTCGCGTCTTGCGATTTAAGGCGTGGACCTTCGACGAATACATCAACATGGGCCAGGGACTCCTCAGCATCCTGCTCGAGTTCGGGTTGATATATGCAGGCATTAAACTCTGGCTTGCGGGCGCTATCACCATTGGCGACTTCGCACTCATACAGTCGTACATCCTGGCGTCATTCCTACAGCTCTGGAACTTCGGCAACTCTGTTCGCCGCATCTTCTCCGCCTACGCAGATGCGACTGAGATTGTCGACATCATGAACATGCCCCTCGAGATACAAGACGCAGCCGATGCCAAGGAGCTGCACGTGTCCGCAGGCACCGTCGAGTTCCGTGATGTGGACTTCAGCTTCAATGTAACAAATAACGTGCTCAAACATTTCGACCTGTCTATCAAGAGTAGAGAGAAGGTGGCGCTCGTCGGTCCTTCAGGAGCGGGAAAGACGACCATCACCAAGCTATTGCTCCGTTTACACGATGTCTCTGGCGGCGGTATCTACATCGACAACCAAAACATCGCCCTCGTCTACCAAGACAGTCTACGTAACAACATTTCCCTGGTTCCTCAAGATCCGGTCCTCTTCCACCGCACGCTGCGCGAGAACATCGCCTACGGCAAGCAAGACGCGACGATGGACGAAATCGTCGAGGCCGCGAAGAAGGCGCACTGCCACGAATTTATCTTAAGACTGCCAGAGGGCTACGAGACCTATGTGGGCGAGCGCGGGGTGAAGCTCTCGGGCGGCGAGCGCCAACGCGTCGCTATTGCGCGCGCTATTCTCAAAAATGCCCCCATCTTAGTACTTGACGAGGCGACCTCGAGTCTCGACTCTGAGTCGGAGTCACTCATCCAAGACGCGCTCATTAAGCTGATGGAGGGGAAGACGGTTATCGCTATCGCGCACCGCCTCTCGACGGTCATGAAAATGGACCGCATCATCGTGATGGAACAGGGGAAGGTCGTGCTCTCCGGCACCCACGAAGAGCTCCTCGCGCAGGAGAGCAACCTCTACAAGAAGCTCTGGGAAATCCAGGCAGGCGGCTTCATAACCGGCAAGGCTTAGTGGTATAGTTTCCCCATGACACTTGCTGACGAACTCAAAGCGCGCGGGCTGATAGAGCATTCCTCTGCCGAGCCGCAGATGATACTTGGTGCCCAGCGCACCGTATACCTCGGCATCGACCCCACGAGCGACTCTGCTCAGATAGGCAACTTGGCGGTCATACTCCTGATGAAGCGCCTTGCCGACGCCGGTAACAAGCTCGTATTCATCGTCGGCGGCGGTACCGGCATGATCGGCGACCCGAAGGAAAAAGGCGAACGCCCGATGCTAACTGAGAAGATAGTCGCATCAAATACGCGCGCGATTAAAGCGCAGCTGAAGAAAATCCTCGGACAGACCTCCTTCAAAATGGTCGACAACGCTGAGTGGCTCTTGAGCGTGAAGCTCGTGCCGTTCCTGCGCGACGTTGGTAAGCACTTTACGGTGAATGATCTTATCAAGCGCGACATCATCAAGAAGCGTCTCGACACCCCTGACGAGAGCATCTCGTATACCGAGTTCACCTACGCGCTCCTACAGGGATTCGACTACTACACGCTCAACGAGAAATACGGCGTCGACCTCCAAGTGGGCGGCTCTGACCAGTGGACCAACATCCTCTCGGGTGTGGACCTTATCAGGAAGCGCACCGGGAGGCAGGTGTACGCCATCGGCATGCCGCTCATCACTGACGCTGCCGGCAAGAAGTTCGGCAAGAGCGAGGGCAACGCTGTCTGGCTCGATCCCAAGAAGACTTCACCCTTCCGCTTCTACCAATTCTGGAAGAATCTTCCCGACGCGGGAATAGAGAAGTACCTGCGTGTGTACACCTTCCTCCCGCTCGCTGACATCGACGCACTCATGGCAAAACACGCAGAGAACCCAGCTGCACGCGAGGCACAGGAGACGCTCGCACGCTTGGTGACCGAGATCGTGCACGGACCCGCACAGACCGCGCAGGCCGCCGCCGCGACTGACGCGCTCTTTGGCGACACCCCCTTCGCAGATCTTTCTCGTGACGCGCTCGCCGTCGCGCTCGCCGAAGCACCGTCAGTGACCTTGTCTAAAAAGGAGCTAGAGGGTGGTGCTTCGCTCGCTGAAGCGCTTGTGAAGGGTGGCCTCGCATCGTCGAAGTCAGACGCACGTCGACTTATCGAGGGGAAGGGCATCACGCTCTCGGGTCAGATTATCGAGAGCCCCGACCAGAAAATATTCCCTGGCGATCTCTCCCATGGTTTCGCACTCGTACGCAAAGGGAAGCAGGGCGTCCTCATCCTTGTGCTCAAATAAAAAGAAGAGGCGCCGACTCATGTCGCGGCGCCTCTTACGATACTCACCCCCAGCCGGTCGGCCAAGCTTACGCGAGTGTCATGATCTCGGGGACACGCCTGAGCATCCGAGAGAGCATCCACCCACCAACAGCCCGCTGAGACGCACGTGCAAGGCTAGAGCCGAGCAAGATCCCGTCCAGACAGTGACGCTGTTCAACGTGTAGCTGAAGCGTCGCCCGTTCATGATCGGCATCTACCCACTGCCAGTTCGTCGGGTTGGGCTGATTGCCGATATGCGCCTCCGCATAACACGACCACGGATTGTCAGCCGTCAAGAACTCTGGCGGACAGATCGCCTCCAGCTTTTTCGCATTCGACAAGCCGTCATGCCTCTGCATCCCCTTGAACAACTCTGACTCAGGGCCAGACTCGACCATTTTCACCTGTACCGCACTTGCAGTCATCTCGCACCTCGTTGGAACAAAAGAGCCAGCAATCACCATAACACACTACTCTCGTTTTGAAAAAATATCATAATCGGCTATAGTGAGCACATTGCGTCGGTGGCGGAGTGGTCAATCGCAACAGGCTGTAAACCTGTCGGACATAGTCCTACGGAGGTTCGAATCCTCCCCGACGCACATTTGAGCGAAGCGAAGTACGTGCGACGGAGCACGCCTGGGAGGCGTGCGAGGAGGATTCGAAGACCTTGCGAGCATTTTATGGAGCGGAGCGAACAGAAAATCCGCAAGGTGTACTGAAGCTGTAAGCTTCGAAACTCCTGCCCGATGCACAGAGTATTGACATACTATTTATCTATGTGTTAGGATGTAATTCGGATCAGTTAACTGACTATCTGTTCGGTAACCTTAGAATAGTACATTTGGAGGCTTTTATGACGGAAACTTTTGTTCTGCTTGGTTGCATTTTTGGCAACTACGCCTATCAAGCCTTCGGTGGTCGCGACTGGAGCGTCGCCCTCGAGCGCAGTTTCTACCAGGCAATTCCGATCGCCTGTCTGCTGCTGATCAGAGCACTGCCTAATTAATCAATCGCCCAACAGGTTGTCTGACCATGTTGGGCGATTCTGTTTTTGTGCTATGGTTTATATATATATGAATGAATTCTTAAAGATGGATATTTTCTTCTTCGCGGCGACGCTTGGAGTCGTCGTCCTCACCCTCCTCGCAGCGTATGTGCTCTGGCGCTTTGCGCGCATCCTGAAGCACATCGAATACATTTCAAAACAAGTTGCAACAGAAAGCGACCTCGTACGGCAAGATATAGCGGAAATGCGAAGTGAAATACGCCAAGGCAAAGGGCGGATAAAATCGCTGTTCAGTTTTCTCAAGAAAACCACAAAGCACGAGACAAAAGAGTCTTAACCATCACCATACTCATCATGGCACAAATTGAAAAAGGAAACCTCGGCAAGAAAATCGGCGCAGGACTCTTAGTGGCAGGCGCAGCTGCGGCAGCCGGGTATTACTTCTACGGCAGCAAAGATGCTAAGAAGCACCGACAAACCGCCACGAAATGGGCAAGTGATCTCAAGAAAGAAGTAGTACGCAAGGCCGGAGATGTGAAGAAGATGGACGCGAAAGGCTTCGGACGAATTGTCGACACTGTAGCGAGTACCTACAACGGCGTTCGCTCTATCGATGCGGCTGATCTCAGGCGCGCAGTAAAGGAGCTCAAGACTAACTGGAAGATGGTTCAGCGCGAGGTAATGCACGCGGGCAGCAAAGATATCTCTCGCGCCAAGGTAGTGGGGAAGCGCGTCGTCGCAAGCGCAAAAAAGACCGTCAAGAAACCGGTACAGAAAGCGAGCTAGACCTCGCCGCTCTCGAGCGAATACACGTGCACGACCGAGAGGAACACAGACAGGACGACTGGGCCTAAGATAAACCCGAGCGGACCAAAGAAGGCGAAGCCACCAAGTATAGAGAAGAGGACAAAGAGCGGTGAGACCGCGAGCCCCTTGCCGAAGAAGTATGACGCGAGAATATTATCGATAAGAAGCACCGCGAGAGCGCCGAAGAGCGCGAGACCAGCCACTGCATAGGTGTCGCCCTGTACATAGGCGAAGATGACCGCTGGGACAAATGAGAAGACGGTGCCAAGGCCGGGGACGGCTCCCACGACAGCCGCTATGCTGCTCCAGAGGAGTGCGTTTGGGATGTGGAAGAGCGCGAAGGCCGCCCAGACACACAGCCAGCGGATAAGCGCGTTAATCACCGTACCCTGCAGAACCGATCGGATCGTGCGATACATCTGCGTCAGCACTTCGCGCGTTACCTCTGTACCAAGCGGGCTTGAGTTGATAAGGAGTGCGATCAACGGACGTCCATCGCGCAAGAAGAAAAAGAATGCGATGAGCATCAAGAACGTCTCAAAAACGATGTAGGCGGTTTGATAGGCGAGCGCGCCGAGATTGCTCGAGATAAATCCGAGCGCCGTGCCCACATACTCATTTACGTTAACGGTAAAGCCAGGGAGGATATGCTGTACCGGTTTCTGCACCGCTTCCTGAAGCGCGTGCACGTACGATGCACCACCTCCGGTCATATTCACATATAAACCTTGCGCCTCTTGAAAGATGCGCCCGCTGAGGAAAACGAGAGGTACGATAAAGAAGACGAGGGTCGCGGCGACCGTCACGCTCGCGGCTACGTTTGACCGACCGCCCAGTGAGCGTGCGAGGTGTTCGTAAGGGCGGTGGAGCAGAATCGCAAAGACGGCGGCTAAAGAAAGTAGCGAGAAGAACGGCGCAAACACGAAGAAGAGTAATACCGAGAAGCCCGTAAGAACGACAAGAAGCGAGAGGTGTTCGCGCTGGTGTTTCTCCATATCCATAGCGTACCACGGGTGTGGTATCGTATCGGGTATGAGTGAACACAAGACCGTTCTCCTAACGGGCCTCCAGTCGTCTGGAGAGCTTCACATCGGTAACTATTTCGGCGCTCTCAAGCCGTTTGTGGAGACCTATACAAATCACACAAGCTACCTGATGGTCGCCGACTACCATGCGCTAACCTCGGTCCGCAAGCCTGAAGTGTTGCGCGAGAGCATCAGCGCGGTGGTGAAAGACTATCTCGCGGTAGGCGTCGATCCAACGCAGGCAGTTATTTTTAAACAGTCTGATGTGCCCGCGCACACCGAGCTCGCCTGGATCTTTGACTGCCTCGTTACTGTTCCGTTTCTTATGCAGGGCCACGCCTACAAAGACAAAGTAGCTAAGGGTCTGGATGCGAGCGCCGGCCTTTTCACCTACCCAATGCTTATGGCTGCCGACATTCTGCTCTACGACACCGACCTTGTGCCAGTGGGCGAGGATCAGCGACAGCACATTGAATACGCGCGCGAAGCGGCGGCAAAGTTTAACAACGCCTATGGCACCCTGTTTAAAGAGCCGAAGGAAACGATTCTTAAGGGCACCGGCGTTATCCCCGGCACCGACGGCGAGAAGATGGCCAAGAGCCGGCCGCAATTCACGATTCCACTCTTTGCATCTAAAGACGAGCTCGCACAGCGCGTCATGTCGATCGTAACCGACTCCTCTGGCGATCGACCCGAGAACGTCTACGCGATACACAAACTCTTCCGAAGCGAAGCAGAGCTTGAGTCGCTCTACGAAGCAAAGCGCGGCAAGTATAAAGAGCTTAAGGACGCTCTGGTAGAAGACATGGATAAGTATCTTGCTCCGCTTCGCACGAGGCGCCTGTCGATAACTGATGCACACGTTGCAGAGATTTTGGCTAAGGGGGGAGAGCGGGCGCGAACGGTGTCTGAAGATAAGATGCGGCAGGTCCGAGCCGCAATTGGCGTGTCATAACGACATGATTACGTTTGTCACCGGCAACAAGAGCAAGGCTGAAGAAATTACGCGCCAGACAAACCTACTGATACAGACAGCCGCTCTCGACCTGTACGAAGTGCAGACGCTCGACGTACGTGAAGTGATTGAGGCGAAAGCGCGCGAAGCATTCAAGCTCATAGGAACTCCGGTGTTAGTCGATGACGCAAGCGTCTCTATCGACGATATGGGCGGTCTCCCGGGCGCGCTCGTGAAATGGTTTATGAAAGGCGTCGGTAACGAGGGCATGTGCCGATTTGCTGATCAGTCCAAAACGCGGCACGCAACGGCATCTGTCGCCATCGGCTATTTCGACGGCACTGAGTTTGTACCCTTCATTTCAGAAGTGCG
>JBJOOS010000022.1:0-10994 GCA_046051155.1 Candidatus Parcubacteria bacterium
AAGCGTCGTCGACTTACCCTGCCCCACCGGCCCTACGCACAGGAAGAATCCTTGCTCACGCTGAGTGAACACGTCGAGTACCGACGGTAGATTGAGCTGTGCAAACGTGTGGATATCGCGCGGGATAAGACGGAACGCGAGCGCCGTGGTGCCTTGTACGCGATACCCGTTGACACGGAAGCGGCCGTCGACGCCGTGCGCGTAGGAGAGGTCGATGGTCTGCTTGTCGAGAAACGTCTGCCAACGCTCTGGAGGGACGATGCTCTTGAGCATTGCTTCGGTGTCTTCGGTAGTGAGGTTTGGGAACTTCGATACGGGAACGAGCCGGCCAGCCACGCGGAACATCGGGGCCCCTCCCACGAAGATGTGCGCGTCAGAGCCGCCCTGCTTAATAAGGAGATCGAGGAGCTCCGCGAGTCGCTTGTCGACAGTCATGACTAGGATACAGCGCCCTTCACCGATCCGGACTCGATAGTGCTGAGCGTCTGTGCAAGAACCTCAGAAGGGATCGCCGATGCCTTCACGATGTACCCGTCGACCTTGAGCTGTTTGGCGTGTTCGATATCAGAGTCCTGACCCTGGTTCGAGAGCACGACGATCTTCGTCCCCTTTGCGAGCTGTTCCTTACGGACAGTCTCGAGTGTCTCGAACCCGCCCATCCCCGGCATGATGAGGTCGATGAGGATAGCATCGGGATCTACGGAACCTTCCTTGCGAAGCGCAGCTAAGAGCTCTTCCCCGCCGCCAAACACACTTGCCTCGTGGCCAGCGTTACGGAACTTCACCGCATAGAGGTCGAGCAGAAACCGATCGTCGTCTACCAGATACACTCGGTAAGCCATTGTTGAAAGTATACTACACCAGGCCCGTCAAGCGATGTCCCCGCCTGGGAACAATGCCCCACCGAGCACGTTCACCTCTTCAAACGGTATCTCGCCCGCAAGCGCCTTAATGATCGCGTCTTCGCGCATCGTGAGCATGCCCCCCGCGCGTGCGGCCGCATAGATCTTCTCCTCGGACGGCTCCTTAAGCAAGACCTGCTCGATGTCCTTGGTCATACGCAACATCTCGAAGACGCCCGTACGACCGCGCGTACCATTCGGACACTCCTCGGTTGGCACCGCATGATAAAACTCCTTGAAAGGCGGCAAAGCGCTCCGATACTTCTCGGGTAAGTCGGCAAACTGTTCGTCGAGCAGTACCTTGATGCTGTCCTCAATCGGAAACGGCTTCCCTGAGTCTGGACAGAGCTTGCGCACAAGGCGCTGGCCGACTACGGCGACCAAGGTCGGAGCGATAAGGAAGGGATCGACGCCCATATCGACGAGGCGCGGGATAGCGCCTGAGGCGGTGTTGGTGTGGACGGTGGAGAACACGAGGTGACCGGTCAGGGCGGCCTGCACGGCAAGTACGGCCGTTTCGTTGTCGCGGATTTCTCCGACCATGATCACGTCGGGGTCTTGGCGGAGTATGGAGCGAAGCCCGGTAGCAAACGTATAGCCTATTTCCGGACGCACCTGGCTCTGGGAGACGCCCGGGATCTCGTATTCAACCGGATCTTCGAGTGAGACGACGTTGGATGTCTCCCGGTCGAGCTCAGACAGCATCGCGAAGAGGGTTGTCGACTTACCCGACCCAGTCGGACCAGCGATAAGGACAATGCCGTAGGGCGCCTGCATAATCTCGCGGACAGCGGTAAGATGCTGACCCGTGAAGCCGACCGATTCGAGCGTCATGTTGGCGTTCGACTGGTCCAAGATACGCATCTCTACCTTCTCGCCAAACTCGGTCGGAAAGGTCGAAACGCGGAAGTCGATGCGTCGACGATCGACGGTCGCCGAGAAACGGCCGTCTTGCGGCTTGCGCTTCTCGTCGAGACGCAACTTGGAAAGAATTTTTATGCGCGCGACCACGGCCTCGTGCACCTTTATCGGCAACTCGAGCGAGGTGTGCAGGTCGCCGTCCATACGGAAGCGCACTCGCGTCTTCGTCGGCGACGGCTCGATGTGGATGTCTGAAGAATGCCCGTCAATCGCGTAGCGCAGGATCGTGGAAACGATTTTTGTCACCGGTGCGTCCTCCTTGAGCACTTCGTGCGGCGCGTTTGAGCTCGTGAGATTAAGAATCTCGTCGTTATTGAGAAGGTTCTCCGTCGCGGCGGGCGTACGCGCGGCGCTCGCTTGAGACTTGTTGGTGGTATCGAGCTCAGTGAGCGCGTTCCCGATCTCGCCCGTGATGTTCTGATAGGCGCCGATGACGCGGTCGAAGTCCTGCTTCGTAATGAGGAAGATTTTATACGGGATGCCTACCTTCCCCGAGATAAACTGGAGGGCGTCGAGCGCCTCGATGTTGTCGGGATCGGTGATCCCGACTTCGAGTGCGCCGTCGACCTCGTCGAGCGGGACAAAGCCGTAATTGCGCGCGGAGTCGACGGGAATATAGCTCAGTACATTCTCGTCTGCAGGAGGGTCACCGAGTATGCGCGTCGGGAGCCCGTAGTCCTTGCCTACCGTCTCGAGCGCATCGGCAAGCTTGATCTTATGCTCGGCGAGCACGTCGACGAGCGAGCGGTTCTTCGCGACTTCGGCCTCGACTACGGCACGATCTTTTGCAGAGAGAAGTCCTTTATTAACGAGTAGTCCGAGAAAATTCATTACTCATTTTCCGCTTGCACCCGACGTAGGCGTGCGGGACGACGTACTATGCGTACTGGTAGCGACCACGGGGACAGCGGCCACCGGCGCAAAGGGGTCGATGCGGCCGGGCACCTCAGGCGTGACAAGTGTCGCGAGATCGATGAGCGACATGAAGCGCGCATCAGTAAATATGTCGGTATTAAACGTGATTGGCTGGAGCTCGACTACCAGTGTTTGGAACTGCGCCTGCGACTCGTTCTGGTCGGTAGTCGCGGTGAGTGTTGCGTCGTTACCCGTACTGGTCTTGGCAGAAAAGTACCAATACCCGCCAGCGAGGACGATGAGTCCGGCTACGATAAGGATGGTGGTGTTGGATTTCATAGTATTAACGGAGCCAATAGAGGCGCATGGTCATCTGGTAGGTATAGACGCCCGTGTCAGAGCCAGTGACGTGAATATCGCGTACGTCTAAGAGGCGCGCGCTCTTCTCTATCCCGGTAAGAAACGCCTGGAGTGCCGCGTACGTGCCGATAGCCGACAACGAGAGGTCGACTGAGCCGACCGGATTGCTCGCCGCGACCGAGGGGCCGTTCGCGCCACGTGCCGTGGACTGCGCAGAGTCGTCGAGCGGATTGCCCGCGACATCGACGTTTGACAGGAGGAGTCCCGAGCGTGCCGCAAGCGCGTTGATGTTGAGAATGAGCCCGACATTGTCGACCGAATCAGGCAGGAACGTATTGATGCGTAGGAGATTGTTCGGGTCTATCGCGTCGCGCTTTTGTGCGAGCTCCGTTTCGCGCGCGCTGTACTGTTTAGCGGCCGCAAGCGCCTGGTCATCTTTGGCGATAGCATCTTTCGTTGCTGTTATTTGTTGCGACCAGAGCGGACTCACGTAGGCGAAGAAGATGCCGACGGCGATGAGAATGGCCAGAGTTGGAAGGACGCGGCTACTCATGGTGTGGGTGTAGGGGTGGCGGATGCTGGTGCTGGTGCGGGGGTAAAGGTGATGAGCTTAGGGTCAAGCTTCGCCGCGAGCAAGAAGGTGACCGAGTTATCGCGATTGACCTTAATGCTCGAGAAGATCGCGTCCTTAATATTCCCGTCATTGGCAAAGGCCGCAGACGTCGCGGCAAGCGCGTTGAAGCTCTTCGCGGTTCCCGCTCCGTCGATTCGCGCGACCCCAGCCGAGTCGACGATGGCGTGTAGTGCGGTGAAGCGAACCGTATTTGGCATAATCGCATCAAGGAGATTGAACAGGCCCGAGAACGCGACGTGATTGTTCATGAGCGACTGGCTGAGCGCGAGGCGGTCGTTGAGGCGGATGAAACCTTCAGCGGTGTTGGAGTCTATTTTGGAGACTGCGGCGGCGAGTTCTTTATCCTTTGATGCTTGCTCCGATACGAGGACGCGTCCATAGCCGAAGACGCCAAGCGCCATAACGAAAGAAGCGCCCAATATAGAGTACCCGACAAAGGCGAAGGCCCCACTGAGATCAGTACGAAACCGTTGAGGACCAACGGAACGAGGTACGAATGAGGTGGGAATGGTTGGAGAAAGAGCCATTTGTGTTCAGTATACGCTACCGCCCGATGCACGCGCACTGCGCCTGTGTAAAACCTCGCCCGATTAGAGTTCGTCGAGCTTGCGCAGAGCGAGGCCGACTGCCACAGCGAAGCCCGGACCGATCTCTTCGAGCACAGGGCGCATAAATGCGGGCGCCTGAGTCTTACCAAACGGGTTCGCTACACGGACGTCCATCGAGAAGAAGGTCTTGGCGTACGTGCCGAGCTCCTTGGTGATACCGCCGCCGCCCGTAAGCACGATTTGAGTAATCGACTTCTTATGCGCGGTCTCGTACTGGATCATCACGCGCCTCGCCTCAGCGAAGATACGCGCGAAGACCGTCTCGGGCGAAGTGAATGCGGCCTCGGTGAGCCCCTTCTCCTTCTTAAGCTGTTCGGCACGCGCAATAGGGAGATCGTTGGCCACGGCTATCGCGCGCGTAATCTCCTGACTCCCCATGCTTATCGAGTGCGAGAGAGCGACGATGCCGTGCTCTATCACGTAGGCCTTGGTCGAAGCGGCGCCCACGTCGAGCACCATCACGGGCTTAATCGGCTCGTCGACGGTCGCGCGGATCGTGCTGAAGATCTCTATCTCGTAGAAGCCGGCTAAGAGCCCTGCCTCGGCTATTGTCTTCTGGAGTATCGCGAGCTCGTCGTTGTGAACGGCGACCAGCAAGACCTCGACGGTCTTACCGTGGTCAGTCTCCCCTTTTACCGAGTGCGAAGGGGTCGAGTTCGGGACAACGAACCAGTCGAGCTGTACTTCGCTGATAGGGATCGGGATATACTTGCGCGCCTCGAGCTCGATAATCGTCTTCTGCTCCTTCTGGTCGGCGGCATAGGGGAGATTTACGAGCGTGAGGAAGGAACGCGCGAAGGGTATGGAAACACCGCAGACCTTGGTCGTCGTCTTCGCTTCGCGCAAGAGATCCCTCAGTGTCTCGGTTATCTTCTCTGCAGAGAGATTGGTCGCCTGCCCTACCTCGCCGCCGCCGTAGGGACCGAGCGCGAGCTCGCCATAGGTCTCGAGTACGGCCTTACCTTTCTCCTTACGAATCTGGACGACCTTGAGCGACGAGGAGCCGATGTCCACGCCGAGGACACTCTTTTCCTTCGGTGCGAAGAGAGAACTTAAGAAAGACATGAGAGAATGATACCATGCGCCTTTTCGATTTCCTCTTTCCGCCGCGTGTGGACGAGCGCGTACTGCGCGGAATTACTGACGACGACTTCTTCGCCTTGCTCGCCCCGCGTCTCGTACCCGAGACAAGACCAGGAACGGTAGCGCTCCTCCCCTTCTCTGACGAGCGGGTGCGCGCGGCGCTCCACGAAGCGAAGTATCACGGGAGCGAGCGCGCGTTTAAACTCCTCGGGAACGTGCTCGCCGAGTACCTCACTGGCCACGACGACCTCGAACGCCGTAGAGTGGTGCTCGTACCGGTACCGCTTGGGCAGAAGAGGATGAAGGAGCGCGGATTTAACCAGGTGGCAGAAGTGGCGCGGCGCGCACTTCGCACGCTTGGTAGAGAGGCGGCTATTACGATAGACACCTCGCTCCTCATGCGTACGCGCGAGACGACCTCGCAGGTATCGCTCCCGCGAGAAAAGCGAGAGGAGAACATGCGCGGCGCCTTCGGCGCCGCGCACCCGGCAGACGCCACGCACCTCTATATAGTTCTCGATGACGTCCTCACCACAGGCGCCACCCTCCAGGCGACTATCGACGCGCTCGCCTCTGCGGGCGCCACGGACATCATCTCTATCGCTTTGGCGCACTAAATTGGAAAGCCCGCTGTCCTCTGGCAGCGGGCCCTATATGCACTATGGCTCAAGTCCGTTCCACGATTCGAGCTCTCGACCTGTAAACCCAAGCTCCGTGAAGCTGGGGTAGCTCAGCACACCTCGTCCAAAGTCGAGCTCAATACAACTGGGCTCGAAGAAGAAGAGCGCGCCAGGATATGCGCTATACCAGCTCGTACTCGGCCACTCAGGATTCGCGATGGTAAAGATCCGTATCGCGTGCGACTGTAAGACAGCATACGCGGCGTAGATCGGTACCGTCCGTCGCAGGGACGCCCCGTGTTGGGCCTCCTCACTTTCAATCTTGAACAGGACTGGAACTCGTAGCCCCACGATTCCTGGATGAAGCATGCGCCTCGCCCCGCGATCGCTCGGCAAACACTTGATGAGACCCCTTGCTATCAGATGTCCGTATTGTGTGGCCATGTCCCACCTCCGTACTATTTCTCGCCCAACTCTACCCCTCTCCACCCTTTCTGCAAGATTAGCCTAGATGCGCGTGATCGTTGAAGACCCAGAGACGCCATAGGGACTCTTCTTCAAAAACTTTCTTATATCTGATGACGGTGAGCCCCGTGTTTTCTATTGCGGCCGCTCGGTGGAATCTCCGAGACGCTTCTGGAGAGAACATTTCTCCGAGCAACACCCGCCCGACGATAGCGCGCAGGAAGTAGCCGTGACTCACTACGACGATAGACTTCTCGGGGCGAGCCGTAAGAAATGCGAGCGCCTTGTCGACACGCGCGACGAGGTCGTCGAAGTTCTCGCCGTCTTCTACCCGCATTCCCGACGTATACAGACTCTTCTCCCACTCTCTCCACGCAGTATTCGCCTTCTCGTCTTCGTATGACTTCCCGTTGATGCTGGTCGGCTTCACCCGCTCGGTAAAGAGGTCTGAATATTCCGGCTCCTTACCGGTAGCTTTTGCTATTATCTGAGCCGTTTCTCTCGCGCGCTCGAAAGGGCTCGCAATGAGGGCGTCGAACTGGAGCGTGGCGACTCTCTTGGCGATGCTCTCGGCCTGCTTCTTACCCACTTCGTTTAGGGGCGAGTCGGGCGATTGGAATCGAGCGGCGACATTATCCTCGCTCTGCCCGTGCCGCACGAAGTACACAGTCTTCTCGGGAGGATGTTCAATCATCATTCCAGTATACCGAACGGCTTCTCGGTTACCTACCCTGCCCCGACTTTCTGCAAGAAAATGTTATGTAGCTTGTTTTACCGCTTTTTGCTTTGGTGCTTTCGCGAGAAGAAAAAATCTTTTCCTATGCTCAAATCGTATATAGAAGTTATCGAAGAAATCTCTTTGACCCAAAAGGGCGGTAAACGGGGCGTTCTGAAGAAAAAGCGCTCGTGCTTTAATCTTCTCGGTGAATCCCTTTACTTTAACCTCTATCTCGGCCATGAACCCTTGGCTATTTCCTCCAATCCCACTGAGTAGTCTCTTCTCGCAGGTATCGGGATCGATCCCGAGCGATGATGCAAGCGACGCATCGAGAACCATGCTGTCGGTGCCAGAATCAACCAGCGCGAATATGATCCGAAGTTTTGAGCCATTTGATACTTCAACGTCTAACGCTGGCCTATACGCGAGACCATCAGGCGACCACTGTGGAGAATACGGGTACTTAACCCACTTGAGGCTCATTGCTCTAGAAAGCAAACTCCCGATCACTGCTCATAACCTTCATATATACGACTTTCTTATTGTCCGCAATTCTACCCTCCAGAGTAGCGAGATCCGCCGACGAGTCGATCACCTTTTTATGATCTAGGGTCATAGCAACCCACTTCCCCTCCAATCCCTTGGTCAATAACGCCATCACGTTTCTATCGTTTTTCATCACCTCCATTATAAGCATTAAATGAGTGTCAAACAAATGGAGACGGGGCCACACTAGTTTCTTAAAAACCCAAGACCGTAGACCATCGGTTTAAGTTTCTCAGTCAGAACCTTATATGCCGTCTCGAAAGGCTTAAGATTGACTGGTGCGAAATCACCACTCTCATGTTGGTGGCCGGACACAATGCCGTCTTTACCGGTTGCTATCTCTTCCCGGTGCCGAGCAAGTTCCCGCAACGCGTACTTCCGCGCAAGACGCGCCTCGATCAGGTTTTGATAGAAGGCATCGTAGTCCTTATCGAACTCGAGGCGCTTCTCTTTGGGAACGAGGAACGACCGAATTTCCATATTCTGGAAAAGGAAACGATACGTAAAGTAATCGTCCTCACTCGCATCAATAGGCCCATATAAAACGCCGGCAATAGCCCCTGCGGGTGACGGCTTCTGTCTTTTCTCATCTTTTTCCATACAGCATCGTTTATATTTCTTTCCGCTTCCGCAATGACATGGATCGTTTCTACCTACGTCTTTCATGGTGAGAACGGACTCCGTTACTTTGAATGATCCTCGAGTACCTTGATGTAGTTCTGTAACCGACTCAAGAGTTCATCGTAGGTGACGAAGACGATATTTTTCGTCGATAGACAAAGGAGGCGGAAATCATCACGCTCCTTCTCCGAAGCGAACTTGCGTGTGTCTCCGGCGAGAATGATGCCCCGCGGCCGCAGTACCTTCAGCTCGATTCCGTAGGTGTCGCGAATGTAGTTCCGCACCGCATCAGCGTGATGGAGAATATTCTCAATATAATTTTCGGTCTGGATTATGGCTTTTGCCATTTCGGGATTCCAGAAATAGTTCTTACGGCTCGCGTCGTAGTTCAGAAGCTGCGTGTTCGGCTTCTTTATTTCAAGTACGTCGAGGTAGTTATCGTGCGTGACAAGCGCGAAGTCCGGGAACTTCGTTCCACCGATCGCGACGTTCATCTTCTCGACTGCCGAGATATATCCCTGCTGGATGATAAGGATGTTCTTCTTTACGTAGGTCTGCCACCAGCCCTCCGAGTAGCTACCTTCAAGCGCCTTCTCTAGATCGGTGGCAAGTTCTTTCAGCGTCTTTATCTGTGCGCTCGCTTTTAAGAGGTTGACCGTGTTGAGCGATTCCGACGCGATGAAGTCGGGAAGAAAGGCGTTCATCGCCTCTCGATCTTCCGTCGACATGCGTGGAATAATCTTACCGTCGAGCATGTGCGAGAGAGTTCCAGCAACGTATACCGGCGTTAGGTCATGCGTGAAGTGCGATGGGTACGCGATAGAGAAGAAGTTTGCGACCGTATCGTTCTTTATGTCTCGCGTCCTATCCCAAAGGGAACGGCCCATTCGCGTCAGCGTCTTTTGTGAAGTACGTACGCGAATGATATTGCGCTCCGGCTTTATGGAGTCCTCTTCGGTCGTGAGTATCCAGCGAAACTTCTCGTTTCCGAACTTCCGCTTGAGCGCTTCGAGCACATGCTTACCGAACGGAATGGTGCCGTCCTTCTTCAGAGCTTTCGGCTTCTTCCCCTCATAATAGATCTTCGTTCCCTTGAGAGCGTTCCCGTAGCTTTTGCTCGTGACGGTAACAAATTTAGCTTCCTTCTTTTTAGGAGTTTTGGTCTTCTTCGGTATCTTCTTCTGGGCTACCTTTTTCTTCGGCATATACCGCCATTCTATGCTTCTGGCGGGCCAACACAATGTCAGCGCTAGTTCGGTGTCCCTTCGCTCTCCGGGGGGAAACGGGCGCTAAACACTAGCGCTCAATCGGGCGGAGAGGGAGGGATTCGAACCCTCGTGGCAGTTTTACCCGCCAAGCAAGTTAGCAACCTGCCGCTTTCAGCCGCTCAGCCACCTCTCCTTAAAAGGTAGATTATCACATTGTGTAAAAAGAATCGCCGGCGTAATCGCCGGCGATTTGCTTCTTCGAGAGAACGCTCTCCCTGCTGTCAGCCGTAGCTGATGATTTCCGGCACGCGCCGAATCATCGGGATCACCGTCCTTTCCGGACCGGCGATGAACCGCGTGTACCGGGGAGCCTCCGCGAACTGCTCGCGGTGCCGTTGCGTCGCCTCCGCGCAGGTAGCGCCGAGGGTGTACCTGCCCGTCACCAGGTCGAACACCACGTACTCGCCCACGTGCTTCTTCTCCAGCCTCTTCTTAGACTCCTCGTAGAGCGCGCTGCCTATCGCGGCGATTTCACTCACGCTCATCTGCTTACTGTTCGGCATAACCATGTCTCCGTTCCTGTTACCGTACCAATTCAGACTTTAGTATTTTTGAAGTGAAAGTCAATAAAAGAATCGCCGGCGCTCCGCGCCGGCGGTTCTTTTACGCACGCGAGCCCCTACGAGGGCATCGCGGTGCCCGTACCAGCACCCATTCCCATTCCTGACGTAGAGCACATACGACAGTCCTTCTTGTGTGTCGAGACGAGCAGGACCGTAGCGACGCCGACGAGCACATAGACGACTGCCTCGAGCGACGCCGAGAAGCCGAAGATCATGCGAACAACGTTCCAGTCTCCGCCCATAAAGCGCCCGAGCCCTATGAGGCCCCAGTTGAGGCCACCGATGGCGACGAGGATGAACGAGATGCCGTGTAGTCCTTTCATGTATGTAGTGAGATGGATAAAGCGGGGTATGGTGGTCCGCTCCCTACAGTATGACTCTTTTTCAGGCTCTCCGGGTACCCCATGTGCAAAACTTAGGTGGCCTTATTTCGCCATATATTTCCTAGCTTATTGGGAGTATACTGAAGTATTCATTATTAGTACCTATACTATATATGCCTACTCGCCCTCGCCCATTCCTCGCCTTCTTTAAGTCCATCTGGGGAATATCCCTCCTCGCCCTACTTATCGGGGGCGGCGCATACTTCTACTTCAGGTCGAGCGGTACGCCCGCCTACCAGTTTATAGCGGTAACGAAGGGGCCTATTACTGAGACCGTTTCAGTCACCGGCAACACGACGCCGATGCAGAGCGTCTCCCTGGGATTCCAAAACGCGGGCACAATAGCGCACGTGTTTTATAAGCTTGGCGATAAGGTACACGAGGGAGACATCATCGCTGAGCTCAACACCGCCAACCTCTCTGCCGCACTACAGCAGGCACAGGCCG
>JBJOOS010000023.1:0-10955 GCA_046051155.1 Candidatus Parcubacteria bacterium
CCACACCACACCCGTCTCGCCGCAGACGGCGTCCATAGCGACGAGCCTTGTATTCGGTCGCAGTAGTGCACGCAGCGCTTCACAGTCCACCTTACTGTCCTTAATAGGCAGCTCGCTGACTTCGACACCGCGTAGAGCGGCGAGCTTCATGTTCTCTACAATAGACGCGTGTGAGCTCGGTAAATAGAGCGCATGATCATCAGCCTTCAAGAACCCGAGTATCGCAAGCGCATTCGCCTCGGTCGCACCGCTGGTGAAAATAACATCATCGCTCTGCACTTCGAGAAGCCGGGCGATAGCCGTACGCGCCTCCTCGAGCACCTGCTTCGCCGCACGGCCTTCGGCGTGCGGCGACGACGGGTTCGCAGTTACTCCCGCCGCCGTATCGAGATACGTTCTCCGTTTCCGAAACATTTTTGTATTCTATCAAATAATTGCAATAGAGCCATTTTTGTGATGAAATAGAGATACTATGGCGCGGACACCGAGACCGCCCGTCATCGCGGTGATGGGCCACATAGACCACGGCAAGTCTTCCCTCCTGGATTATATCCGGAAGGCTAACGTCGTGGCCGGCGAGGCGGGCGGCATCACTCAGCACGTCGCCGCCTACATCGCCGAACACAACGGCCGCTCGATCACCTTCCTCGACACTCCTGGTCACGAAGCTTTTAAGGCACTGCGCACGCGCGGTGCGGCAGCGGCAGATATCGCGATACTCGTGGTCGCCGCAGACGAAGGCGTGATGCCACAAACACTCGACGCGCTCGCCGCGATACAAGAGGCGAAGATCCCATTCATTGTTGCTATTACCAAGATTGACAAGAACAACGCCGACATCGAATACGCGAAGAACTCGCTCCTTGAAAAGGGCATCTATCTCGAAGGCCTCGGCGGCGAGATCGCCTACGCAGCGGTGTCGTCTAAGACGGGCGCCGGCGTCTCCGAGCTCCTCGATCTCGTCCTGCTGACTGCAGACCTCATCGAAGTTGCCGCCGATCCGGAGGCGAGTGCCACCGGCTTCGTGCTTGAAGCGACACAGGACCCGAAGCGCGGCTCCTCAGCCACGCTCGTGATAAAGGACGGCACGCTTGCCCTCTCGAGTTTCGTCGTCGCAGGCGATGCTTTCGCTCCAGTGCGCTTCATCGAGGACTTCCGCGGTGTTCGAGTCGAGAGCGCGGGGCCGTCAACCCCAGTGCACGTTTCAGGATTTAGTAAGTTGCCGAGCGCCGGTGCGCTCTTCAGTATCGTAAAGAGTAAGAAGGAGGCAGAGGCGCTCGCCGGCGAGAATGCCAAGGCGGTCAGCGCGGCGCCGCTCCGCGGCGCCGCAACCCTCGGCATCGCCGAGCTCGCGCTCGTCGTGAAGGCCGACGTCGCCGGCTCGGTCGACGCTATCGTACATGAGCTCAATAAGATTACGCACGAACGCGCCGTGATCCGCGTCATCTCTTCAGGAGTCGGCAGCGTCTCTGAGGCAGACGTTAAGACTGCGTATGCCTCGGGCGGCACTATTATCGCCTTCAACGCCAGCACCGACGCCATCGCGCGCGAGCTCGCCGAGCGCGAGCATATCAATATATTTTCGTATTCAATCATCTACGAACTTTCGACCAAAGTACAAGAGCTCCTCGTCGCCTGCGTGCCGAGCATCGCCATCGAGAAGGAGCTCGGTCGAGCGCTCGTGCTTAAACCGTTCTCATCAAGCGCGAAGAAGCAGGTCCTCGGAGCGCGGCACATCTCGGGAGTTGTTACCGTTGGCGACCGCATCAAGCTCGTCCGGCGCGACGTAGAGCTCGCGCGCGGCAAGATCCTCAACCTCCAGCAGGCACGCGCCGACGTAAAAGAAATTAAGGTCGAGGGCGACTTCGGCATCGAGATCGAGGCCAAGGAGTCGGTCGCTTACGGCGATGAGATTATCGCGTTCAGCGTCACTGAATCATGATGCCCTCGCCGCACAAGGGGCCTGGCCATCAGAGTGAGCGAGCGACAGAGATCGTCGCGCGCGAAGCCGCGGTATTCATCTCTCGTGAGGCAGGCAGTGGGTCTCTCATCACCGTCATCGGCGCGAAGAGCATGGCGCACGGCGACCGTATCGGCGTCTTCGTGAGCGTCTTCCCCATCGATAAGTCTCGCGCCGCACTCGCCTTCCTGGAGCGACAACGCGAAGCATTCTCTGACCACCTGAAGGCCCACGCGCGTTTACGCCTGCCGCGCATCGACTTCCTCCTTGAGAACGGCGAACATCTGGGAGGCGAAATGCCGAAAAATTAGGTAGTATACGGGAACGGCCTGGTGGTGAAGTGGTAACACAGCGGTCTGCAAAACCGCGATGCGCGGGTTCAATTCCCGCCCAGGCCTCAAGACAGTCGCGAAGCGAATGGCGGCGGGAATTGAATGCCGCAGTGATGTTCGGCCAGCAGGTCGAGCCACGAGGCGGGGTCGAGGAAACGTTCGAGCGACGGCGAGAACGGTATCCGTGACCTATCCCGCCCAGGCCTCACGTGAAAGTGGTGTAGTATTAAAGTCTGCCGAGGTGGCGGAATGGTAGACGCACAGGACTTAAAATCCTGAGAGAGCCTAAAAACCCTCATGTGAGTTCGAGTCTCACCCTCGGTACTGATGCACAAACAACGTCTCTATAACCTGCTTGGAGCAGTGCCACTCCTAGTCTGGTACGCCTGGGGCCTCGCTGAGAGGCTGCTGCTTTTTATCCAGCACGGTTCAACCCTTATCGGGAGCACCCAGGTGCACATCCTGCTCGCGCTCCAGGTGGTGACACACGCGACAAGTATCGCTTTCACTTCGCTCATTATCGTCCTGCTCATCGTCCGGAGCGTGCCGCGTACGCACGTACAGGGTGTGGGGCCGTATGCTGCAGCCTATATCGGCACGTTCGCTACGATCACGCTCTTCCACCTGCCTTCGGCCAATCTCTCGACGACACCGCTCATCGTCGCCACGCTCTGCGTCGTCGTCGGGCTTGGTCTCTCCCTCTACGCTCTCATCTACCTCGGCCGCTCCTTCGCTATCCTCCCGAGCGCTCGCACACTCGTGACCGACGGCCCGTATCGAGTCGTGCGCCACCCGCTCTACCTCTTCGAGGAAGTAGCCGTCGTCGGGATTATGATCCAATTCGCACAGCCGTGGTCACTTATCGTGTTCACGGTGCACCTCGCCGCACAGATCACGCGCATGCACTACGAAGAGCGCGCGCTCACTCAAGCATTCCCCGAATACGCCGTCTACGCGTCGCGCACCGCCCGCCTCATTCCTGGAATCTACTAGTGCGCCTACCTGGGCTCGAACCAGGGACCGTCTCCTTAAGAGGGAGCTGCTCTACCAACTGAGCTATAGGCGCATCTACCACGCAAAGCACCTACGCAATATAGCAAACCATAGTATGCTTTAAAAGTCGCTGTGGTGGCGGAATTGGTATACGCGCATGGCTTAGGACCATGTCCCGCAAGGGTTGAGAGTTCGAGTCTCTCCCACAGCACCTATACAAGGTACTTGACAAGACGCTAGTTTCGTGTATAATAGGCCGCATAGGTGGGCTCCCTGCCCCAGTGGACAGAGGGTTCATTACTCGATTTTTGAAAACTTCATAGTTAACATAGCGTCCCTAATGGGGACAAGGAGAATCATCGTGATCAGTCCTACAGATAGTCAAAAGTCTGGCATCCTTGCCAGCATCGTTACCGGACTTGTGGTTTGCGCCACGGTCTGGATAGTTGTAGGGGCAACTCTCGACTTCTGGTATCTCGACCAGGTCATTGCTCCTGCGGTAGGCATCGGACTCGGACTCTGGTCCGCGTTTGCAATGTACACGCAGAGACAGTTCGACACCCCCCTCAACCAGGTCGGCGTCAGACTTTGGTTTGGCAAGCCGACCGGCGAAGGTTCCGATCATCTGTTCGAGAACGGACGAAATTGGGTGTGGCCGTTCATGAGCATTCGAAATGTGCCAGCCAGTACTGAAAAGTTCCCGCTTAAGATGCCGGGCGAGAAGTTCAACGCGCAGGACGGCAACTTGGTCTACTTCGGCATTTCGCCGGAGGAACCAGAGAAGCGGAACCGAATTCAGTACTCAGTAATGGATGCGACCCGATACATCGCGGTGGAAGCGCCGGAGGACTTTCTCCGGGAAGCGTATGTGGAGGAGGCTCGCGTCTTCTTCGGCCAAGCCTCCAAAGCAATCGGCGTCAGGAACGAACAGACGCTATTCAGCGACTA
The DNA here is from genome assembly GCA_046051155.1 of Candidatus Parcubacteria bacterium. Classification (GTDB taxonomy): domain Bacteria; phylum Patescibacteriota; class Minisyncoccia; order Phycocordibacterales; family Phycocordibacteraceae; genus C7867-001. The sequence goes on from JBJOOS010000023.1 coordinate 4,234, forward strand.
TATCGTTCTGCCACCGAAGACTGAGGCCGGAAGCGAGGAGGCACACAGAGCATTCGAGGAACGTCTGACGAAGGTCATGTTCACCTCGCGTGGTGGCAGTAGCGAAACCGAGCGGTTGTTTACCGATGATGCCATCAAGGTCATCATGGCTAACGCTGGCGAGTTCCGGAAAAATGCCGCCACATGGGGTATCGGGGACATTCTCGCGTTCACCCCAAGTGTGCGCGAAAACCCCGAGATGGAGCAAGCTGATGCTGAAAGGCAAGCGACTACCGCGAAGATGGATGCGGTGAAGATGAAGGCGGCCCAAATCAAGGAAACCACGAAGGGGTTCCTCGACTCGGGCGTCAATCCTGACCTGGCGGCTTTGCTTTCAGCGAAGGTTGCTGGCGAAGATGTCAGTATCGACAACAGGACCGTGACAGTCTCCGGGCTCCCCGAGGTAATCAAATTCCTCGGGGACAAGGCGATTGACGCTTTCGCAAAAGCGGCACAGGCTACGCCTGCGGGCAAACCAAACGAAGGAGTGAAGTGAGATGGCCAAGCAACAGCCGCCGGCACAACCGGCAACCATCTCGGCGGGGAACCCGGGCGCACCAATGGCCCCCTCGCCGAACAAGTCATGCCCAGCTCCTAAGGCAGCCCCTTCGCCGGGACTGCTGAAGGTGCTCAGTATGATTGCCTTGGCGGGCGCGGCACTCGCTCTCGTCACATGCGTCGCAAGAGTCGTTCGTAGCGATGGTCACTCGAAACCGCCTCCACCAGTGGGGGCAGTGACGGCACCTGCGCAAACCCTGCCGAATGACGCGACCGACTTACCTCGGGCGTGGAATCCGGACGGGTCCAGAACGGATGTCAGCAAGTGGCCATCAGTCGAAGTGCCGGCCAAGGGTGATTCCAAGCCGGTACCGACCTTTGAAGACCGACACATTGTTTGGGCAACTGGGTTGAAGGTGTTCTGTGTGTATTCGGACGACCACACAGAAGCCGCCCCTTGCACTGAAGGGCCCCAACGCCGACAGTATGTCCACAACGATAGCGACTTCGACGCATACGCACCATATGCGTACGCGAAGAGGGACGAGAAGTAAGGAGGCTTCTCGCGCCGGATGTCCGGCAGTTTGAAAACTCGAAGGCCGAGCGCACCAGCGCTCGGCCTTCTTTTTTATCCTACGTACTACTGCAGAGGAGTGACGTTTGGAGTGTAGTTCCCCGTGCTTGTGTCATACGGCTTGAGGCCGAATGTACCGAGCGCGAGATTGATGATCCCATACGCACCGAAGATGATCACGAGCCCGATAAGCCCCCACATAATCGCCTTCCTCCCCTCCTCCCTCTTCCCTTCGTCATCGGCATGGAGAATGAACTCGAAGACGCCCCAGATGAAGAGGACAAACGCCGCCGCCCCGAGGAGCAAGATGAGCGGATTGACTATCTGGTCGACGATTCTACCTAGATAGTCGTTCAGGACAGTCATCTACTACTGGCCAACCTGGACACCAGACTTCGGCGTATTGACGCCCGTGTTGTTGCCGAAGCTGATAGTGCCGGTAAGGATGTTGACGAGGCCCCAGACGCTGACCATCACGAAGAAGCCGATAAGGCCCCAGAGCATGTGGTTCTTACCCTTCTCCTTAACCTCTTCAGAGTTGGCTCCGAAGATGAAGACCTGGAAGGCACCCCAGAGGAAGACGATAAAGGCGATCGAGAAGAGCACCGGAACGAGCACGTTGTTAATCGTGTCGATAATAAAGGAACCGACGTCAGAAATATTGTTTATCGTTGCGGCAAACGAGATAAGGGGTACGACAAGTGCGGCGAGTGTTCCAGTAACGAGGATAGGGGCTTTTTTCATGATTGATAGTATTGGTAATAGGCTAACGGGTTAACTATAGCGTCACTGGAGAGAAGGTCAATATCACTCCGTAAAGCGTGTGGATAGCTGGCTACGGAGTCGGCACGGTAAATGTTGGCGGATTCGGGTTGGAGGTGTTACCGAGACCGAGCACATCTCGGGTGAGATTCACTATTCCCCACACCGAGAGGATCACGACGAAACCGATGATGCCCCACATCGCGAACTTACGCCCCTCTGCCTTCTCGGCCTCTTCTGAGGCGCCGAGGATGAAGTACTTGTAGAGACCCCAGAGGAAGGTGATGAAGGAGAGGCCGACGATAAGCGGCACCAGGATCTGGTTAATAACATTGATGATGCCGGTCGAGTACGGCTGAATAGCTCCTAGATTGATCCCGGCCGCTCCCGGGACAGCGGCGAGCGCGACTCCCGGCAGACCGGCTATCACGAGAGCTAAGAGATACGAAGTTTTGGTCATAGGTATTTGGTTACGGCGTGGTTGGAGTCTGCGGGAGGTTATGGAGGGTGTTATTGGTCGAGAGGCCGAGCGTATCGTTCACTACGTTTACGAGCCCCCAGATGGAGATCATCACCACGAAGCCGATGACGCCCCAGAGGATAAGCTTATGCCCCTCCTCAACGGCGGCCTCGTCGCCACGGGCGAAGATGTACTTCTTGGCGACGCCGTAGAGGAAGGTGATGAAGGCGACCGCGAAGAGGATAGGCACCATCACCTGATTGATGATAAAGAGGATGCTGGTCCCGTAGGGCTTAAGGACGTTGACGTTAAGCCCGGTGCCCCCCGCTCCGCTTGACGGCGTTTGGTACGTATATGTCCCGGACCCGCTTGACGGCGTTTCGTACGCGTATGTCCCGGCGCCGCTAGCAACGCAGACATTCGAGCTATCGCATGTCCCGCTTGCACCCGAGGACGTCGTACATCCCGTGCCTGGTCCATATGCGCGACAGATAGAGTCGCCACCACTGCTAGTCCCTGCGCTCGCCTGACACTTATACGTAGTTGTATTGCAGTGAGGAGTAGCCGATGGGCAGTCAGAGTCTATTGTACAGTCAGCGGCGCCGCTAACAACGCAGACATTCGAGCTATCGCATGTCCCGCTTGCACCCGAGGACGTCGTACATCCCGTGCCTGGTCCATATGCGCGGCAGATAGAGTCACCACCACTGCCCGCATTTGGATTCGTGAACCCCATCGCGACACATTGCGCATCGCTATTACCCTGTTCAATGCACGATGCGTAATCGGTCGGCCCATTAGCCGGATTTGTGTTCGGTGTGCCGCTTGGCGCCCCCCATACTTCCGCGCAATAGGCAGCGTCGTTGCCGGCTATGGCCATGCACGACTCATAATCGTAGGAATCCCCGATAGTCCCCGCGTGCACGTACGCGAGAGGAGCGAATACGACTACAGCGAGCGTAAGGAACGTGAGAAGGGTTCTTTTCATGTTAGTACGAGGTCGGTAGGACCGGTGCGGTCGAGCCGGTGAGACCGAAGGTGTTCGCCACCACGTTGACCAAGCCCCAGAGCGAGACCATCACGACGAAGCCGATGATGCCCCAGAGGATGAGCCTGTGTCCTTCGGCTACACCCTCCTCATCACCCTGAGAGAGGATATACTTCTTGGCGACACCGTAGAGGAATACGATAAAGGCGACCGCGAAGAGAAGCGGCACGAGCACGTCGTTGATAATAAATAGGATAGTCGCCGCGACGTAGCAGATATTACTCGCCCCACAGCCGATACCCCCGTACGACCCGCTACCCGAGCCGATGCCGAGGAACCAACTCCCATTGCTCCCTACGCCGGCCGAGATAGATGCAGCCGCTGCGACAGCAGGCATAAAAGAGAGGGCGAGAGGGATAACGAAGCGCGTGATTGATTTCATATAGGGTAAGTATGACATATTAGGCTTAGCGGTTGAAACCAAGCGTTGATAACAAGAGATTCACCAGCCCCCAGACCGAGAAGAGGACCGCGAGCCCGAGGATGCCCCAGAACATAAAGGCCTTACCGCTCTCGCGGTCCGCCTCGTTGTCGCTACTAAAGAAGAAGAACTTCGCCGCACCCCAGACGAACACGAGGAACGCGAGTGCGGTAATCGTCGGTACGACGATCGTGTTCAAGAGGCCGATAATGCCTACCGAACCGGTCGCGCTGTTGCCGACGATCCAATCCTTGAAGGTCATACTAGTGGCCGCCAGCTATCGCGTTTACCGTCGCCAGGATCCCGCTCGCGATCGCCTGAGCGCCAAGTAAGACGAGACCGCCGACGACTGTCCAGAGGAGCATCCGGCGCGCCTCTTCGAGCTTACTCGGCTCGCCCTGAGCGGCGACGAACTTATAACCGACGAAGACGAGCATCAGGATGAGGATGATCGAGCCAATCTTGATGATGAATCCAAGAATGCTCTGGAGGAAGCTCTGGAGATCCCCGCCGCCGCTGAGTGGGTTGATGAGGTAGGTAGGGTTGGAGGTGTTAGCAGTCGTCTGCGTCTGAGTTGTCTGATTAGCAGTCGTCTGCGTCGGAGGCACGCAACACGTTTGGGCTTTGAAGTTAGTGCTCGCCGCGCAGAGGTTGTTATTCTCGTAGCCTGCAGGTACCGATGTCTCCCCAGAACCGCACTCCGCCTTACAAAGGCCCGTGTTGCCGATACCGCAAGCGATAGTCGAAACATACGGCACATAAGGCGCTACTTGGCATGTGCCAGTTGACCTATTGCAGTACGGAGCGTACCCATTTGGAGCGCAGTCTGGGTCTAAGGTACACGGTGCGGGATGCATGCAACAGTAAGGCGTTCCAACATAGGATCCAGTCCCGCAGACATTGCTAGCAACCTGGATTTCTCCTATTGAAGTGTTGCAGGTCGACACTGCGCAATAACCGCCCTGATTCGGACCACATGCCGTAGTAAACTGGGCGGCGAGGGCCGAAGGCGCGAGCGATAAGAACGCGAGCGCGACTATAACGAGGGAATACTTTTTCATTGCTGTAGAGCGGCGCTTAGCGAGCGCTCAGCCGAGACGAGCGCGTTCTGGAGAGTCGTGCGGCCGGTGATCACGTCACTAATCATACCCGAGAAGACGGCGTCGGTGGCAGTTGGCAGTGGGGACAGCCAACCGCTCGTGTAGAGAGCCTCACTGTAGGTGGTGGCGGCCACCGGGTCGGTCGGTATCGTCGCGAGCGAGTTTAAATTGGCTGGCGCGAGACCGGTCGCCGATGAGGCCAGCGTCTGCGTGGCCGGAGCGACGAGGAGGACGGCGACCTGGAAGGCTCCGGCGGGGTTCTTGGCTCCGCGCGGGACCATAAGCGCGTAGATGAGACCGTAGGCATTCTTCAGTTGTGCGGTCGCGGGCTGTGGGAGCGGCGCCGCGGAGAAGTTGAGGTTCGGATTCGCCTGAGAGAGGTAGCTCGCCTCTGAGGCATAGCCGATATAGAGCCCGAGGTCGCCCGAGAGGAAGGCTCGCTGTGAGTCGGGCAGTGTCGCATTCCAGGTGTACGAGACCTTCGACGGATCGGCAAACTGAGTATAGAAGCCGACGACAGCCTGGCCCGCGGGAGTACCTTGTGCCGCGACCACGCCGAGATTGGCGACCAAGAGACCGCCGTTGGTATACGTCGAGATAGGCACCTGGGTCTGCATAAAGAGCGACGAGAGTATCGCGCGCGCGTCGTGCACGTTGTCGTAGCTACCGAGAGCGATGAGGCTGCGCATGATCTGGCGGGTCGGCGTGAGCTCGGTGACACTCGGCACGAGCCCGGTCAGCGCCTCCCACGTAGCGGGCGGCTTCGCGATGCCGGCAGTAGAGAGAATCGAGCGGTTATAGTAGAGCACGAGCGGATCGACGAGGAACGGGATGCCGTAATAGCCGTTCGAGGAGTTAAAGATGTTTGATCCATCGACAAACGTGCTAGCGATGGTGCTCGCGGGGAGCGACGTGGCTGGCACGGGAGTTATAAACTTCTCCAAGGGCTGGAGGCCCTCCTGCGAGGCGAGGATGAGATCGGGCCCTGCGCCGGTGGCTATCGCTGTAGCGAGGTCTGAGGCGAGCGTCAGAGGATCCTTCTGCACATAGGTGACATTCTTTAGGTCAGCGTTGGCGCGGGTCATCGCCGCGAGCACCGAAGAGATCCCATCAGCCGGTAAGGTGCCCCAGATAACCACGGGACCTATGGCGCTCTGCTGACCCTTACCCGAATGGGTGGCGAATACGAAGACGCCAACGAGTGCTCCGACGGCGAAGATGCCGACTAATATAAGCTGGAATGGTGACTTGCCTTTCATGGTGCGGTAAAGACTATGCCGTAATGATGCGGCCCGGCCCGGAATGACTTCACCTTGTGGAAGCCGCCATTGATAAAGAGCTCTTCGGCGTCGCGCTCGGTCACGACCATCTCCTTGGCGGGGCCCATGCCGCCATAGCTCCCTGCCCAATCGACGACCAAGAGCTTCCCGCCCGACTTAAGCACGCGCTTAATCTCTACGAGGAGCTCCTTGCGGCTGTCGACCTGGAAGAGCGTGTTCGCGAGGATGACCGCGTCGAGTGTCTCTGCGCGTAGGTGGGTACCGCCCATCTGCTCAACATTGCCCCAGATGGTCTCGATTATAGCGCGATGATGCGGATGCGAATTAAGCTTCAGGTGTTTGAGGATGTCTTCTTGGATGTCAATCGCGTAGACCTTACCGCTCTCGCCGACGACGCCAGCCGCGGCGCGCGCGTAGTGGCCGGTGCCTGCACCGAAGTCGCCGACCGTCATCCCTTCGCGGAGACCCAATTGAAGCACGTTCTCTTGTGGAGAACTGAAATGCGAGGTCATGCCTATAAAATAGCATGCGCGGCCCGCA
>JBJOOS010000024.1:0-10941 GCA_046051155.1 Candidatus Parcubacteria bacterium
CCACCACGGGAGCCCAGCCCTCCTGGTAGAGTCGAGCCGCTTCAGGAAGGCGGCTACTCCCGTCGCCTTCGAGAACGACGATGGCGTCACCCTTACGAAGAGTATCGTTCGCAATCAGAGCCAGGCACTTCTCTCTCGGCGTCAGGCTCATACAATATCCTCCCAACGGATCGGTTCACCTGCCTCGATATCACGCTTCACCGCCTTGCCGATAACTACGCTCTTATATTTTGGATAGATGCCAAGTGCCGGCCGCAACTCGATAATGTCTTCCTTCTTCAGAAGCGACCCCGCTTTGATATCTCGAGTGGTAGTAAGCCCCCTGCGCTGCACAAAAACCGTTTCTGACTCTTCGGGCACGACCTCCTTCCTCCCCGTACCGAGCGCCTTCTCGAGGTTCCGTGTTCGCTGAATCATTTGACCGAACTCTTCAAACGTAAGCGAGTGCGGATGATCGGGCCCTTTGTTGGAGCGGTCCACGGTGACGTGTTTCTCGATTACCTTGGCGCCGAGCGCCACCGCGCCAAGAGGAACGACGTCCCCGGGCGTATGATCCGAATATCCGACGATGGTGCCAAACGCATCTCGATACGTATTGAGTACGTTGATATTCGCGCTCTCGAAATGCGACGGATAATTGGTAATACACTGCATCAGCACGAGATTCTTGTTGCCCGTACCCTCGATGGTGCGCACCGCGTCGTCGACTTCAGCAAGTGTCGCCGCGCCAGTCGCAAGCATGATTGGCTTACCCTTTTTGGCGACGTACTCGATCATCTCGAGCCACGTGATTTCTCCCGATCCAATTTTATAAAACTCGATGCCCAACTTCTCTACTAGATCAACGGCTTCGAAGTCATAGGCGGCGGTCGACGGGGTGATACCAATCTTGAAACAGTAGTCGAAAAAGTCCTTGTGCCACTCTCTCGGGAACTCCACCTCTTTAAAAACTTCATCGACGGGCCGCTGCCAACTGCCGTGTACGCCCTTTAACGTCATCGATGCAAACGCGCGGCGCGACACGATCTTCTCCGCCTTGAAGCTCTGAATCTTCGCGCAGTCGGCGCCGATCTCTTTCGCCCGGCGAGCATACTCCTTAGCAGTTTCGAGACTGCCGTCGAAGTTGGCGCCGATCTCGGCGATGAAATAGGTCGGCGCGTCGGCGCCAACCGTGCGCTCTCCTATGGCAAATGATGATGAAAATCTGTTTTTCATACGGCTGGTACCAGTACTTGTTTGTGGCATTGTACCACCTACAACCAAAAACACGTGCCGATGGTTTCAACTACGATATACTTCCTGCATGACGCACGATCTGACTGACGCAGAGGAGAAAGCGCTGGTAGGAATTCTCTACAACCACGTCAGCTTCGGCACGACGATGCAGGTGTTTGGCGAAGCGGGAGACGACAATAGCCGCATCAACACGTTACGTACCGTACTCGAGAAACTGCTGACGAAGTACGACCTCATCGGCGCACTCGCACCAGACGTATTACTCCTCATGGGTATCACCTCAGCAATACCAAAGGATAAGCTGGAGGCGTGGGCCGCGGACGATCACAACAAGCACCTCCAACTGCGCGCGCAGTATTTCTTACAGAAACTGAACTCGTAAGTCCTAGCGCGAAGACGCTCTTACTGTCCCCCGGTCAACAACTGCTCCATTTCGCCAACGATACGAAGCAGGTCCTTGGGCGACATTTGAGCGGCAGTGTCGCTCGTGAAGTGGAAGTCCGGCTTGGGCGGCGTTCCATGCTTCTTGTGCTTCTCGAGCCCCTTTGCCTGCAGTTGTCGAGTAACATTCTCGGGCAAAATAACATAATACTCTTTTAGCTCAACGGCGTGGCGTGCCTCCTCGTTGGTGAGGAGCACTTCGTGAATCTTCTCACCCGGCCGAATCCCGACAATCTTGCGCTTTGCGTTCGGCACAACGAGATCAAAGAGATCCGTCAGCTTCATTGCTGGCGCTTTGGGTATGAAGATCTCTCCTCCTTCCATATGTTCGAGAGCGAACAGGACGATTTGAAAAGCCTGATCGAGATTAATCCAGAAGCGAGTCATGCGCTCGTCCGTAACGTGCACGACAGGCGCGCCCTTGTTGAGGATGAGTTTCTCGACGATACTGCCCCGACTCCCGATCACATTGCCGTACCGCACGACACTGAAGATCGTCTTCTCATCTGTGCTATAGGCATTTCCTGCGATGAACAGTTTCTCCGCGCAGAGCTTCGTAGACCCGTAGAGGTTTGCCGGGAGAGCCGCCTTATCGGTCGACACCAGTACCGCCTTCCGGACGTTCTGGTCGATTGCGGCCTCAATGACGTTTTGAGTGCCGAGAATGTTTGTCTTGACCGCTTCAAAAGGGTTGTATTCAAGCGCGGGAACCTGTTTAAGCGCGGCTGCGTGTACGACGATATCCACCCCCACAAACGCCCGCTGGAGCCTTGGCAAGTCGCGCACATCGCCAATAAAGAAGCGCAGGCGTTCGTCGGTCATCTCTGCCTGCATCTGCGACTGCTTGAGCTCATCGCGGGAGAAAATGATGAGCTTCTTAAGCTCTGAATGCGCGAGCAAGTGCTTCGCAAAGTTTTTACCGAAGGAGCCCGTGCCCCCGGTTATCAGTATGGTTTTCCCCTTAAGCATAGCTAGATCCATGGTGGCAATATTACGCGATTAATCCTTCTCGGCAAGGTTTTTACTACAACCGGACCGCATGCACAAAGGTTGCGTCACAGACGCTTGCCGCGCACCTCCCGGCCAAATGACCCCTTACGAACCGCCTGTATCCAACCCACATACCGAGCGACCACCGCGACGTATAAGCCCGGGATATACATCCCCTGCCCCCCCACTAAGAAACGGCCCGCGGCCGTCACGCCGTACTTACGGAAAGGGTGCGTAATCGACTTGAGCTTTCGCCACAGGCTCCAATCCTGATGGTGTATGGCATAAAATTCGGCGTCGCTTCTCCCATAGCCGAACCACCGATCCCAGTACTCATCGAAGTCGATGGTATTTTTTTCCTCGGCATAGGCGTCGACGATAGCCATCGTGTAGCCAGCGGCGATAAGCCGGTGGCCGAGATCCGTGTCGTCGCACGCCTTGACCGTATTGCTAAATTTCACTTGGAGCAAAGCGTCTCTGCGGTACATACTCGGCGTCCCCACAACGTCGGTTGGCCCCGCGCGATTTATCACGTGAGTGAATATATATTTCGTTGTTTTCTCCCAATAGGTACGGGCCTCGATAACTCTCGTCTGCGCGCCGACCGCCGCGAGCTTGCTATCGTGCGCAAGCGCTTCAACCATGGCCGCGACCGTCTCCTCGGGCACACGATTGTCGCACCCACAGAAGAGCACGTACGGGCGCGTGGCATTCTCTGCGCCGAGCTGTCTTGCATACGCGAGTCCTCTGCCCTCGTCAGAAAGAAGTTTGTCGGCATACTTCGATGCGAATTCGCGGGTGCCGTCGCTCGAATTTCCATCGACGATAATAATTTCTGCTCCCGCGAGAGTCTCGCGTACCAGCGGTAGGTTTGCAGTGACGAGAGAGACGCAGTTGCGCGTACACATCACGACGCTAGTGTCCTTGAGCATATACGTACCACCATACCCTATTTTTCTACGCAGAAAAAGCGACCGTCCGCTCGCGAAGTATGGTATAAGTGCGATATATGCAGTACATAAACAAAGATCTGCGCGTACCCTTACTCGACGCCATTGACCGCTATACCATCATCGAATTAAAAAGCGAACGTCTCGCGAACGAGGCAGACCGTCAGGCAGTAACAAACGAGTTCCACTTTTATCAACAGGTACTCGATGCCTATCGACGTGACGGCATTGAGATTAAGCCGGAATGGCTTACCCAGATGAAGGAGATGAACGCGCGCATCTGGGACACCGAAGCAAGCATCCGCAATGCGCGGCGCGCAGGTCTCACCGACACCGCAGTGGGCGAACTGGCTGTACAGCTTCGCGACCTGAACGATAAGCGAGGGGCCATTCGCAGAAAACATGCTGACGCCATCGGCTGCGATTTCTTCGATATCACTCCCGAGGTGGTACCGGGGACCAATCTGCAGTATGCCCTCCCCTTGCACGAAGCGATCGATCGCTTCACTATCACCGAGCTCTACCATGAACGCCTGCCTGACTCCTTGGGGAGTACGCGCGAATATCCCTTCTACAAACGCCTCATCGATACCTATCGTGCGAATGGTATTACCGTCGAGGACCGCTGGGTAGAAAGTATGCACGACATGAACGGCCGCGTGTGGGACAAAGAAGGAGTCATCCGCCAACGGCGCGAGACATTCGGGCTCGACGAGCTGGGCCGTCGCACACTCGACCTGCGAGAGATGAGCAAGGAGCGCGTCGCCCGGAAAAACGTCATCGCGAGCGAAGCGAAGTTATCATTCTACGAAGTGAAGACAGAGACCGTCTAGCCATGCGAGACATCTCTCACGATGCAGACAGCTACTATGCACGGAACCGAGACGGACAGCGCCAGTTTGTCGGTGATTATTTTCAGACCTACCTAGAGACCCTCGTACACCCAGGAATGGAGGTGCTGGAAGTCGGCTGTTCCTCTGGCTACCGCCTGAACGCATTGCGCGGTAAAGGCTGCGTCTGTTTCGGCATTGACCCCTCCGAATCCGCGATTACCGAGGGCAAGGAGCGCTATGGCGACCTGGAGCTTACTGTCGGCGTTGCACACGCCCTCCCCTATCCAGATAAAAAGTTTAGCCTGATATATGTGCCGACCGTTTTTTATTGCATACCTCGTGAATTCCTCTTGCACACGTACGCAGAGATTGACCGCGTACTTGCCGATGGCGGACTGCTCGTCATAGACGACTTCTTCCCAAAGGAACCGTACCGACGGACCGATCGACACGCACCAGGCGAATACGTGTATAAGCAGTTCTACTGGGAGCCGTACGTCGCGAGCGGGACGTACACGATTCTCGAGCGATTACCGCATCGCATCGGAGAAAATCGCTTCGACCAAGCACTCACCGGCGGAGACGACGAAAGCATTACCGTAACCCTACAGAAATCTCTACAGGGAAATTATCCTACTCGTGAGCACTCATAAGCCGCACCAACACTTCGACAAAGCGCTCCGACGAATGTCCGTCAAAACAAAACGCCTGATCCATAAATACCTTAGTGTTGCGAGACCGTGTCGGCACTCCTTCCCCGGACAAGATATCGGTAACTCCCTCTCGCAGAGCCTGCGTACCGCGACAAAGCTTCAGAACACCAGCGTCGGTATATGACTGAAAATGCTTGATGCTGGTCGCGTAATCAAAATCGCCGAGAATCAGCTGCACGGTTGGTATCCCGCACTGAAGCGTTTCTAGAATGGCCGTCGAATAGCAGGACACCACACAACGAACATCGGCGAGAATTTCAGTAAACGGCTGAGCCGTCGCGATCTTCGGCGAGTGCAGGCCCTTGTGCCGCGCAATAGCCCGAGTAAAGAACTCGTTGCGGAAGGTTCCGCGAAGCTTGACGATCGTGCGCTCGGTAGCAGGCACTGCGTCAAAAAACGTCTTGAGGTACTCCTCAGCATCGTATGAATCAAAACTGCCCCCCGGATAGATATCGGGGCCGACACAGAGAACGGCACCGTCCTTACGTGGCTCTACCTGTGCGTATGCATCAAACCGAGGCGAGCCAACCGGCAACAGCCGCCCGGCGTCGTAGCCCATCGACTCCAGCTCTCGAGAAATCGCCGGCCCATAGGTCGCGATGTACTCAGCCGTGTGGCGCCGGCTCAAGGAGCCTGGGCCAAGATACTCGAGCCCGTGCTGAAGCTCAACGGCTGGTACTCTCATCTCCCGCGCAACGAGCGCAAGCGCGACGTGGTGTGTCTGGCCGCTCACGCTCGTACGAAGCAGGACGAGGTCAATGCTCCGCAATACCTCGTACGCATGCTCGATCTGGTTCAACACAGGGAGCGCAGCTGTCGCCACTATCGTGGTAAGCACACGCGAGAGCTGTGGAGCGATGTCTACCCCCTCGCAAGGAGTCGGGCCGATAGTCAGACGCTCTCGGCTTACTACAAACGCTTGATGCACCGATGCTAGTTTTTTTCTTTGAGCGGCAGTGACCCGAGTCCCTAGATTAAAGAAACGCATGCGGTAGGAACGAATCGTCCACCAGGGTATGTACCGCACCTCGCTTCGCTCGCATACGGAGAGCTCTACCTCAGGCAAATCTTGGATAACGGTCTTGATGTTTCTCCAGTGATCACTGGTTAAAATGCGCTTCCCTTTCTTGCGAGCGCCGCACGTTACCACGCGCGTGAAGAGGTTGAGCAAGAGACCGGACAGCTCTCTCGTGAGAGAAAACCCTTTGGCGCGCAGCGTACTGGTTGTGTCAGAGTAGGTCGGCGCGCGAAAGGTAGCGGAAATACCAGTCTCTGACGCGACGAGGCGCGCCGCGTCCATGACGACCTCGTGCATGTGCGTCGCGAGCGGGCCGCCGCTCCGTGGCGGAGGGTTCGCGGGCGGCAGGACTATCCACTCGGAGTCCGGGTGAGCCTCAGCGACACGAACAAACAGCGCGACGTAGTAGAAGAAGAAATCGAGATACTCCTGAATTGAAAAGCGGAAAATCTCGGTAAGAGAAATACTCCGGTATGAAAAAAATGCCCAGTCTGGACTGTTGCACAGGTCGTTTACAATCGTTTCTGCGCGCACGATACGCTCGAACTGCCGTGTGCCGCGATACTGTTTAGCTGATATGTACGGAATCTGCTGTTCCTCAAGGAGATACTCTAGGTGGCGATCGAGCGCAAGTACCGTAACACCCTTCTGCGCATACTCCTTCAGCAAGGGCACGTGGTCCAACCCATATCCAATGATAAATTGTGTTCTTCCTTCAGTCATATCGTTCAGTATATAGCCATAACCTTGAGAAAATGCACAATGTCGCACAAAATCCTTAGTGCATCCTTATGCCTCCTAGATGAGTTATAAGGATATGTCACATCCAAGGTAATTTTAAAAGAGTGTGATACCATTCCGAAACCTTATAATTTATGCCAAATATTGACCTCTTAAAGGCCGAATACCACCCCAAGGGCTGGGGTGCCGAGGTGTGGATGATTAACACCGATAAATACTGCGGAAAGCTCTTGAAGTTTAACGCTGGAGCCACGTTTAGCGACCACTACCACGTCGTCAAAGACGAGACCTGGTTCGTACTCGAAGGAGAGTTCGAACTCCGCCACTACAACCTCGCAAATGCGGACCGAATCATCACCAAGCTGAAGCCGGGCGATGTGGCGCACATACCACCATCGACGCCGCATCAGCTCGTCGCACTTACGCCTGCAACTATTATTGAAATCTCCACAACCCACGACGAGGCAGACTCGTACCGTATCGGTAAGGGCGACAGCCAAAAGAAAAGTTAAGCCCCCTGCTTTTTCTCGGAGTTAATCACTCGCTGGATGAGCGAGGACGTTGAGCGACCCTTGTGATGCTTAAGCAATACCATTTTGCCCCCGGCTTTTCGGACAGCTTCCTGATGTGCAGGTAAGTCAGGGTGGACGAGTATGTCGGCACCCCCGCCTTTCACATGTATGTCAGGGCGAAGCTTCTCAATCCACGAAAAGGGCGTCCTGTTAGAGAAGATAAAAGCGTAGTCGACCGCGCGAAGCGACGCGATTACTTCTGCGCGCTCTTTTGCCGGAACAATAGGGCGCAAGTCTCCCTTGTTCTCCCGTACTGAACTATCGGAATTAATCCCGACAATAAGAAGATCTCCAAGCTTTTTTGCTTCTTCAAGATATCTGATGTGTCCCACATGCAAAAGGTCGAAGCATCCATTCGTCGCGACTATCACCTTACCTTCTCGGTGCGCCTTCTGAGCGGCCTTGAGTACCTCGGAAAAAGAAGATACCTTGGTCATGGTCTATGCAGGGCGCGCGATGACCGACACTCCAGGAGTCATGACCGAGCGGCGCGCACACTCGTTCGCAAACGATATGGCCTCTTCGACATCTCCCGTCTCGGCATAACGCACCAGAAGCGCCGCATAGAAACTGTCCCCTGCTCCGGTGGTATCTTTCACTTCAACCTTCTCAGAAACGGGATACTGCTTACCGCGATAGAAGGCACCCTTTTCTCCTTCGGTCCGGATTATCTTTTTCTCAAGCCCAGCGTTGAGCGTCTCTTTCGACCGCTCGTATTCGAAGTCGTTAATTTTTATAAATTTCGCACCGCGCGCCCAGGGGCCTATGGGCTTTTTCGTATCGATAAATACGCAGGAATGGTTCTTACAGATATGCATAATATCCTCCTTCGTTAAGAAGCCCTTGTTGTAGTCGGAGATGGCGACGATGTCATACTTCTTAAGATCGAGCTTAGAGAGCTGGAGCGGCTTGATCGGATGCTTTGAGTCTATCCGGATGAAGGTGTGATTGGTCTTGTGGTGCACGTAGCGCGTCTTGGTTACCTTCTCCCACGCATCGTTCGTCGCGATCGCGCAGGCGCTGTGAATCGACTTAATGTTGCGGAAAACGTTCATCGCCATGCCCGGATTCTCCTTCTCCTCGTGGACGTCGAGAATAGGCACCGGCAGGTCGGGTGCAAGCCGTTGCGCGTCACAGTAGACGAACACGTCTTTACAACTATCGCCGATAACAAGGATTTTCTTCATTCGAGGGTATGGGTGGGTGCTAAGTGTAACTCCTCGAAAGAGAGTTTGGTTTCAAGCGTCGGCTTATGGAACATCTTCAGAACTGCATTGGCGATATCTATCTTGGTCGGATAGTAGAACTCCGAAAGCGCTTGGGACGTAGGCACTGGCACATCTGGAGCAGTCACGGTCACTGGCACTTCTTTAAAAGAGACCCCGCGAGTGACGAGTGCACCAAGGACTTCGCGTCCGACGCTGAACGCCGCATTCGTCGGATCGACCGTGATGAGCCTTCCCGTCTTTTTCACTGATCGCTCGATGGTCTCGTAATCGATAGGATTGAGCGAAACGAGATCAAGGAGTTCGACGCCCACATTTGCAGGTATAAGCGCGAGCGCCGCGCGAGCGTCCACAAATCCGTCACCGTAAGCGAGAACCGTCACATCGCCTCCTTCTTTCGCGACGCGAGCCTTATCGAGCGGCAGAGCGTACGCCTCTTCGGGCACCCGCTCTTTTATCTGATAGAGCCAGCGAGACTCGAGAATAACGACCGGATTCTTCTCGCGCACGGCAGAAATGAGAAGGCCTTTGGCCATTGTGGGCGTAGAGGCAATTACCACCTTAAGTCCGCGTACATCGCCGAAAAGCGAGTAGAGCGCTTGTGAGTGTTGCGGGCCGTTACCCCACTGGCGGCCCACGGCGATACGGAGCGTGAGCGGTACGGGATTATTTCCGCCGAACATATAATTCCATTTCGCGGCCTGGGTAAATATCTGGTCCGCCGCGACGAGCGCGAATTCAACGCGCTCGTGATACACAATCGGGTGGAGACCGGAGATCGCCGACCCCACCGCCAGCCCGGTAAGCGCCGCCTCAGATATCGGCGTGTCGAGCACTCGCGTCGGATAGAGGTCTTTAAGGCCGGCTGTCGTACCCGCAGCTCCTTGCGGCACGCCGAGCCCCATCACGTACACATTCCCGTTCTCCGCGAGCATCTGTGCGGTCCCCTCTTTAAGAGCTTCCGAGTATTTAATAATCCGTTCAGACATAGTACATATCGGTATACATCTCATCCTTTTTCGGAAAAGGCGCGTTCTGCGCATGCTCGATGTCCTTACTAATCTCGGCTCTCATCTTCGCTTCCGCCTCGGCGAGCTCTTTTTCGGCCACGCCCTCGGCAAGCAGCGCCTTCTTCATTCGCCCAACGCTGTCCTTGGCCATACGCTCATCGAACAGGTCTTGCTCTCGATACTTTTCTTCCATAAGCGGCGTGGAGTGGGCCATGTGGCGGTAGGTGACGCACTCGAGGACTGCTGGGCGTTTTTCGGTGCGGATGGTGTTCACCAGCTGTTTTGCCTTCGCATGCACGTCGTCATAGTCGTTGCCGTCTGCTTGAAGATACGGAAGTCCGAAGCCGGTAACTATCTTTTCAAGGGAGTATCCTTCTGGCCGGCGCTCGCGCACCCTCGAGTTTATTGCGAACAGATTATTTTCGATAACGAACAATACGGGGACCTTGTAGAGATTGGCGAGAGCATACGTTTCGTAGACAACCCCCTCTTCCGAAGCGCCGTCGCCGAAGAACGCGACCGTCACGTCATCTTTATTATTATATTTCTGCTCGAACGCGACTCCGGCGGCAATCGGCACGATACTGCCGAGTACTGGCGAAGTACCTATAAAATTCACCGACGTATCGATCATATGCATCGAGCCGCCTTTCCCGCGAGCAACGCCGTCTGCCTTGCCGAGGAGTTCGCTCACCATGCGCCTGAAGTTCCCGCCCTTGGCGAGGTAGTGACCGTGCGAGCGGTGATTCCCGAGCACTTTATCCGCTGGTTTGAGCGCATCGCAGACGCCGACCGCGACTGCCTCTTGGCCGATATAGAAATGCACCATGCTGAACAGCTTCTTGTCCAAATATAAGTGCACGAGCTCCTGCTCTGCGACGCGCAGATACAACATTCGTTTGTAAGCAGCGAGGTGTTGGCTCATACCTTATGACATATCAATCATTATTCTGCCGGCCTTACCAGCGCGGACCTCTTCGATCGCCTCGTTTATCCCGTCGAGCTTGATGCGTTTTGTGATGATGCCGTCGATAGAAGTCTCACCTTTCCGTACCATCTCCAGATAGAGCGGTATGTCCCTCGTCGGATAAAAGCCGCCCGACTGGGTGCCCATGAGCACCTTCCCCTCCCCTTCGTGGAAATGGCACGCATTGGTGATCTCGATGCTCTCGCCCGGCACGGGCTGTCCTACCAGCACGTACTTACCTGAC
>JBJOOS010000025.1:0-10371 GCA_046051155.1 Candidatus Parcubacteria bacterium
GCTACTAAAAAGCCGGTAGCGAGCGTAGCGGCAGAGATGAGCGTGCCGTCCTTGCGTGTGAAATAGATCGAGCCGCGGTCGAAGAGGCCGCTACTGCCCGAGGAGAACTGACGATCGGCCTTGAGCGTGTAGTCGTCTCCGTGGACAATCTGGATGAAATAGAGGCGCACCGCGATGCCGAGCGCGGCGATAATGATAAGAAGAAGAACGAGTCGGATGCGTGTGCGGAACTGTGCACGCATAGCACTTAGCGTAAGGCGGTCGCGCTCTTAGCTTTGACGAAGGTCTGTACCGTCGGGACGACGTAACCCAACGCCAGATAATCGGTCGAGGTAATCTGTGCGACCGTCGCGAGATACTGACTCTCGAGCGTCGCGACCGAGGCTTCGTCATTTCTAACTGACTGCGAGAATTCGATAGTAAGTGCCGCATAGCTCATCACTACGGCGATGAGTGCGATATACGCCACCACCAGCCCAGCGACAGACCAGCCAACGAGCTTGACTGGCGAGAACGGAAAGCGACGGAGTAGGTTACGCATATGAGTAGTGGGCGCTCGCTCCGGCGAGATTCGCCGTGGTGGCGGCGCGCTCGAAGACGCGGAGCTTCGCGCTTCGAGCGCGCCGATTCTTAAGCACTTCTGCGCGGCTGGGGACAATCGGCTTCTTGGGCGTAAGCGCTCCCTGCCCAGCCGCGGCCGCATCGCGGAGCATATTCTTTACCACGCGGTCTTCGATAGAGTGGAAGGAAATGACGGCAAGACGGCCGCCCCCCGCAAGGGCTGCAAGCGCAGCCGCGAGTCCTTCGCGTAACGCGCCCATTTCGTCGTTGGTAGCGATACGGAGCGCTTGAAACGTCTTAGTCGCCGGATGCGTCTTGCCCTTCTGATACCAGACGGGCGTCCCCGCGTTAATGGCGGTGACGAGCGCACTCGTCGTAAGGATGCGTCCCTTGCCACGCGCCTCGACGATCGCACGAGCAATGGAGCGTGCAAAACGCTCCTCGCCGTAGGTGAAGATGAGATCCGCGAGCTCAGCCTCGGTAGAACTATTGACGATGTCTGCGGCCGTCTCGCCTGCGTCGCCGTACGTCATAAGAAGCGGTTCATCCTGCTGGAATGAGAAGCCGCGCGGCGCCGCTATCTGGTATCCACTCCAGCCGAGGTCAAAAAGGATAGCGTTCACTGGAGCGATACCCAAGCGTTCAAGTATGCGGGTAATATTACGAAAATTATCATTCACCAAGTGGGCGGTCGGTCGGTCGGTGCGTCGATCGCTCGCGTACGCTTCGCGTCCGCGCTCAACCGCCGCCGAGTCTGCATCAACCCCGACAATAACTCCGCCAGCCCCAAGCTGTGCGAGCAGCGCGCTGAAGTGTCCTGCGCCGCCCAAGGTCGCGTCAACAACCGTATCGCTCGGCGCGACCTTCATCGCCGCGAGTGCCTCATCCATCAAAACGCTGTCGTGGCGTGCTTCCATATTAGTTTTTATTACCAAGCGCTTCAGCGAAGCTGTCGGCATCGCGCTCGATCTCAGCGGTGTACTTCTTCCAGGCTGCCTCGTCCCAAATCTCAACGCGATCGGCAACACCAGCGATAACGGTCCTCGAGTTCAGGCCGGCAAAGCTCTTCAAGTGGTCAGCGAGAAGCACACGACCAGCACTGTCGACCTCTGCCTCCATCGCTCCGGCGAGGAAGAGGCGCGCGAGCCCGCGCGCTGCGGCGGTGCCGCCCGCGTGCTGCGCGCGACTCTCTGCCTCCTTCGCCCACGCCTTCTTGGGATAGACGAAGAGGCAACGATCAAGGCCGCGCGTTATCACAACGGCGCGGCCGAGATCCTTCCGGAACTTTGCCGGAAGCGAGATGCGATTTTTAGGATCAAGAGTGTGCAGGTATTCTCCAATAAACATAGGGGCATATCGGTGAGATAGATGAGGAAACAGGCCACCATTCCCGTATTCCACTTCATCCCACTTATATCGAAGTATATCCCACTCTCCCCCACTTGGCCTAACGCAGGTTATCCACACCTGAAACCCTGTTCGCACCCTATGCGTTATAGAGAGTGGACGCACATTGACAAGGAGCAGGACGCCGAGACAGCCCTTTGTCTCGCCGCTTCGATCACTCGAACGGCTTATCCATCTTCACCACCCTATGCGAATCTTTCGCGCCCTGGGTACCGGTATCTTCCTGCTCATCATCGCTTCCTTAATGCCCGAAGTCTTCTCTGAACTCGCAAAAACGGCCATCTCCTTTTTGCAAAGCTCTCAGCAAGCCTTCACCGCAGCTGGAATCTTGGCCTCATACGCAGGCCACCTACCACTGCCCCTGCATTAACCGAATCTGGAGCCATACCCCCTCGGTATGGCTCTTGTTTTTTAATAAAAGAAAGGCACCGCGCGAAGCGGTGCCCGTAGTCATATGATGACCACATTGAAATAGAGGGAACGACAGGAGAACGGACGCGCGTTAGCCTTCGAGCTTGTTAACGGCGTTCAGATACGCCTTAGCTGATGCGACGATGATATCCGTGTCCGTCCCGAGCCCGTGCACGATGCACCCCTCCTTCGACAACCGCACCGCCACTTCGCCCTGCGACGCCGACCCTGGCGTGATCGCGTTGACCAGATACTGGTCGAGCTCTGCGCCACTCTTCACAACCGCCTCAATGGCGCTAAAGACCGAGCTCACCGGGCCGTCGCCACTGCCTTCGCCCGAGTGCTCCTCGTCCCCATCGGCGAGAACAATCTTCGCAAAGGGCACTACACCCACGCCGCTCGTCTGAGTCAGACCCACGAGCTTCCAGCGTGCCGACTGCTCGCTTATTGCGCCGCTTCCGAAGATTACCATCAAGTCTTCGTCGTAGATCACCCCCTTCTTCTTATCTGCCAAGTCCTTGAACATCTGAAAGCCTGCCTCAAAGGCCTCTTCGGAGTCGACCGTGATGCCGAGCGTCTTAAGGCGATCGCGAATCCCCGCACCACCCGAGAGCTTCCCGAGAATGATGCGATTACTCGGCCACCCTACGTCACAGGCGTTCATGATCTCGTACGTGTCACGACACTTCAGCACGCCGTGCTGATGCACTCCCGAAGCGTGCGAGAACGCATTCGCTCCCACGATCGCCTTGTTCGGCTGTATGACGAACCCGGTGATCTGGGAGACGAGGCGCGACACCGGCACGAGGCGCTTCGCGTCAATCCGTGTGTCGAGCTGGTAATAGCTATGACGCGTACGAAGCGCCATCACCACCTCTTCAAGCGCCGTATTACCCGCGCGCTCGCCGATACCGTTTACCGTGCACTCAATCTGCCGAACTTCCCCGCGCATAACAGCCGCGAGCGTGTTCGCCACTGCCATCCCGAGATCGTTGTGACAATGCACCGACCATACTGCGCGATCCGAATTCGGAATCCGCGCGCGCAACTGGTAGATGAGCTCACCAAACTGCTCCGGCACCGCATACCCGACCGTGTCGGGGATGTTGATGACCGTCGCACCCGCGCCAATCACGCCCTCGATCAAGCGACACAAGAAGTCAGGGTCCGAGCGGCTCGCGTCCTCAGGCGAGAATTCGACGCTTGTGCACCCCTTCCTCGCGTAGCGCACAGCCGTCACCGCCACGTCGAACACTTCGTCCGACGACTTGCGCAGCTTCTCGCGCATGTGCACCTCACTCGACGAGATGAAGGTATGAATCCGCGGCGAGACGGCCCCTGCGAGAGCCCGGAGCCCCAAATCAATATCCTCTGCGTTCGTGCGGCACAGTGCCGCGACGGTCGAACCCTTCACCGCGCGCGCGACTGCACTCACGGCCTCGAAGTCGCCCCTCGAAGCGATCGGGAAGCCGGCCTCAATCACATCCACACCCATCCGGTCGAGCTCGCCCGCGATGCGAACCTTCTGTGCCTGATCCATCGACACGCCCGGGCTCTGTTCCCCGTCGCGCATCGTGGTGTCGAAGATAGCCACGTATTCGGTTGTCATATACATTCCCTCTATTGCTCAATGTCAAAGATCAAAGCCTCTAAACGTTTGAAGGCTCTCCCGAGTGGAGAGCCTTCCTTGTATCTACATTTCCTGGAATCTAGACACAAGCAAAGCCTCCACTCGAGGTGGTAAGGAGGAGTCCAAGAAGGAGACTGTTCTGTTGCTTGTGCGACATGCGTACATAGTATCGCCGGGTGCGACAGTGTCAATACAGGGCTTTGTGTATTAGGAGACCGCCTCTTTAAGGCGTGCTACGACAAACTCGCGCGGAAGACCAGCGAGAAACCATCCCGCCTTCGGCCCCGAGTCGCGATTGAGGAAGATAGTATAAATTGCTTGGAAGAGTTCTTTGGGCTGTATCGGCACTTCAGTCTTGAGCTCGTGAAGCTTCAGGTGGAGTTCGTCGCCCGTGCGTTCTCCGCCGGCGACGTAGTCTGCGAGAGCGGCAAGCGCTTTTTTCTGCACGTCAGACAGGCTCGCGCTCGGCATCTGCTTCTGCAATTCATATTTAAATTCTTCTGGCGCATAGGTCGAGAGCCAGAACTTTGCATACTGTCCGCGCTCAGCAAGAGATTTCTCTTCGTCTTCGGTGAGCGCACTACCCTTCACACGCGTAGCTTCTTCAGAGAGTGACAGATGCGGCATCTGTACCACAAACGACACTTCTTTAAACCGCATCTGCCACGGCACTGACGCGTCGGCACGATTCTCAGGAAGCTCGCAGAGCGAGTAGAGCCGCGAATAGTCGTCTGCGTTGCCGGCGCGCACACCCTCAGCAAGCTCGTCATACCAGTCGTAGTGGCGCGGAACCGACTCTCCCGAAGGGTCGATATCTATCTGCTCGCGGATATCCTTACCAATGAGTGCCAGACGGAAAAGCTGTGGAGGGAACAGATCGCACATATCCTTAGCGGTACTGCCTCGCCCTTTTGACGAGGACATCTTCTTCCCACCGACGAGGAAGAATTCGTATGGGATATCAAACGGCGGTTCCTGACCAAACAGCTCGCGGCAGATGTGGTTGGCAACGTCGCGCGAGCCGCCTTTGGTCGAGTGGTCCTTGCCGCCGCCCTCTACGTCGACTCCCTGCACGACCCACTTCGCCGCCCAGTCAATCTTCCAGAAGAGTTTCGCTGCGCCCTTCCAAGGCGCAATGCGTCCGATGTGCCCGCAGCACTTCACGTCGTCCGGGTTCTTGTCACACGCATACGCGACCGTCTCGCCGTCAAACCCGTATGCACGCGTCGTCATTATCTTCCCGCATTTCTCACACACGACTGATATCGGGAGCCACGAAGCGTCTTTATCAGAGCCGGACACTTCTCTCAAAATACGGCGAGCATCGTCTGCACGCTCGAGCGCCGTGCGTATACAGGCGTCCATCTGGCCGGACTGATAGAGCTCTGTCGCACGATAGTAGTTGGGAGTGAATCCTGCGCGCTTATGCACATCGGTAAATTCAGCGGCAAAATATTCTGCATAGTTAGCGAAACCTGGTTCAGGACTCGGAACCGTGTAGAGTGGTTTACCTAAGTGTTCTTTAAATTTTTCTGCATCCAAATAACCCGGTATCGAGTCAAACGGGTCAAAGTCATTTAACTCGTAGCGGTACTCGTTAGCAACGCCGTATTCTGAGAGAGCTTCGCTCACCAGACCGTGGATGGCGACACCGCGCATCGAGCCGACGTGCACACGACCGGACATCGTCTTCTCGTCGCGGATAAGAAACTTCTTACCGTCGCGTGGGGTTCGGGTATCTCGTATTTCGCTTGCGATGCGATCAGCCCAGAGCATTCGCTTATCCTATCACGCAACCTTCTCTATCGTGTAGGTCTGCTTACCAGACGGAGTCTCGAAGGTGAAGGAGTCGCCCTTCTTCTTGCCCATGAGCGCGGAGCCGAGCGGTGAGAGGTGGGAGAGCTTCTTGGCGCGCATATCGGCCTCTTCGCTCCCGACGATGGTGTATTCGTGGAGCTCTTCGCTACCCTGCTTCTTCATCGACACTACCGAATTGAAACTCACTTCGCTCTTCTTCTTACCGTCGGTGAGAATCTTGGTATTCTTGACCATCTCGTCGAGCTTCTTGATGCGCTCTTCGGTCGCGGCCTGCAGGTCGCGCGCCTCCTGATACTCTGCATTCTCGGAAAGATCACCGAGTGAGCGAGCGTACTCCAAATTCTTAGCGATCTCGGTGCGTCGTACCGTCTTCAGGTACTCCAGCTCCTTAACCATCTCGTCGAATTTTTCTTGCGAGACAACAACTTCTTGTGCATCAGCCATGTTAGTCCAGGCATTGTACTTGTTCGGTATCAAAGCGCAAGAGTGTGTATAAAAAGAAAAGCCCCGGGATGCGTTTCCGCTTCCCGGGGTTGTACAACTTCGCGTGTACGTGCGAGCCTTACACCTTCTTGAGCTCCTCTTCGGCTCTGTCGCGGATGTTGCTGCCCTCGTCCGCCACGCGAGAGATGATGCCGCACTCAATACGTGTCGCCACGGAAAAGAGCTTGTTGAGGATCTTCTCGTCATCATCGTCCTCGAACGTCCAGCCGTAGTAGATGTCAAGGATCTGGATTGTCGTTTGTGCTTCTGCGAGCAGCTTGTCGAGAGCGAAGTTATAGAAGAAGTGATCGCTCGCGTAGTCGTCGAGAATCTCGCGACACTCCTCGATCGTCACGTTGAACGAGCACAACTTCACGGTAAGCTCTTCTCGCCACTCGTCTTCGTCTACCCTGTTGATCACACTGTCCAGGTCTTCGAGCGTGGCTGCCGTCTCGATCATTTTCGCGAGAGCGATGCTCTCAGTGTCGCCGCTGTAGCCGTTGCACACCTCCTCCCAGGCTTTGAACGACGCCTCGACCTGACGCAGCTTTGTTATCGCCGCCTCCTTCAGATCCTCGTACAAGCTGATGAAAGTCATTTCCAGGATTTCAGCAATCGCTTCAGGATTATTCGGTGACGTCTCGACCACTTTTGACGCCACGAAGTACTCCAACGGACTGCGGTAATCCGCTACGTCGAGCAGGTCAAGCCACTCTTCATGGCTTTTCGTCGAGGAAGCGATCTCCGCAGTAACTTCGGAGAAATTCTCCCCCACTTTCATTTCGATAGGCGGATTCGCTGCTTCTGCAGCAGCAACCGGAGTCGACTCGATAACAACGAGGTTAGGAGAAACGGACCGCTCGCTCCGTGTAGACGGCCTTGTGGTAACGACAGAAGACGAGGATCTCCCTATCGCCTCATCGCGGCCATAGACGGCAAACCAGACGTCGCTTAACCATTTTCCGATACTCATTAGAGTGCCCTCTCTGCTGGTGGTATAACGTACAAACTCAATTCGTCCTGTTTGCATATAAACATTTTTATACACTTGTGTCAATACAGAAAGAAAAGCCCCGGAAGCATTTCTGCTCCGGGGCATACACTAAAACACGTGTACAGTGTTGTTGCTGAGGATCAGCTGGCCGACTTCTCCGCTGCCGGAGTTGCTTCTGCCGTCGCCGCAGCCGCTACCGGCTTCGGGGCTTCGACCTGCTTCTGCAGCAAGCCTGCGAGGAGCATATCGACAATGGTGCCGCCCTTGCCTCCCGACGACCCGCCCGCAACGATCTGCGGAACAAGCGGGATCCCGGCGCCCGCCAGTGCGGAGCCAACCTGGATCAAGGCGTAATTGTTCGGTCCCACTGCATTGGTCTTCAACTGAATGACCGCCGCTTCGGCCTCACCAACCGCCTTGACCTTTCTGCCTTCAGCTTCGCCGACCGTGACGAGCACGGTAGCATCTGCCTGGGCATTGATGGTCTTCGACTCCGCGGAGCCCCTCGCTGCCTCCACTGCCGCACTGGCGGTGAACCTGGCAATCTCCACGGAACGTTCCGCGGTGACGACGCTCGCCTGCGTGTTGGCCTGCGCACTCGCCTGCTCAAGCAGCTTTCGCGCCTCCTGCGCCATCTGCTGTGTCGCAAACGTCAGTCGCTCCTGCTCCGCGACCTTACGGTCGGTGAGCGTCGTCATCAACTCCGGCGGAGGAACGATGTCACCGATGAGGGTGTCCACCGCCACGACGTTGTACTGTAGCAACGCCTTACCGATACGATCCTTCGCCTCTTCCTGCCGCTCACTGCGACGCTTCAGGAAGTCGATGACATCGCTTCCCTGCGCCGAATTGCGGAAGTGGTTACCGATAATCGGTTCCAACACCTGCGTGACCATATTCGCCACACTCCCGAACCGCGCGATGACCTTGGGGGCCTCGTTGCGGGAGATGTGGATGATCTGGCTCACGTCCAGGGTGAAGGTGAAGCCGTCGCCCGAACGGACCTTGATGGTCGACAGGTTCTTGTCGAGGTTATGCGCCTCGGTTTTCCCTGTCGCCCAGTTCAGCACCACGTTCGCCGTCGGCACAATCTCCACCTTGTGAGTGTAGGGGTTGATAGCGTATTTGCCGGGGTCCAGTGACTCCGCCCAAACACCCTTCTGTCCCCTGCTCACCAAGTTGCCGTGCTGGAATTCAGGTCCAGACACATCCACCCCTGGCGCACCCACGTAGGCGATGACGACGCCAGCACTCGCAATTGGGACCGTGGTCATTTCCTTGACCTCGATCGTCGCGAATCGCGGGTTGATGAAGTATCGTCCCGCGAGGATCACCTGCTCCTGCAGGCCTTTGAAGCCACCGTTGTCGATGAACGTCTGTGCATCCTGGAAGGAGTTGTGCCCAGAGATCTCTTTGCCGGCGATGTCGCCAGTTCCGAGCGGAGTGCCTTCCTTCGTGGTCACGATGCCGACCATATTGTCGGGAATCTCCGTGACTTTCGCCGGCACGATCGTGAACAACTGAGTGTTGATGCGGTACGTTCCCGGCGGGATGATTGTGATCTGAGGACCACGCTCACCGCCGCCCGAGAGGAACTTCCGCGCGTCCTGGAATGCATCACATTCCACGCGCTTGGCCAACACCCTGCCACCGGTGAGGGGCGTACCGTCGCGTGCTTCCACGACGCCGATAGCTCCTTCCGGCACGGTGATGAATTTCTGCTTCAACACCGTGAACTGCCACGGCCAGTACCCGAAGTAGATTCCGGGCGCCAGCGTGTCGGCCTGGAAGCCAGCCTCACCATTGAGGGCAATGATCTTGCCGTCAGGGAGTGCCTTGTTCTTGCCGAAGAGCACGAACTTCTTGTTGACGATACCGATGGAGTCCTCCGGGATCACGGCCACGCCGATCAACCAGAAGGTCCACTTGTAACCCACAAGAAACACGACGAGTGCGACGACCCACCAGTAGTGGAATATCGCTGAGAGAGTATCCATCTTTCGCTTACCTCACATTACAGAACAACCGCAGTTTCCCCTGAGGCGTGGGCCTATCTATCGCAAGATAAGGTCTGGTGATACGGTAGCAAATATTTGCACATGTGTCAAGGCGCTGTTGTAGTAGCAATACCGGTGCCACCAACGTACGTAGAGTTCTGAGAATGAAGAGCGTCAAAAAATTCTTGCATCACGTTCACCGCCTCCTCGCCACTGCCCTGAGGCCCTCGCTCGAGCACAACCGTGAAGGCGTATTGCGGATTTTCATAGGGGAAGAAGCCAACGACCCAGGAGTTATCGTACTGGTTGTTCACACCCGTCTGAGCGGTGCCGGTCTTAGCGGCGACGCTCACGTACGGGAGGTCGATCGCGCCCGCGAGCGCGCTCGTCACGCCCTGGCGCATACCTGCGCGCACCGTCTCGAGCGCAGCGGCATTTACCGGCACCGTAACATAGGAGGGCGCCTTGTCTGCGAGCAAGGTCGGCACATAGAGCTTGCCGCCGTTTGCTACCGCCGCTGTTGCGCGCGCCATCTGGAGCGGCGTGACCTGCACCGAGTACTGCCCTATCGCGGTGAAGTAGGTGTCACCGAGGTACCACGGCTCGTTAAACACTTCCTGCTTCCAAGCGGGAGTCGGGACGAGCCCCTTGGCCTCGCTCGCGAGATCGACGCCCGTCTTAGCTCCGAGACCAAACTGTTGGAGCCAGTAGGCGAGCCGGTCGATGCCGAGCCCTTTTTGATTTCCAAAACCGCCGCCGACCGTGTAGAAGAAGACGTCAGAGGACCAGGCTATCGCCTTCTCCACGTTCACAGGGCCAAGCGCTTTCCACCCCTTATATATAAAGGACTGCCCCGGATGGTACGGGTCTGGTATCGAGATCGATCCCGGGTCGTCGATGACTGTACTCGGGGAGATAATCCCGTCAGTGAGTGCTCCCGAAGCCACGAGCGGCTTCACGATGGAACCCGGTACATACACTCCTTGTACCGCATGGTCGAGGAATGGGCGCCCCGGATCGCTGTTGTATGCCGCAATCGTCGCGGCAGGGCTCCCGTTTGCCATTACGTT
>JBJOOS010000026.1:0-9731 GCA_046051155.1 Candidatus Parcubacteria bacterium
CGTCGTGGTGGCCCCGACGCCGCTCGTCGAGTGGACGCCGATTCAGCCCGACCCTAAGGGCACCGGGAAAATTATCACCCAATACGATATGTA
Organism: Candidatus Parcubacteria bacterium; assembly: GCA_046051155.1. Taxonomy (GTDB): domain Bacteria; phylum Patescibacteriota; class Minisyncoccia; order Phycocordibacterales; family Phycocordibacteraceae; genus C7867-001. The sequence goes on from JBJOOS010000026.1 coordinate 94, forward strand.
CTCGATTACCGACGAGTACGGCGGCGTCGGCCTTCTTAAGTTCGACTTCCTCGGGATCAAGAACCTCGCCGTCTTGGCCGACTCAGTCGCGCGCGTGAAGGAGACGCGCGGCATCACAGTCGATATTGAAAACGTCCCCATCGACGATGCGAAGACATTTGAGATGCTCGCGCGCGGCGAGACCGAGGGCACCTTCCAGTTGAACGGCTCCGGCATGACGCGCTGGCTTAAGGAGCTACGCCCCACGACTATTCACGACATCAACGCGATGGTCGCGCTCTATCGCCCAGGCCCTATGGAAACCATTCCGCAATACATCGAGCGCAAACACAATCCGAAGCTCGTGCACTACCTCGACCCAAGGATGAAGGAGTATCTCGAGTTCAGCAACGGCGTCCTCGTCTATCAAGACGACGTGCTCCTCACCTCTATCAAGCTCGGCGGCTACTCGTGGCTCCAAGCGGACTCTCTAAGAAAGGCGATGGGTAAGAAGATTCCGGCCGTCATGCAGGCCGAGAAGGAGAAGCTGATGAAAGGATTCGCAGAATTCGGGAACCTCTCCAAAGCGCTCTCGGAGAAAATCTGGGAGATGATCGAGCCGTTCGCCGCCTACGGCTTCAACAAGGCGCACGCCGCAAGCTACGGCAAGGTCGCGTATCAAACCGCCTATATGAAGGCCAACTATCCAGTCGAGTTCCTCGCCGCGCTCCTCACCGGCGACTCGGGCAACACCGACCAGATCTCTATCTACGTCGCCGAAAGCAAGCGCATGGGAGTAAGCGTGCTGCCGCCCGACGTGAACGAGAGCGGCACCGACTTCACCGTCGTCGGCGAGAATAAAGAAGCAATCCGCTTCGGCCTCTCCTCCATTAAGAACTTCGGCGATGGCATCTCAGAGGCGATAATTTCTGAACGCAAAACAAACGGCCCCTTCAAAACGCTCTCTGACTTCCTCTCCCGTGTCGGGTCGAAAAACTTAAACCGTAAATCGCTCGAGTCGCTCATCAAGTGCGGCGCACTCGATTCGTTCGCCGACCGTGGCACCCTGCTCAAAAATATTGAAGACATGCTCGCCTTCCACCGCGAGGCGACCGCGACCGCACCTCAAGACTCGCTCTTTGGCGCATTCTCTGCCCCGCCAGAAATAACGCTCTCACCCGGGAGCCCAACTTCGCTTCTCGATAAGCTCATGTGGGAGAAGGAACTGCTCGGTATTTACGTGAGCGGCCACCCGCTCGATGCCTACGCAGACGTGACCAAGAAGGCCGCCCTCTCCATCGCGCAGATTAAAGAAGAGAAACAGCAAGGACGCCTCGTCATCCTCCCGCTCCTCGTCACCACCGTGCGCGCACTCCTCACCAAGAGCGGCGAGAAGATGGCGTTCGTAACCGTAGAAGACAAGACTGACTCTATCGAGACGGTTATCTTCCCCAAACTGCTGAAGACACATGCAAACACGATTACTCCCGGCACATGCATCCTCGCCAAAGCGAAGGTCTCTATCCGAAATGGAGAGGTCACTCTCGCCATCGAAGAGCTCAAACCACTCTAATCTATATGGTATTCTCCCTCGTATGACTTCCCTTGAAGCAAAACGCCACACGCTCGCCCACTTACTAGCTGCGGTAGTGCTGGAGAAATATCCGCACGCGAAGCCGACTATCGGCCCAGCGATTGATGACGGCTTCTACTACGACTTTGATTTCTCTGGGGGCGACAAGCCGACCGAAAAAGAGCTTCTTAAGCTCGAGTCGGGAATGCGTAAGCTTCTTCCCCATTGGAAAGAAATGACGGGTGAGAAAACTTCTGCCGATGAGGCAAAGAAGCGCTTCGACGGGAACCAGTTCAAGCTCGAGCTTATCGATGAAATCTCTAAGAAGGGCGAGGACATAACGCTCTATACGGCCGGGACGTTCACTGACCTGTGCCGTGGCGGACACGCCGAGAGCCCTGCGAAAGACATAGCCGCTGACTCATTCGCAATAGACCGCATCGCTGGAGCCTACTGGCGCGGCGACGAGAAGAATCAGCAACTCACGCGCATCTACGGTCTCGCATTTGATACCAAAGAAGAGCTCGATGCCTACCGCGCACAACGGGAGGAAGCCAAGAAGCGTGATCACCGGGAACTAGGTGAACGTCTAGACCTTTTCACCTTTGACGAATCAATCGGCAAGGGCCTCCCTCTCTGGCTTCCTAAAGGAAATATCATCAAGGAAGAGCTTGAGAAGTGGGCAAAAGAGACCGAGGCTGCGTGGGGGTACGACCGCGTGACGACACCTATCATTACGAAAGAAAATCTTTTCTACACTTCTGGCCACTTGCCGCTCTACAAGGACAGCATGTATGCCCCGATACAAATCGAGGATGAAAACTATTACATCAAGCCGATGAACTGCCCGTTCCATCATCGTGTCTTCGCTGCTCGTCCAAAAAGCTATCGCGAGCTGCCGGTTCGCTATGCCGAATACGGGTGGTGCCACCGCTACGAGGACTCCGGAAGCCTTTTCGGCCTTATGCGCGTACGTGGCATGCAGATGAATGATGCCCATATCTATATACAAAAGGAGAAGGCGGTCGAGGAATTTGTGAACGTCATCAAGCTTCACGAGTACTACTACAAGACGCTCGGCATCCAGAATTATGAAATGGAGCTGGCCCTGCGCGGCCCCGCAAACATGTCGAAATATCATGGCGACGAACAAGATTGGAAGGACGCAGAACAAATGACCATTGAGGCTATGGAGAAGTCGGGGGTTCCCTTCAAAGTCGTGAACGAAGGTGCGGCATTCTACGGGCCGAAGATGGACTTCCAGATTTACTCGTCGATTGGACGCGCATTTACCGCGTCGACGAACCAGCTCGACCTCTTCATGGGTAAGCGCTTCGGACTTGAGTACACTGATCAGAACGGGTCGCGCAAGGTCCCTGTAGTCATCCACCGAGCTCCGCTCGGCACACACGAGCGATTCATCGGCTTCCTAATCGAGCACTATGCAGGCGCTTTCCCGCTCTGGCTCTCACCGGTGCAGGTACGAATGCTGCCAGTGTCGGAGAAACATGTTGCCTACGCAAATGAGGTGCAAGCATCCCTTCGTGCTGCAGGAATTCGTGCTGACGTAGACGACGCGAACGAGTCGCTCGGCAAGAAGATTCGCAACGCTAAGACGGAGAAAATCCCGTACCTTGCCGTCGTTGGCGATGCCGAAGTAGAGGCGAAGACTCTCTCGGTAGACAGTCGCGACAAGGGCAAGCTCGATGCGATGTCTGTCGCTGACTTCATAGCAAAAGCGACAGAGGAAATTCGTTCCCGAGCGTAGCGAACAGAAACAGAAAGGGCCGCGCTTCCGCGCGGCCCTTTCTGTTTGTAAAACTTGTTTTTCCTTAGGCACCGAGAACGCCGAGTGCGCGAGTGAGCGCCATCTTAGCGCCGGTCACGCCGGTCGTGTAGCTTGAGTCGATAGCGGTCGTAAGAGATGCGACGAGCTTCTCAAGCGTAGGCGTATCGAGGCGAGCGACGAGACGTACGACATCTGCATCAGAGTTCGTGCCGTCCATGCGAGCGCGGTACGCGTCGTCGAGGAGACAAGCCACGTCGGAGATAAGCTTCTCCGGTGAACCAGCACCGCGAGTGTACTGGCGAAGTCCGGCGAAGACTGCATTCCTGTCACCCTCGATGAGGGCGGCCACAAATCCGCGAACGTTGGTCGGCACAACAGCGACTGGCGTACTCTCTATTGGTTCGTTCATAATTGGTTCAACATTCTGGTAAATAGGCTCTATGTTCTCGTAGACTGGCTCAACGTTGTGTGCCTCTACGTGTGCTGGCTCCGGCGGTGCGACTGCGACGACTGGCGCCGCATGACTGCGCGCGAGACCCTTCACAATATCGTCGATCGAGAGCGAGCCGCCCTGCGCGAAGGACTTGAATCCATCGTACGAGGAGTACCCGCGGGGAGCTTCTGGCTCCTGTTCCTTCGGCGCGATTGACGCCCGTGCGACGACCAGTGCCGGCGCAGAGACCATCACGGACGGCGCGATATGATGGATGCGCTCTTCAATAATCGTTGCGGTTGCGGCTGGAGCATTCAACACCTCCTTCACGCGAAGACCGAAGGTGCGGAATGATCGGTTGGCCATCGGTACAGCCCCGAAGAGCACGAGATACGCGAGCGCGAGCGCCCAGGCGATAAGCGCTGACCAATAGACCGCCGTACCAACAGGTCCGAGCGAGAGGCCCGTTTGCGGGATCTGCGAGAGGTAGAGATACGTGAGTGGCTGATTGCCGACGTGCGGAAGAGCCGTGAGAAGAACGTGTGGAGGAAGATAGCCGCCACCGCCACCGCAGTTGCCACTACAGCCACCGCCGCAGTTAGAGGTACAGCCAGTCGTCGGCGGAGGTACGGTGATCGTCGAGGCACACGTGATGGTGCCACCAGGGCCCGTAGCGGTACCCGTGTAGCTTACCGTCGCAGTAGTTGAGACGGCCACGGTACCAGATGCGACTGGGGTTACTGAGCCGACACCATTGTCGATAGTAAACGCCGTTGCGTTAGTCGTAGTCCACGAGAGTGTCGAGGAGCCGCCGCCGACCGCGAGCGTTGAAGGACTTGCCGCAAGAGTACACGCAGGAGGAGGGTTACTGCCACCCATCGTTACCGAGGCTGAACAGGTTGCTGAGGTGCTGCCTGCACCTGCCACCGTTATCGTGTAGGTCGTATTAGTAGTCGGAGAGATCGACATAGTACCGGAAGCGACCGGAGTGACCGCGCCAATGCCGTTATCAATCGTGACCGAAGTCGCGTTAGTACTCGTCCACGAGAGTGAAGTCGACTGACCGGAGGTAATCGTGCTTGCGGCAACCGTAGCCGTACAGGACGGCGGAGGCACCGAACACGTCTTTGCTACCGTAATATCAGCCTCGTTGCTTTCCTCGTATTTATTGTAATTGTCATATTCAACCGAGCTGATACGTGCCTTGTTCGGGATTACTTCCGAGCAGGAGTTGGGAGTGCCGACCGTTGCCTTAAACTTCACCCAGCCCTCTTCGCCAGGAGAAAGCGTATTTGCATCCCACTTCAACATGCGTGTGGCCGCGTCATAGATAGTCGTGCCGTCGTTAAAGCCAACTACGACATCGTTGCTCGAGTGAGTCTCGCTCACATAGGTGAGGCGCGAATCGAGCGTATCGTAGATGTGTACGCCGCCACCCGTGCAGTCAGCGGTACCAATATTCTTAAAGTTGATCGTGTACTCGACCGTGTCACCAGGAGCAACGTTCGTCTTGTCGACTGACTTGGTGATGGTCATCTTGCACTGGCCTGGCGGCGGAGGAGGAGGCGTACAGGTCTGATTTTCTTTTGCGTTAAAGGAGATGAGGTCCTTCGTGCCATAGTCGTGATTGAGCGTAGACTGGACTCCGCCAACGTACACGTCGGTCTGCCAGCTACAGGCGAGCTTCAACGGACCAACCACGTGGGTACCGGGGCCATAGGTATCGGTCACGTTGTCGGTAAGTTGCTGAGCCTCAAAAGGAAGTATGCTGCCGCCAGGAAGATTGTAGCTCGAGAAGCTGATCTGAGTCGGACACATACCGTCCGGCACCGTGATCGTAGCGACGCCTCCTGATACGTTTGCAGTAAGGAGACCGATGTTCCAATTCGGGTCGCCGTAGTTCAAGCATCCATCGGCCATGGTCGCTGGCGAGTGTATGAAAAGCGTGGTGCAAAGAATCGCGACCGCGAAGACGATTTTGACCACCGTGAAAGACCCGACCATAGTCGAGACATTCTTTGTATTTGATTGCATGTGTGTGTTGTTCATAATTATTTAGCTTTGGGTTGTGTGACTTTCAACAAAGTCGGCGGTCACGACGAAACGATCTGTCTTCTGTCCGAACGAGTCGCAGGTCGAGAGTGTAAGCATCTTGCCCGGTACCGAGAGCGGGATGGCGCCATCGTTGGTACTCTCCTTCGAGACGGTCCGTACCTTATAGGTATAGGTCGTCGTCGCAGAATATACCGTTATGACATCGCCGACTGCAAGTTTCTGGATACCATTGAAGGCTTTGTACGCCTGGTTGTTTACTATCGGCAAGTAGCTCGAGTGGCCGAAGAGAACAACGTTGCCGTCCTCGCCAAGCTTCGCCGACGTCGGATACCGGACCGCGCCCTTGAGGAGAAACCCGTCGAGAGTTTCAACATTGGTCGTCTCCGGATTCGTGATGATAGTCGAGAGGCCGATTGCCGCGACTTCGATCTTAGTCGGCAACTCAGGAGTTGCCACAACGGGAGCGCTGGTAGTAGCCGTACTCGCTGTAAGCGTAACTATCGGTGTGACAGGAGCCTTCGGAGCGTCAGGCAGGAGGTCGAGCTGTGCGAGGACAATGGTGCTCCCGATGAGAACGGCAGCAAAAATGACCAGGAAGCTCCACTTCCGTGCATAGGCGCGCTGTGCGGCTTGGATAAGCCGCGCAATAGTTGTTACAAATCCCTTCATATCGTCTTACTAATTAATACACTACAGGGTCTAAAATGTCAAGCCCCCTCGTCGCTCTCGCTTTTTGTGACACCTCCAACGACTTGACATTAAAAGTAGGGTATGGTATGTATTAGTCGTTACTATGAATACCAATATGAATACAGAATCTACATCTAGTCCAGTTCGCCAGGTCGCTACCAACGGCCTCGCCGTGGTCGGCTTTGTCGCACTGGTGACAGCAGGCCTCTGGTTGGCCGTTTATTCGACCCGCTTTGTACCTGTGGTGGTTAATCGCATCGGTGCGGCGGCCGTCTACCTTGGCTCCGTCTTCACACCTGCGTCAGGATCTACTGTCTCCGTCGTCCCTACCCCGACATCTACAACGACCATCCCGTTTGGTACTGACAGCACCAGCGGCACCGGCGCGACTGCATCAATTCCAGCCACCACCACGACAACTGCAGTGGCGACAACTCCTGTTAAAACTCCAGTGAAGCCAGCACCGGTTAAGAACCCAGTCTCAACTGGTAGTACCGGTACAGACACCTACCAGATTAGCGGTACGGCCAAGACGGCTCCCTATGGTGACCCCGACCTCGCGGTCGCAGTGGTCTCTACCGGGTACCTCACACAGGCCTCGACCGACTCCTTTGTCGCGAGCACGACGGTCCCGCTCGGCGACCGCGCGGCAGTCCACTTCACCGTGACAAACATCGGCACGAACTGGAGCGGTACGTGGACCTTTAGCGCGTCTATCCCGACTCGTCCTGCCTATACATTCCATTCGCCGGTACAGCAGTCACTCGCTCCAGGAGACAGCGTCGACTACACACTTGGTTTCGACCAGGCTGTCACGGGCCCGAATCAGGTGATCACTATCACTATCGACCCTATCGGCATCGACTCAAACGCAAACAACAACACGACCTCTGCCGGCATGACCGTCCTCGGCTCGTAATCGCTACGCGTATAGACAGAAAGGCCCGCGTGAGCGGGCCTTTCTTTTATATATGTATCTTTATACGTCCAGATTCGCGAGCTTCGCGTTCGACTGGATGAACGACTTGCGCGAGGCGACGTCAGAACCCATGAGAATGTCAAAAATACGGTCGGCGGCTTCAGCGTCGTCGACGGACACTCGCTTCAACACGCGACGGGCCGGGTCCATGGTGGTCTCCCAGAGTTCGGAAGCGTTCATTTCGCCGAGACCTTTATAACGCTGCACGTTTGCCTTCGCTGGCTTCTTGGCGACAGCTACTTCTTCGCTCTCCACCTCGGCATCTTCGCCCTCGCCCTCAACGACGACTTCCGTTGGTGCGACACCCATTTCCTTCAGCGCTGAATCCTTTTCAGGATCGGAGTATGCGTACGCGACTGCCTTCCCTTTCGTGATCTTATACAAAGGCGGTTGGGCGATGTAGACGAACCCGCCATCGAGTATGGCGCGGAAATGGCGGTAGAAGAGCGTGAGGATAAGCGTGCGGATGTGTGCGCCGTCGACGTCGGCATCGGTCGCGATAATAATCTTGTGATAGCGAAGCTTAGAGAGGTCAAAGACGTCGCCGATGGCCGTACCCATTGCAACGACAAGATTGCGTATCTGCTCTGAAGCGAGCATCTTGTCGATGCGTGCGCGCTCGACGTTTAAGATCTTGCCGCGAAGTGGAAGGATCGCCTGCGTGCGACGATCACGACCCATCTTAGCAGTACCACCGGCAGAATCTCCCTCTACGACGAAGATCTCGCTGTCCTCGGCCGACTTGCTCTGGCAGTCGGCGAGCTTACCCGGGAGCGTCATGCCCTCGAGCGCGCCTTTGCGCAACACGGAGTCCTTAGCGGCCTTAGCGGCCTTGCGGGCCTTCAGCGCGAGGAGGACCTTGTTTACGATGGCACGCGCGTCGTCTGGATTTTCTTCGAGATAGGCGACAAACGCCTCGCCGAAGACGGTTGCGGTCGCGCCCTGCGCCTCTACCGAGCCGAGCTTCGCTTTCGTCTGACCCTCGAACTGAATCTCAGGGAGCTTGACCGAGACGACCGCGGTGATGCCTTCAAGTACATCGTCACCAGTGAAGTTCTCATCCTTTTCTTTCAGGATGTTCGCGTTGCGGCCGTAGGTGTTAAGCGAGCGAGTGAGCGCGGTCTTGAAGCCCGTGATATGCGTACCACCTTCGGAGTTGAAGGTGTTGTTCGCAAATGCCGTGATGCGGGAAGTGATATCGTCAACGTACTGGAGCGATACTTCGACCTGCACATTATCGAGCTCGCGTTCGACGTAGAAGATGTTTTTGTGCACCGGCACCTGGTGATTGTTATAGAAAGCGACGAGCGACTTAAGCCCGCCTTCGAAGTAGAAGGTGGTCGATGGTACACCAAGCGAACGAGCGCGGAGAAACAGCTCATCAGTCTCGAATGCGTCTTTGTTCTCCCTCGAATCGAAGATGCCGATGCGTACACCCCTCACGAGGTACGCCTGCTGACGCAGGTGAGCGACGATCTTGTCCCAGTTCCACTCGATACCTTCTTTAAATATCGTGATATCTGGCTTGAAGAGGACGATAGTGCCGTGCTCCTTCGTTGATCCAATCTTCTTCACCTTTGCAATCGGCTTGCCGATCTTGTACTCCTGCATGTGCATGCCACCGTCCTGATGCACGACCACCTTGGTATGCACCGAGAGCGCGTTCACGACTGAAGCCCCCACGCCGTGGAGACCGCCAGAGACCTTGTAGCCCGAGTCCTCGCCGCCGAACTTACCGCCGGCGTGGAGCGTGGTCATGATCGTCTCAAGCGCAGAGACCTTAGTCTTCGGGTGGATGCCGACCGGAACACCGCGGCCGTTGTCGGCGACGCGCACGTAGCCGTCTGGGAGGAGTGCGACTTCTATATCGGTAGCGTGGCCACCCATCGCCTCGTCGCGCGAGTTGTCGAATATTTCCCACACGAGGTGGTGGAGACCGTCCGGACCGGTCGTACCGATGTACATGCCGGGGCGCTTACGCACCGGCTCAAGGCCCTCGAGCACCGTAATAGACGAAGCATCGTACGCTTTCGCACTAGAGCCCTTTTTAGGTTCTTTTTCGTTCGCTTTTGCCATATATCTGTTACCCGTATTATAGCATAAAATATGCTAATCTAGGACCAATGGAAATCAGAATATC
>JBJOOS010000027.1:0-9594 GCA_046051155.1 Candidatus Parcubacteria bacterium
AGCCCTGCTCGATGCTCCAGAGGGCGAAGTCATCCCACAGGACACCGGCACTCACACTTACGCCGTGCTCATGCTCCGTGATGCCTTCGATACGCAACTGGATAACGAGCCCGTCGAAGCCCTCATCGCTGATCAGAATATTTGAACCGCCACCCAATATAAAAATGCTACATGAGCGCTCGCGGGCAAAAGCGAGTGCCTCACGAAGATCCGCAAGCGACAAAACCTCCGCAAAGTATCGTGCGGGTCCTCCGATACGAAAGGTCGTGTAGGGAGCGAGCGAGACGTATTCTCGTAGAATCATTTACCCTGCTGGATCTGCTTAATGGCGGCGGCACCGGATGCGGCTGAATCAGGGAACTTTGCGACAGTGGCGTTGATGGTGCGTATAGCACTCGCACTGTCTCCAGACTCATAGTATGCCGCCGCGAGCGAGAACCACGTGTTGGCCGACGCTGTCGGAGCGTTGACGCGTCCTTGTAGGAGCGCAATCAATCGGGGCCAATTTTTCGCGCGATAGTAGGCCGTGACCAAGACATCGCTGTCGACGCTTATAGAACCGAATGTGCTTTTCAGAATCGCATCCGCGGTCGGGAGATCTCCGGCGGCGATATCTCCAGCGGCGGCGTAGAGCGCGAGATCGGTAAACTTCGGCCCAAGCGTGTACGCGGTGTTGAAGTCGGTCTGAGCACTTTTCACATCGCCCAGATTCCACTCGACGGTCCCCTTCTCAATATAAAACTCCTCTTTCTTGGGAGAGAGCGAAACGGCCATCGTGAGAGCCTTGAGAGCGTCTGTGTTGTCCCCTGCGGTGCGATATAGGTATGAGAGCTGTATGTATTCACGCGCATCATTCGGATATGCTTGGATCTGCTTCTGTATCTCGGTCAGCGCAAACGTATACGCCTGCTGTTTTTGCTCATTGGTCGTACCTTGGTTCTGCAACACGGCACCTGCAAACGGTATAAGCTGTTCGCGAACCTCCTGCATTTGCGGTATCGGATGCATCGCGAAGTCCTGGAAGATAGCGAGGTTCTTATTCGGATCATCTGAAGACGACAGCGCAGTTATGAGTTTAGAGGCGCTCTGTATTCCCGTAACGTTTACAAACCAGATAAGCCCGAAGCAGGCGACAGCGGCAATCGGCAGCGCGTAGGTGAGGCCGTCAGCCTCAGTGGCGACCGCCGCCTCCTGAAAGGAGGTAATTGGCTTGCCGACTTGTGAATCAATGAGCGCGAGAATGGCAAAGAAGTAAATGTATGAGTACAGGTTGTCGAACACAAACATATTGTGCACCGCATAGCCGACGAGCGCCGCAGTGAGGAGTGTGCGTTCACTGCGAGAGAGTTCCGTACTCTTCCAGAGCAGCGTGAGCGCCGAACCGAAGAGCGCAATGTAGAGCAAGAACGCGGGTATACCACCGGCAGTGAGCCAGTCGATAAAGGCGTTGTGCGCGCGATCAAACCACTGCTCTTGGGCGTACAGTGACGGATCGTAATACTTATTAAATACGTAGTTGAACCCTTCTTGGCCCCACCCGAGAAGCGGGCGCTCAGCTACTCCCCGAAGCGCAAGATGCCAAATAGTGAACCGGACTTGGCCGTCAGACAGCGATATGGAAGCGACACGACGGAGCGCGCCGTTGTTTTGTACAAATGACGAGTTACGCGCGAGGTAGAAGCTCCCGACAAGAACTAGAATGAGTGCGAGCGCTCCGACTGCGTAGCGGCGCATGCGAGCTCCGGAGGTAACCGCTGTCAGAAACGCCGCAACCACAAACCCGAGAACCAGACCAATGACTGTGCCGCGTGTCTCAGTGAAGAAGACCAGCACCGACTCCAGTACGGCAAGCCCAATGAGCGACCATTTGAGCCACGCGTACTTCTCGGTAAGCGCAAGCCAGAGCGCAACAAACACATTAAAGAGGAAATATATTGCGAGATAGGCCGAGTTACCGAACGACGCGTCTATACGGGTTGATCCCTGGTGGATGGCGGTTGAGCCACCGAGCTGCATGAGCGCATAGAGGGAGACCAGCACCGACGCTCCGAGCGAGGTGAGGAACCAGGTGCGCCACTTCTTCTCGGTGCGCAGTATCGCGCTACTCGCGAGGAAGAACGCCAGAAGGTGAATAAGCAAAACCCAACCTTCCATGCGCTCGAAGTTGCTCCAGAACGCTTTGAGCGAATTCACCGCGAAGATGTCTGCTACCAGCATCCATGCGACAAAAGAGACCACAATCACCCCTATCCACGAGTAACGCGGCCGGTACTCCTTATCGAGGAAAATGAGTACGACCCAGGCCGCGAATACAATCTCTATGATTATTCGAATGAAAAACCCTTTCCCGGTTATGAAGGGGAAGAAAAGGCTGCCGGTCGAAAAGGGGAAAATGGTGTCTGCCCCAAACAGGGGAGCAAACGGCAAGAGAAAGAGGGCGCCAAGCGCTACCCAACGAGCTATCTGTGTTGCCGTACCTCCAGAACGCATAATGGTCATTACTATAGCATATGCCTTTTCCTGCGCATCACCCACTCAAGCATTCTGCATCTTGAAGAAGTATGAGTGGTGATTCTGGAGAAGCTCATGCGGGGTGCCCCGCTCAGCCACCTTGCCATGGTCAAGTACGATTATCGTGTCTGCATCAGCGACGGTTGACGGTCGGTGCGCGATGATAAGCACCGTTACCTTGCCGTGGAGCGCCTTGATTGACTCGTGAATGAGTCTCTCCGATTCGTGATCGAGCGCGCTCGTCGCCTCATCGAGAAGGAGCAGCGCTGGCTTCCCCGCAAGCGCTCGTGCAAGCGCGATGCGCTGGCGCTGACCGCCCGAGAGCAGAACCCCGCGATCGCCCGTGTTCGTCTCAAATCCTTCCGGGAGGCCCATGACGAAATCGTATATATTTGCCTGCTTCGCCGCGGCGACAATGTCTTCGCGCGTGAGCGCTTTGTTATAGAAACGAATATTCTCTTCGATACTATCGTTCAGCAGAAACACATCCTGTGAGACGTAGCCGATGTGTGTGCGCCATTCAGTAAGCGAGATGGATTCGCTCGGCATTCCATCAAGAAGGATCGCGCCAGCATTTGGCGCAAAAAGACGTAACACAAGATCCGCGACAGAAGTCTTCCCCGCCCCCGACGGCCCGACGAGCCCTACCGTCTGGCCTGCTGCTATCGAGAAACTCACACCGTCAAGAACCGGCTTCCCTTCGTTATAGGAGAAGGACACATCAGCAAAGGCGAGCTCGCTACTGAGAGTAAATGGCGCGTGCCCCCCTGACGACTCTCGATGTATATCGAGAGTCGTCTTGAATCCATTCAGATTCTGCGTATACGGGACAAGACTTGTGATTGCTTGCAAACTGTTCTGACCAGATTCAAGGTAGGTAAATATTTTTTGTATCAGATACAGCGACGCCGCGAAAGAGATGATGCTGAAGGTTCCTGAGTGATAGGTCACCAAGAAGAGAATAACGACGATGAGCAACGCCGCCGGCTGAAAAAAGCTGGTGCTGAGCGAGTTTGCAAATGCTTGACGAATAGCAAGACGTCGCAGCTCTTGAATATATTGTGCGCCGTTGCTGATGGCGGGCCCCTCCACTCCCGCCGCCTTTACTGTCTTCATCCCGATAATGTGTTCGCTTAGAAATTGTGCAAACGTTTTCTCTGCTATGGCAGTCGCCGCTCCAATGCGGCGAGATCGGTGCAGAACTGGACGCACAAGCAAGAACACCACGACGCCACCGCCGAGGCTGTACGCCGTCATGAGCGGTGAGATATTTATCGCCACCAAGAGATACATGAGGAAACCGCTGAACGACTGTACTGCCTGTGCGATACCTGCGAGCAGTCCTCCCGCCTGCTGCACGTCGCGGACGAGCGTGTTGTGCATCGTACCTATTTTTTGTTTGAGCGAAAAAGCCCAGGAGGAGTGCAGAGTGCGGCGCATTACGTCTTCGCTCTCCTTAGCGAGGAAATCCGCGTTAATCCATCCGCGTATGTATCCGAAGACGACGACCGACGCGGCGCGCAGTATGAAGAGGACAAAAATAAATCCGAGCAGATACCGGAAAGTAAACGGGACGTGGAATATCCCGAATAGGCCGCGAATTGCGTTAGTAATGAAGTCGGTGGCAGTACTAGTCCCCCCGCCAAAAAACGATATGAGAGGAATGACCGCGTTAATACCGATGCCCTCAAGTATGGCGCTGACAAACCCTAACAGTATCAGTGCCAGAATATGCCACCGATACTGACCGTACGACCTCCACAGCAGCTGAAAGGTGTTTTTCATGTATCGGTACTCACTATAACTCTTATATAATAGAAAAGGCTTCCCTGTCCCACGATCCGGATACCGTGTGTTTTATTTCTTACGTAATGCAATAAGCGCCACGCCGACGCCCTGTCCTGGGACCATCTCTTCTGTCACGTCGGACAAGTCTTCGGGTCGAAGTACCTGTGCCCACCCTGACGGAGTATTTTTGAAGAATAGTTCCTCCTCGACTATAAATCCCTCGGCCTGCCTCAAACGCAACCAACTCTTCGTTTCGTATTCCCACTCGACGCAGTAGAGCCCCAGACTATCTCGCAGAATCACAGGGCCGCCTCGCCCCATAGGGACCGTTATGAGAGCACGCCCTCCTGTCTTCAAGGCTCGATGGAAACTCTTGAGCACGTCTGCCTCGACCTGTGGATCTCGATTGGTTACCACTTCTTCCTTTGTCTGCGGCCGCTCAAACGCGCTCGCTTTCACCGAAGACGAGGGGGCGTCATATCCAATGTGTTCAATAGTCGAGACGCACGTTACTACGTCATACATATTCTCTGGCAAGAGAAGCGTGCGAACATCTCCGACGGTGACCGGAACCTCAAGGATGGAAGCGAGCCACTCGTTTGGATAACGCGTTTGCACTTTCTGAGGGTTAATAATATCAACACCAGCAACTGCTATATTCTGCTCTTTTAACGCGAGAAGCATGCCCAAATACTCAAGGCTAGCGAGCGAGAAGCCAATATCCAGAATCGACTGCGCTCCCTTGAGGTGGGCTGCTGTCCATAGCGTTTCGATATAACGCGAACCGACATTTTTCCCAGTGAGGTATTCAGGAACAACGACAACTTCGCCTTTGAGAACCCGTCTGGCTTCCTCAAGAATGTGGCCCTCCTCGACGGTTAATGTTTTTGCCATAAATATCCCAGGTATTGTATAGGAAGCTATCGAATCAAACAATTAGGTAAGACGAGCAAAGCCGGTCTCAGGCAGACCTCCCCGTAGGAATGTCCGAGCGTCACCTCGCTCAATGCGCTCCGCGATACAGCGAAACACTTCATCAACCGCTTTCCCGAAAGCGCGGAGATGCTTAGTCTTGTGAGCATAGCTGACGTAGACAGTGGCCGTGGCGAGATATCCCTGCACAAGCATCTGCTGAGTGTATATCGCCTTCAAGACGTTCGCTTCTGGATGATTGAACGTGAACTGTATAAATGCCCCGGGGCCTTCAACCACGATCGGTAGTCGATGCTTGCGTGCGGCCGACTCCCACACGGCACCGATTTTATATCCCATGCGATCGACGTACTCGGTGACCCGAAGTTTCTGCATCTTTTGAATAGTCGCGAGCGCTGCGGCCGGACCAATGCGCTCGGAGTGGTAGGTACTACTGATGAATGAGGCCTCTGCCTCACGAAGTACTTCTTTCTTCCCGACGAGCGCGGCCATAGGATATCCGTTACTCATTGCCTTGCTGTAGAGGACGATGTCGGGCGCAATGTTGAATCGTGTGTGCGCCCCGGGAAAACCGAGTCGGAACCCTGATGAGATCTCGTCGAAGATAAACACCGCCTTACTCTGATCGGCGATACGCCGAACACCCTCGAGGAATCCCTCTGCTGGCTCCTGATGACGCATCGGCTCCATGATAATGACTCCGATGTCGTCGCTACTCTTGAGCACTGCCTCAAGATCTTCAAGGTGGTTGTACCTGAATGTATGCACCGAACCCTGCAGTTCCCGAGGGACACCGAGTGGAAGAAGTCCCGGCAACAGATGCCCGTCTAAGTTCTTGTTCTCAGAAAGATTTGCCGCAAGGTACCAATCATGCCACCCGTGATAACCGCACAGGGCAATGCCTGACTTGCCGGTATGTGCTCGTGCGATGCGAACCGCGATGGCGGCGATTTCTCCTCCGGTGCGTGCATACCGCACTTGTCCCGCCCACGGGTGTAATTTCAGAAGTTCTTGCGCCAATAGTACCTCTTCGGGTGAATTCAGCGTCGATTGAGTACCCGTAGCGATGACCTCTTTCACTGCTTTGTCCACATCTCGATCGGCATACCCGAGAAGATTGGGCCCGACACCCATGTAGGTAAAATCAAAACGGCGGTTGCCATCGAGGTCGGTGACTTCAATCCCCTTTGCCTTTTTAAAATAGGCGGGCCAGCCCTCTCGTAGAAATCGTTCAGGCTTCTTCGACAACAACGAGACTCCGCCGAGTAGTACGCGTTGCGCCGTTGCCCACAACGCATCTGACTTCGTATTGTTAGTTTTTTTGTTTTTCATCTTCGGTAAGAGATTTGAAATAACCCTCGTCCCTCGTAATTGAACCGTTCAGATGCGCGACCGCCGGGTGCGTTTCTAGGTATCGTATGATTGATTCTATATCGAGCTGTGGAACGTCGCGAACAATAGTCTTAATAACCTCATAGTCAGCTGGCTCATCGAGCGTCAGACGAACCGCCGACAGGTCACGATCGTTCCTGACCTCTATAACCTTGAACGTCTCCGGATGGTTCCAGAGGTAGGGCGTTACGTGTTCCCGTTCAGACGGCAGACGCGCTTCGCGCCACGCCGTAGCAAGCGCTGTGAAGGAAAAAATCTCTGTGTCCATACCATCAGGAAAGGTCGAGACGATGCGGCCCGTCGATGCGTAATCGCAATCGCCTTTTTGATATTCGTCTGCAACCCGATCAATAATAGCGGGGTCGATAAACGGACAGTCTGACGTGATTCGCGCGATGTGCGCGACCTGATACGTTTGTGCGGCACGATAATAACGGTCAAGAACATCATTGAGCGAACCGCGGAAGACATCTATCCCCTCCTCCCGGCAGTACTGTTCGATCGCATTGTCTGACTCCTCAGTGGAGGTGGCCACGACAACCCGCTCGATACTCTTCGCTCGCCGGGCCTGGCGGACCGTGTGCCCGAGGACGGTTGTATCGGCAAGAGGTAAGAGGACTTTGTTTGGCAAGCGCGTCGAACTCATCCGGGCTTGAATAATTGCTGTAATCATTGAAAGCGCAGTCTACCTAAGTAGCTCCGGTGCAGCGGAATAACTGGGCCGCAACGCGAGATGGCGGTGGATATTGAAGCCGTTCTTGTTAACTCCTGACGGATCTTCGTACCGACCTACGTACACACGATCACCGTTGTGGTCGCGGTCAGAGCACCAGAGGAAGTCGTGAGTCCACAGCTTTTCACCCGTCACGACCCAGTATGCAAGGAAGGCGAAGGCGCACGTGACGGCGGTCGGAAATCCTTCGTCGCTCGATAGTTCTTTTTCAATCTCTTCAGGACGCTTCGCACGCATCTCTTCGAGGACCTCTTTGCGCAGAAGATGCCACCGACCATCGAGAGCTGTGTGCGCGGCAAACTCCTCCTTCACGTACCAGTCTTGATTATAAAAACAAGGCTCTCGCACTGCAGGATCGGTACCGAACTTCTCGCGCAGAGAATTGAGCGTGATGGGCGTACCGTCCGCGTAAGAAGCGGGAGTGAACACGAGCACGTGAGTGCTCTCGCACTGTGTAAGCAATTCGTCACTGAACGGCGGGACCGGGGCCGGAGTCCCGAGCGCGAGCGGGTATGGGAACGACGCAAGTTCTTTGGGCCCGATGGTCATACGACTGACTCCTTCCACTTCAGGTAGTCGAGCGCACTCTCGTAGCTCGCGACGTAACCTTCCTGGCCATACCGCAGTATGCGGTCGAACTCGACTTCGAGCAGATCGATACGTGCGCCGTGCGTATCCACGGTCGTGAACCAGGGGAGCTGGCGGGCTGGCGCGCTCGTGAGCTGTATCGTCCGGTCGAGCTTACGTTCCTGAAGAACTTTGAGGAATGTAAGAAACGCCCGAAATTGATGGTAGTGGGACGCAACGAGGAGAACCCTGGCCCAGCCCTGTTTCTGTACCAACGCAATCACCTCTTCGGCCTGGGCTCGCGTGTGAAGCGAGCGCTCTTCGAGCACAATCGCCTCGCGTGGCACCCCGGCGGCGTGCAATTGTACAGCCATCTCGCTCGCGGGAATGCTACGCGGCGGATTCACCGTACCACCGGAGATAACCACCACGGGAGCCCAGCCCTCCTGGTAGAGTCGAGCCGCTTCAGGAAGGCGACTACTCCCGTCGCCTTCGAGAACGACGATGGCGTCACCCTTACGAAGAGTATCGTTCGCGATCAGAGCCAGGAACTTCTCTCTCGGCGTCAGGCTCATACAATATCCTCCCAACGGATCGGTTCACCTGCCTCGATATCACGCTTCATCGCCTTACCGATAACCACGCTCTTATATTTTGGATAGATGCCAAGTGCCGGCCGCAACTCGATAATGTCTTCCTTCTTCAGAATCGACCCCGCTTTGATATCTCGAGTGGTAGTAAGCCCCCTGCGCTGCACAAAAACCGTTTCTGACTCTTCGGGCACGACCTCCTTCCTCCCCGTACCGAGCGCCTTCTCGAGGTCACGTGTTCGCTCGATCATGCGACCGAATTCTTCAAACGTAAGCGAGTGCGGATGATCGGGCCCTTTGTTGGAGCGATCCATGGTGACATGCTTCTCGATTACCTTGGCGCCGAGCGCTACCGCACCGAGAGGAACAACGTCGCCGGGCGTGTGATCCGAATAGCCGACGATGGCGCCAAACGCGTCTCGATAGGTATTGAGTACGTTGATATTCGCGCTCTCGAAATGCGACGGATAATTCGTAATGCACTGCATCAGCACGAGATTCTTGTTACCCGTACCCTCGATGGTACGCACCGCGTCGTCGACTTCAGCAAGTGTCGCCGCGCCAGTCGCGAGCATGATTGGCTTGCCCTTTTTGGCGACATACTCGATCATTTCGAGCCACGTGATCTCTCCCGATCCAATTTTATAAAACTCGATGCCCAGCTTCTCTACTAAATCAACGGCTTCGAAGTCATAGGCGGCCGTAGACGGAGTAATACCAATCTTGAAACAGTATTCGAAAAAGTCTTTGTGCCACTCCCTCGGGAACTCCACCTCTTTAAAAACCTCATCGACTGGCCGCTGCCAACTGCCGTGTACGCCCTTTAACGTCATGGAGGCAAACGCGCGGCGCGACACGATCTTCTCCGCCTTGAAGCTCTGAATCTTCGCGCAGTCGGCGCCGATCTCTTTCGCCCGGCGAGCGTACTCCTTAGCGGTCTCGAGACTACCGTCGAAGTTGGCGCCGATCTCTGCAATGAAATACGTCGGCGCGTCGGCACCAACCGAGCGCTCTCCTATGGCAAACGATGGTGAAAATCTATTTTTCATACGGCTGGTACCAGTACTTGTTTGTGGCATT
>JBJOOS010000028.1:0-9531 GCA_046051155.1 Candidatus Parcubacteria bacterium
CGAGGTCCGCTGAGTGAAGAAGAGTACGCGCGGCTGAAAGAATACTTAGAATCCAAGGGCACGCACGTCGTGACCCAGAGGCGCGTCTTTTTTGACGTGTCACAAACGCTTGGTATCAACAATCGGGTGCTTGATGTCCGCGCCAAGGTGACCAATGGTGACATTCAAATCGTAGTGAAAAAGGGGAAGCAGGGAAGCGTCTCTCGCGAGGAGGCAGAAGTGCGTGTAGGGTCGGGAGGCCTCAAGCAGGCGCTCCACGTCCTCGCGCTCCTCGGGTACCCAAAGGGTTTGTATGGTGACAGAAATATCGAGCGTTATGCGCTCGGCGAAGTAGAGTTTGCTCTACAGGAAGTGGTGAGTGTCCGCGATGGAAAACATCACAGCAGGTTTTATGAAGCAGAGATACTGACGAACGTCGAAGGGTCGGCTCAAGCAGAGGAAAAGCTCCGTACACTTCTCTCTGCGATTGGTTTACACGTGTTCGATCGGGAAGGGTGGAATGCATACGAGTCGTCACTCGACGGGGCCGCCAACGACTGGTTTGAGTCTGGTGTGACGGACATTTCGCGTTTTGAGTAGTTTCTACGGCTCTTTCTTGGTAGGTGGTATCATCTGTCTATGAAGAGTCTTCTCTATGGCATAGCGGTTATTGTCCTCGTCGCTATCGGCGGGCTCGTGTACCGCAACGCCGTCGAACATCCAGCCGTCGCGATCGCCTGCCCAGTCCCGACATTCGAGTGCCCAGACGGTACGCAGGTCGCCCACCTGGTTGGGTCGTGTGCCTTCCCGGCTTGTCCGGCGCCGAATGTGTCACTTCCTGACGCTGGGATCGCCTTCGCGATTCCTGACGGATTCGGGGCTACGAGCACTCCCGACACTTCAAGCATTGTTGCGTACGCGGGCACGACCACCGACACGCAGTCGGGGATGATTATTATCCGTCGCTTTACGATTAACGCTTCCTCAACAGCGCTCGCTACTATCCGACAGACCGCCATCAGTAGCACGTCAGGAGAGCCAGTACCGATAACCGCCTTCACCTCAGCAGTCATCGGGAGATCAAATCCTTTCACCGTCGTCACACTCGAGCGTTCTGAAGGGGTTATCGACACGGCCTACTACCTATCGCGGGGGAGTGACGTACTCCGCTTCGATGCCATTGACCAGCAGGTCACGGATTGGACCAGCCCGACACTCGACACCTCAACGCTCCCTGCGAACAAGGCTCTGCGCAAGCTCCTCTCGACTCTCGAATAGAGTTGTATACTAGAGGGGTAATCTATAACCCTTATGAATATGAATGAACCATTCAACGGTAGTTTGCGTGTCGCAGCGATTGGCGTCCTCGCTATCCTCGCCCTCTTTTTACTCGCAGAAACGGTGAGTGTCGCCTCTGGGTTCGGCCGCTCGGGTGGTCCAGCTACTGACACGATCACTGTACAGGGTGACGGCCAAGCGACCGTCGCGCCCGACGTCGCTCGCATCTCGTTCTCGGTGCAGAATACGGCCGCCACAGTCGCTGATGCACAGGTCGCGACGACGAAGCAGGCGAATGCTGCTATCGACTACGTAAAGGGTCAGGGCGTGTCCGACAAAGATGTAAAGACGCTCTCGTACGACATTTCTCCGCAGTACTCGTACCCGAGCCCGAACATTTGTCCGCCGGGTGTGTTGTGCAAGCCGTATGACAGTACGCCCAAGATCACGGGCTACCAAGTATCTGAAACAGTTCAGGTAACAATGCGCGACCTCACCAAGGTGGGGGCGATGCTCTCCGGTCTCGGTAAGCTTGAAGTGCAGAACGTAAACGGTCCTGACTTCGCCCTCGACGACTCTACTGCTGGCTACTCCGCCGCCCGCGCTGACGCAATCGACAAGGCGAAGGCACAAGCACGACTCCTCGCTGACCAGCTCGGTGTCCACCTCGAGAAGATTGTGAACTTCAGCGAATCTTCGGGCGGGACGGCTTACCCGATGATGTACGCCAAGGATAGCGCGGTCATGAGTGCCACGGCCGTTGCTCCTACGCCAAGCGTACCGACAGGGGAGAATACCTATAACGCGTCAGTCTCGATTACCTACGAAATCCGATAGTTGACGCAAACAGGGCGCTGTAGTATGCTCTCACCATTGAGAGCCCGCGGGGCTTTTTTATTTACCAAACACTTTCGGTATGACCTCACCATTCACCTATCTGAAGCACGTGCGCGAAGAATTCACGCACATCGTCTGGCCGAGTAATCGGACCGCGATGGGACACACGCTCGTCGTCATCTTCATAGCGCTCACTATAGCGCTCATGGTCGGACTCCTCGACTTCGTCTTCAGGTCGATTGTGACGTCAATCGTAGCCGGCTAATCTTTTCTTATGGACGACACACAACAGGTTCAGGGTAACGAAATGGAAATGTCTGATGAAGAGACTGGAATGGCTGATATCGCGCCGACCGTGCGCACTGAGATCCGCGACGAAGTGACTTCGAAGCCGGAAGATGCGCGCTGGTACACGATCCACACCTACGCGGGCTACGAGAACGCCGTCGAGCGCAATCTTAAACAGCGCATCGAGTCCTTGGGTATGGAGAATAAGATCTTCGATGTGGTCGTACCGACCGAGAAGAAGATCCGCGTGAAGGCAGGGAAGCGCATCGTCGAAGAGGAGAAGATTTATCCGGGCTACATCCTTGTGCGCATGATTGTCGACGATGACTCGTGGTTCGTCGTACGCAACACGCCCCGCGTGACTGGCTTCGTCGGCTCCGGCAATACGCCAGTCCCGATGGAGGAGTCTGAGGTGTCCTCGCTCATGAAGCGCATGAACGCAGAGGCGCCGAAGCACCGCATCGACCTGATGAAGGACGATCAGGTGGTCATTAATGACGGGCCCTTTAAGGACCTGGAGGGCAAGGTGGGGGACATCGACGAAGATCGCGGCAAGGTGAAGGTGATGGTCTCGATGTTCGGCCGCGAGACTCCGGTCGAGCTCGACTTTTTGCAAATAAGGAAACTCTAAGGTACAGTCACATTCACTATGGCAACCGTAACAAAAAAGATAAAACTACAGATCCCGGGCGGGCAGGCTACCCCTGCGCCTCCAGTCGGCACCGCACTCGGCCCTGCGGGCGTGAACATTGGCCAGTTCGTGACCCAGTTTAACGCCGCTACGCAGGACAAGCGCGGGAGCATTATCCCGGTAGAGATTTCAGTGAT
The DNA here is from genome assembly GCA_046051155.1 of Candidatus Parcubacteria bacterium. GTDB lineage: Bacteria > Patescibacteriota > Minisyncoccia > Phycocordibacterales > Phycocordibacteraceae > C7867-001. The sequence goes on from JBJOOS010000028.1 coordinate 3,211, forward strand.
GGATGACCGCTCGTTCACCTTCATCATGAAGAATCCGCCGGCTTCGAGACTCATCTTGAAGGCGCTCGGTATCGAGAAGGGTTCGCATAAGCCAAAGACCGAGAAGGCGGGCACGATTACGCAGGCACAGATTAAGGCTATTGTAGAGGAGAAGATCCCTGATATGAGCGCCGCATCTGTCGAGGCGGCCGCTCGCACTATCGCAGGCACGGCGCGCTCGATGGGGATTGACGTGAAGTAACAGAGCGAAAATAAAAACCGCGCGACAAGTCGCGCGGTTTTTATTTTCGCTCGAGTACAAGAAATCGATGCGACGGTTCTCCCGCGCCAGTTTCGTCCGAAATAACTTTAAATTCTGATTCGTACGGAGGGAAAAAGGTATCAGCATCGGTATCTGCATCGACGAGTGTGAGGTACAGACGCGTGGCGTAGGGAAGGGTAGCGGTGTAGATTTCTCCGCCGCCAATGACGAATGTTTCGTCTGCTCCGGTAGCGTCCTGCGCGGCGAGGAACGCATCTGAAAGACCATCAACTACCGTTGCGCCGGGCGCGTCGTACCCCGCTTGGCGAGTTACTACAATATTGGTGCGATTAGAAAAAGGGCGGAATTTCTCCGGTATCGACTCCCAGGTCTTCCTACCCATGATTACCGGATGCCCGGTCGTCGTGTTCTTGTAATACTTCACGTCGTCAGGGAGGCGCCACAGCAGGCCTCCATTAAGGCCCAGCTCGCGTCCGTTCCCGATTACCGCGATGAGACTGATGTGCGCAGGGCTTTTCATATACGCAAGTGTACCTCAAATAAAAAAAGGTCGGCGCATGCGCCGACCTGCTCCTCAGCCTGAGATTACTTAATCTCAGGCTGAGTCTCTGCAATTCCCTCAGGGGAAAACAGCCACTCCACCCCTCCTCGACCAGTAACCTGGTCAGCGAACGTCTGAAGGCGCGCATAGTCTGCACGATGGCCGTACTCTCCTTCAACGGTCTTCGCAATAGGCAAGGAACACCCTCCTCCTCGCACGGGTTGTATGACGTTGTAGTGCAGGTGCTCTATTGTGCCCGCATGGTCGCGAGGGTCGCCGTACCGTAGCAGTAAGGCGCCACCCGGGACCCGACTCGGGCGGATACAGTAGCTGAACAGATGCCCGATCTCGGCCCAGTCCTTGCTTGAGATAGAGGCTGGTCCATCCAGGTGCCGATTAGGAACGATGAGCAACATCCGCTCAGTGTCGTCCCGCGGGAATTCGTTCTCGAGAACGAGCCACCCGTGGGTAGACACCAACGGTTTGCGTTTCCGCCGGCGCCGCTCCGTCTCGCAGAACGGACAGAACAGCTCCGGATTTTCAAGACTTCTCCACGTACAGCAGAACTGATCGAACCGTCTGCACCCCATCAGGTACACCACAAGTAAATCAAGCGCATTCACGCCAGGGAAATCGCGGGGTAGAGCCCGGATTTTGAGCGACACATCTTGCATGCAATACTCCCCAAAGATTTTTGCGGACGGCTGTCCGCTCCGAACCGTAACCTACTTTTGGCGTTTTGCAAAGTGACCGTGCCCGTGCTTTCATTGCCGTATGAAGCAGGCAAAGCAGGCGAAGATTAAAAATATTCTCTCTTCGAAGGTCAGCCTCAAAGACCGTTTTATCCCAGACCTTACCGAGTTGCGTAAGGTGACCGACGACCTCAAGCGCATGGGCTACCGCATCGTGCTCACGCAGGGTGTCTACGACATGATTCACGAGGGTCACGCAAAGTATCTGGAGAGGGCTCTGTCATACGGCGATATTCTCGTGGTGGGCGTGGACTCAGACGAGCTTACGCGTAAGCGTAAGGGCCCTAGTCGGCCGGTGGTGCCGCAGAGGGAGCGCCTGCAGATGCTCGCGCATTTGCGCCACGTGAGCATTCTCACTCTGCGCGAAGCGCATCACGGACTCGGTAAGCTCATCGAGACTATTCGCCCAGATGTATTGGTCACATCGTTTTCGACCGCAGACTTTGGGAAGAAACAAATTGCCGCGTACAACAAAGTCGCAGGGAAGATAGTCACGCTTAAGCCGCAGGCCGCGACTTCGACGACTGCGCGCGTGCGGACGCTCACCATCAGCGGGGCAGACGATCTCGCGCAGGAAATCATACGAGGCGTTCCGCTCGCCGTACAACATGCGCTCGAAAAAGTCCGCAACAAGTAAAGCGATTGTTGCGTACGTGCCTGCGCTCCACGCAGGCTATGTCACTTTCTTTACCAAGCATAGCGGAGAGAATCTTTTCATTCTTGATCGGCCATTCGTCGCGCTCACGCCACGCATGGAGCGCGATATCCGCGCACTGGCGCCAGAAGAGGCAAAGAGCGCGGCCGAGAGCCTGAGAATCTTTTCTTCAGTAGAGATTCTGCGCAAGCCGTCGGCAAAGCGGACTCTGAAGTCGTACGGTACGTTTATTCTTCCTGACGAAGATGTGTCCCGGACGTTTGCCAAAGCCTTTCTAAAAGGGAAGAAAGTATCGTATGAGAGTGTGTTTCTGCGCTGGGACAGGATTATCTCGACGACCGAGTTTGAAGTGCCGGCTGGCCGCGTTGTGTCAACGAAGAGTGTAGATGTGCGGCGACTACGGGCGGCTGTGGGCGAGGCCGGCAAGAGCGCTGACTGGTGGCGAAGAATCGGGGCAGTGCTAGTAAAGGGTAAGTCGCTTGCACTTCGCGCTTACAATCGGCACTTGCCGTCGGATCTTTCCGTCGGGATTATGGGTGACCCGCGCTCCAACTTTGATTATGGAGAGCAGCCGGAGATCTATACGTCGATTCACGCCGAGGCTGATGTCATCGCGCAGGCGGCGCAGGCAGGGGTGAAAACTAAGGGCGCAGATATCTATGTGACGACCTTCCCGTGCCCAAACTGCGCGAGACTCCTCGTGCGTGCAGGAGTGCGACGCGTATTTTATGCGCAAGGCTACTCAAAGCTCGATGCCGAGCAGATACTCTCAGCTGCCGGCGTGGAAATCGTACTCGTTAAGACTTCTTCTTAAACCCAAGTGGCGCCAAAAGGGGTTCGGTATTCTTGCCGCGCTTTACCCCGACGATGAGCTGTCCGTGAAGATGTCCCACAGTGCTAAAGGTATAGGCGCTATCGCCAAACCGCATAAACAGGCCGCCGCCTTTTATTTTCCGCTTCTTAAGCTCGCGAGCAAAGAGTGAAAAAAGCTCTGCGCAGGCCGGAGCCGAAAGATCTTCAAAATGACTGATGTGCTTCCTGGAGACGGCGAGCAGGTGAGTAGTGGTGCCAGGGTAGGGGTTAAAGTTTTCGGTCAGTGTCCAGTGTTTTCCTGTAGCCAGAATCGGACGCGTATGATATTTCAGAAAATGGTCCTCACAAAAAGGACAGACGCCATCCTTGGAGATGGTTCGCAGGACCTTAGCGTATTTCTTCGATTTAGTATTTTGAACGTCTACTCGTTTCATACTCAAACTGCGGTCGGAATGATCATCTTCGGATGCGGATTGTAATCAGAGAGCGTGAAGTGTGTGGGGCGGAAATCGAAGATATTCGTGACCGAGGGATCGAGCGTGACGGTGGGGAAGGGGCGGGGCTCGCGCGCGAGTAGCTCCTTCACCGAGTCGAACTGGTTGTGGTAGATGTGTGCATCTGAAAAGGTGTGCACCAGCTCCTTCATCTTGTAGCCGATCACCTGCGCGAGCATCAGGCCGAACGCTGCGTACTGGACGATGTTCGCGACCACGCCGATCGGCACGTCCGCGCTCCGCTGGAAGTGGTGAATCACTACTTCTTTGGTGTCAGGATAGGTGAAGATGTGCATCCAGCCGTGGCAGGGGGCGACGACGACCTTACGGGTGAGCCCTTCGTGCTGGAGCGTGTACTGCGGGATCCACGGCGACACGAAGTGGGTGCGCAGATATGGGCGCTCCTTGATCTGTTGGATTACGTGCGCAATTTGATTAAACGGTTCGCCCTCTTTGGTGGGGAAGCTTCCCCAGGCAGCGCCGTAGGACCCGTCGCCGAGGTCGCCCTCGGGGAGGCCGAAGATCGCGCACTTCTCCTTCGTCACCCATTTATCCCAGAAGACAGCGGGCATGCCGTATTTCTTCAAATCTTCAAGCGTGCGCGCACCGTTTAAGAAGCCGATGTGCTCGCCGAGAGCCCCGGGGAGGATCTTCGTCGCATCGCGTTCGGTAATGAGCGGAAAACCGTTCTCGAGGTTGTAGCGGATCTGGTGGCCGACAACGCCGCGCGCGCCGATGCCGTGAATCGGCATCGTGTCGCGCCCTTCGTTCATGATTCGCTCGAGCAGTTGGTGGTACTGGTAATCGGGCGTCCGCTCGGCGTAGGGCTTCATAGAGACATAATACTCCAATTTAGTTGAGGTGCTACAATCGCGAAATGAAGGTCCCGGTACGGCGCGTCGATACGAGTGTGCCTCTGCCCGAATACAAAACGGCCGGTGCGGCGGCGATGGACTGTGCTGTCAGAGAGAGTGTCACAATCCCCGCGCACACGACGGTACTCGTCCCGCTTAACATTGCGCTTAATCCGCCGCGAGGTCACTTCGTTCTCCTTGCCGCGCGCAGCTCGCTTCACAAACGGGGGCTCATGATGGCGAACGGCATCGGTATCGGAGACGAAGACTTCGTGGGAGATGCCGATGAGTACCGCGCCGCACTCTACAACATGACTGACGCGCCTGTGGAGCTCGCACCAGGAGACCGTGTCGTGCAGATGCTCATTTTGCCGTTCGACCGGGTTGAGTGGGAGGAAGTCGATTCACTCGGCGAGGAGGCGAGGGGCGGATTTGGCAGTACCGGTATATAATCCAGGCACGATGAATTTCTATAAGCGCATACAGAAGGAGGACGCGGAGCTTTATAAGGCCCTTGTTGGCGAGGATAAGCGCGAAGCCGAGGGGCTCGAGCTGATTCCTTCAGAGAATTATGTCTCGCGTGCGGTGAAGGAGGCGATGTCGTCGTCGCTCACCAATAAGTATGCGGAAGGATACCCGGGGAGGCGCTACTATGGCGGTCAGGAATTTACCGATAAGGTAGAGACGCTCGCTATAGAGCGCGCCAAGAAGCTCTTCGGTGCGAAGTATGCGAACGTGCAGCCGCTTGGCGGCGCGAATGCGAACATCGCGATGTACTTCGCACTTCTTCAGCCGGGCGACACAGTACTGGGCATGGACCTCTCGCACGGCGGACACCTCACGCATGGGCACCCGGTGACGTATCTCACCAAGATCTTCAACTTCATTCGATACAAGATGAAAAACGTGGAGACGGGGGAGATCGACTACGACGAGATGCGGCGCGTGGCGCGGGAGGTGAAGCCGAAGATTGTGCTTGCAGGCTTCTCGGCGTATCCGCGCGAGCTCGACTACGCAAAGTTCGTCGATATCGCTCGTGAGGTGGGCGCGATCTCGGTGATGGATATCGCGCACATCGCGGGACTCATCGCGGGGAAGGCGGCGAAGAACCCGTTCGACTACGGCTTCGACATCATGACGAGTACGACGCACAAGACGCTACGCGGTCCGCGCGGCGGCCTGATTCTCGTGCGCGAGAGCGAAGAGCTCGCGAAGAAAATAGATAAGGCGATTTTCCCTGGGATGCAGGGCGGCCCGCACATGCACCAGATTGCCGCCAAGGCTGTCGCCTTTAAGGAAGCGCTCCGACCGTCGTTTAAGAAATATGCAAAGCAGATTTTGAAAAATACAAAGGCGATGGAAAAAGTGTTTAAGAAGCAGGGTGCGCGCATGATCACAGGTGGCTCGGACAATCACCTGATCTTGCTCGATGTGTGGAGCTCCTTTGGCATCTCGGGTGGGGAAGCGGAGGCTCTGCTTGATAGGGCGGGAATCACGCTTAATAAAAACGCGATCGCCGACGACACGAGGAAGCCGATGGACCCGTCCGGCATTCGCTTCGGCACTCCGGCGATGACGACGCGTGGCTTCAAGGAGAAAGAGTGCACACAAGTTGCCGAGCTAATGGTAGAAATCCTTACGAAGCGCGACGCAAAGACTGTCGCGAGTGCGCGGAAGGAAGTGCTGAAGCTCGCGCGTAAACACTCGATCCCGGAGACTTTTTAAGTTATCCACAGGCGGTAAGTGCTGAGCTTGCGCGTGGCGGGGAGAGGAGTATAGTACGGGAGTAGTCGCGTCCTCGACAACACTACAAATCCGGTCTCACGACCACCCCTGCTCTTTCTTCCCAATCATTTTTCTTCTAACGGCACCCCATGGGTGCTTTGTTATTTTCATACGCAATTGAATAACGCTTCGCGGCTTTGACGAAAACAGCTATACTCGCTTGTA
>JBJOOS010000029.1:0-9314 GCA_046051155.1 Candidatus Parcubacteria bacterium
GAATTCGATTTCATAGCAGTTAAGTCAGAGTCGGGGGTTGGCGACCAGCCCTTCGACGCGGAGACGCGGCGCGGCGCGCGTAATCGGCTCGCCTTCGTGAAGAAGCACTCGCCGGACGCCGACTTCTGGATCGCGCAGGAGGGCGGTATTGAGCGCGAAGGTGTGGTGCTCATGAACCGGGCGTGGATAGTTGCAGAAGACAGGAGCGGTTGCGTCACCGAGTCGGCGACGCCAACGTTTCGCATCCCTACGCCGATGGTAGAGATGATAAACGAAGGCGTCGAGCTCGGCGTGGCCGCGGACAAATTTTTCAGTACGGAAGATACGGGGAGTTCCAAGGGTGCCGTTGGACTTCTGACCGATGGCCTTATCAGCCGCGCCGATTACTACCTCCAGGCCGCCATCATCGCTCTGTCAGAAATAAAGCATAAGGATTGGTATTAGGGCGAGTGGTATCATGCACGACAAGGGTAAATAGTTTATATTGAGAAAATATGTTGCCGTCCTCAGAAAACCGTCACGCGGTCGAGCAGATCAAGAATACTGAATGGCACTCTGATTGGAGCGGGCCATTTTCTCTCTTCGGCTTGAGTCTTCCGACGCGCACCTACTTCGAGGGGATGGAGAAGCATTTTGGGAAAGGGCTGAGCCGCGTGTTTGTCGCCTTTAAAAACGGCGTTGCCTTCTCCCGGTTGCCCGATGATGAGTACCATGCGCTTGGTCTCCACCTGACAAAAAGAGCGGAGGATCCGCAATTCGTGGAAACGTGGGCGAGACAGTTTAAGCAATTTGCGGACACGTTTCTCGCGCACATGCCGAGCTCGACGGAGGAGTTCATTAAGAAACTCCCTGAACTTTTGTCGCTCTACCAGGATTATGGTGCTCACAGCGCCGCCACCAAGATCGCGTTTGATGTAGGACACGACAAACTTTCTCCAGAGACCAAGCTCCTGCTTGAAGAAGCGCGCAAGTACTCAGAGACATTTTATAAGAACGATGCGAACGAGCTAGAGAAGGCGATTCGCTTCCTCGCAGAGAAGTCAGGCTATGCGTACGAAGAGATCTACATGCTCACCTATGACGAGCTGCAGGTGTATCTTGCCACAGGAATATTGCCCGCGCAGAACGCTCTTAAAGAACGTTGGACCGCTTCCGGCGCTTACTTTACGAAAGACGCCACAACAATCCTCTCTCCCGCCGAGCTTGAAGAGGTCGAGAGCGCTCGCGTCGGGAATACTGAACAGCAAGAGCTGAAAGGGCAGGTGGCCTACCGCGGAAAGGTGCAGGGAAGGTGCCGCATCGTACTCAACTTTAAAGAGGCGCTGTTTGAAGAGGGAGAGATACTCGTGACAGGGATGACCGATCCGCAGTTTGTCCCACTGATGAAAAAGGCGCGGGGCATCGTCACCGATGGGGGAGGGATGCTCTCTCACGCCGCGATTGTCGCGCGCGAGCTTAAGACGCCGTGTATCGTCGGGACCAAGTTTGCGACCCAAGTGCTCCACGACGGCGATCTCGTCGAAGTCGATGCAGAGAAGGGCGTCGTGCGTAGGCTACCAGCGTGAGTCTGAGGGGTTGACATGTATCCCACACGAAGTAGAGTGTGCGGGTCTGAACAATCCTGTTCTGACGTGGTATCCGTAACAGATACGGACCTGAACCAGCGAGCGCTGGCAGGAGTTTAAATGTACATTCGTAACAAGATCGAAGGCCGTGTCGAGACGGCGATCATCGTCCGTCCGGAGACCGAGGCTCGTTTGCGGAAGACGTGCTTCCGCGGCAAGGACGTCAACTGCGCGGGGAATTTCTTCCGCTGGGGGTCGAGCGTCGAGGTGTTTGACGACTCCACGGTGCGCGCGGAGTTCCTGGCCGAGCTCGCTGATGTCTGGCGGGCGAAGGACTTCGGCACGCACAGCGTGACGATCCGTCACGAGGCGTTCGTGGGCTGGAGCAGTACGGCGGTGTTCAACGCCTATGCCAAGACCGCTCTCGAGCCGTTCAAGCTGAACCGTCGTGCCTCGGGCCTTCGCGTGAAGACCTCACGTACGGACCTGTCTGCGCCGCGGACCGCCGATATCACTCTGGTGTTCGAGTTCAAGGCCGAACGGAGCAAGCCCGTTGCTGTCGTGCACTCGATCTATCCCGGTGAGGACGTGGGCGAGCTCGTCGGCGACGTCAGCTCGCGTGAGCTGTGTGTCTTCTACGACTTCAACCACCCGGGCGCCTAACGCGAGTCAGGAGCCTCGCAACAGAAAAGCCCCGTCCGGATTTCCGGACGGGGCTTGTTCATTTTCTAAACGGAGGTTTCTATGAGTCCCAGTTGAAGCCGCGACCGAAGTGGCCCCACGTGCAGGTGTCGGTGTAGCGCACTTTATCGAGCTTGAGCGCCTTACGGATTCCGCGCGGGGTGAGGTCGTATCCGGTGATGTCTTCTTCGACTCCATCGATGACCGCCACCGCCATCACCGCTTCCGGCTTGCCGATAGCGTAGGCGAGCTTCGTGTGTACGGTCTTCGCCTTACGCTTTTTCAAGAGTTGCACCGCGATCTTGCGAGCCATGTACGCGGCAGAGCGATCGACCTTGGTGAAGTCCTTGCCAGAGAAAGAGCCGCCACCGATCGTAATCTCCGGCCCGTAGTTGTCGACGATAAGCTTTCTTCCCGAGAGGCCCGTGTCTGCGTCGAAGCCTCCTTGTGTCCATTCGCCGGCAGGATTGAGGAAGTACTCTTTCGCTTTGATGATGCTCTTCACGAGCGGCAGGAGCTTGGCATTCTTCGTGTTCTGGAAACTCACCACGACCGTGGTGACCTTGCCGTTCTCGATGGTCACCTGGGTCTTGCCGTCGAAGGGATATTTTGCATACACTTTCTGACACAGGTTTCGTGCGAGCTCGTACTCGAGCGGCATGTGTGTCTTGGTCTCGTTCGTCGCGTAGCCCTTCATAATCCCCTGGTCGCCGGCGCCGCCGGTATCAACGCCGCGGCCGATCTCGCGGCTCTGGAGCGCGATGTTCTCAATCACCTTGTAGTCTTTGCCGACAATTTTCTTCACGAGGGCGACCACGTCCGGCTTCGCCGCGGAGGTGACCTCGCCGTTAATCGTGATGAGCTTGTGTCCGCCCATCACCTCTATCGCGACGCGGCTGTTGATGTCGCCTTTCAGGTACGCGTCCAAGATGCTGTCGGCGATAAAGTCACATCGCTTGTCGGGGTGACCGGGGCTCACAAATTCTGCTGTTTTCTTCATGTAAGTTAATTACGTCGTGTAATAACGAGAAGGAGATATAGTAAGTATCTTTCCCGAGCGGGTTGGAGTTGGCACACTGCTGAACACGTCGTGTTCAAGTGTTGCCGGCAGGTCGTAGAGCCAAATCTCTCGCTACCTCTTGATACAACTTTTACAAGTTGTGCGTGTAGCATACCAATATTTAAAACAAGTCGCACGTTGCACTTCTGACCCCTTTACCCTAAGGTTCCGGCAGAGCACCCTGGGCATTCTGCCTAGGGGCTTTGTACAAATGTGAGGTGCACTATGGGCGCGAATAAGGCGCTGAGAAAGTTCTTCGCCAGAACAAAGCGCGAAGGCCTGATGCTGACCTACGACGACGTGCGTTTGCGGCCGCAGTATTCAGAGGTGGCCCCGACCGACACGCTCATCGACTTGAGCACGAAGATTTCGAGAAACGTGAGGCTGAAGATGCCGATCGTGAGCTCGCCGATGGACACGGTGACGACGGCGCGCATGGCTATCGCCATGGCGGAGGCCGGCGGACTGGGTATTATCCATCGCGGACTCACTCCGGCGGTGCAAGCCAGGGAGGTGGTGCGCGTCAAGAACTGTCTCAATCGTCGAATCGAAACACCGATTACGGTGCGCGATGAGATGACGGTCGAGGCGGTGCTCGCGATGCGTGCCGAGAAGCGATATCTATTCCAGACGTTTCCGGTGGTTGACTCCGCTGGCAAGGTGCTGGGACTCCTCACGGGCAATGACTTCGACTTCTGCGCCGATGTGTCGGCGCGGGTGACGGAGATCATGACGCCCCTCGACATGCTTATCGCGGGATTGGAGGGTATGACTCCGCAAGAGGCCTACGTCCTGATGATGCAACACAAGCGAAAGGTGTTGCCGCTCCTCAGATCTGATGGATCTCTCGCGCAGATGTATCTCTTCTCCGACGTGAAGCGCAGTCTCTCGTCGACGTCCGATCACAATGTCGACCGCAACGGTCAGCTCGTGGTCGGTGCGGCGGTGGGTGTCGGTCAGGGCGCCCGGGAACGGGCGGCTCTGCTCGCGCGAGCGAGGTGCGATGTGTTCCACATCGATACGGCGCACGGGGACAGCAAGAACGTCCACGAGACGGTCGCGTTTCTCAAGGCGGAGTATCCCGGTGTGGACGTCATCGCCGGCAACGTCTCGAGCGGAGAGGCCGCGAAGCGGCTCCTCCACGCGGGTGTTGACGGCGTGATGGTCGGCCAAGGGCCCGGCTCAATCTGCACCACCCGTGTCATAGCGGGTATCGGAGTCCCGCAGGTCTCTGCGGTCTACGAGTGCGTCTTGGCCCTCGAGGGCTCGGGCGTGCCGGTGTGCGCCGACGGAGGCATCAACTCCTCAGGCGACATGGTGATCGGACTTGCGGTCGGTGCGAGCAGTCTCATGCTCGGTCGTCTGCTTGCGGGTACCGAAGAGGCGCCAGGTGAAACTCGGAGCTTCAACGGCATGCAGGTGAAGGACTATCGCGGCATGGGATCGCTTGGCGCGATGCGGGACAACGCGTCGTCGCGCGAGCGATATGGGCAGAGCAAGGCCGACGTCGCCAAGCTCGTGCCGGAGGGCGTCGAGGGAATCGTGCCCTATCGGGGCTCGGTTCGTTCGATACTCGATCAGTACATTGGGGGAATTCGCTCGGGGATGGGGTATTGCGGGGCGCGTTCGATTGAAGAACTGTCGGAGCATGCGGAGCTCTTCCGTATGTCTGCCGCCGGGCTCAACGAATCGCATCCGCACGACATCAAGATCACCGGTGAGTCGCCGAACTATCGCGGGAGGTCGTCATGAGCAGTATCAAGCGGCTTACGGATCGTCTCACCAGGTGGGGCGCGCGGACAGTCGCCGTGGTCGACAATCAGTGGGGTGACGCAGGGAAGGGGAAGATCGTCGACTCTCTCGCTGAGTGGGCCGACATCATCGCTCGCGGTACGGGTGGCGCGAACGCGGGTCACACCATCATCATTGGTGGCGAGACTCACGTGTTCCACTTGGTGCCGTCGGGCATCTTGTGGGACGGACAAGGCAAGGTGAACGTGATTGGCAGGGGTGTCGCGGTAGAGCCGTGCACGCTTGCGGGAGAGATCGGGGAACTCGCGGCGGTGGGCAACCATTGCGCCGGGTTACGGATCTCGCATCACGCGCATCTCGTCTTACCGATTGATATCGCTCTCGACCGGCTCAAGGAAGCTGGCGCAGGAGCGAGTGCCATCGGTACCACGGGGCGCGGCATCGGTCCGGTCTACGAGTCCTGGCTCGCGCGAATCGGTCTCACGGCGAACGATCTCCTGAACAAGGATGTCTTCGCCAAGAAGCTCTCGCGTAACTGGGCGGCGCGGAAATGGCTCTTCAGGCAGTACGACCCGGAAGTAGTGAAGGCGGTGCTCGGGAGCGAAGCGCTCGAGAGTGGCGTGTTCTACGGCGGCTCGGAGAAGGTCTTTGACCTCGATGCAATCGTGGAGCGATACACGCTTCACGCGAAGACGTTCAGGGACATGCTTGTGGACACGGACGTGTTGATGGCGCGTGCGGTCGGCAGGAAGAACGTGCTCCTCGAGGGGGCGCAGGGAGTCTTGCTGAGCGTATCGTATGGGACCTATCCGTACGTCACTTCCTCGGACTGTTCGCTCGCTGGGCTCGCAGAAGGAGTCGGACTTCGTACTCGCAACGTGGATTATGTGCTCAGCGTCGTTAAGGCGCCGTACATGACCCGCGTGGGCAAGGGGCCGTTCCCGACAGAGCTCGGAGGGCACGTTTCGGCAGAGTGGTGCAGCACCGAGGAGGCACGCAAGGGGCCCGAGCGGGAGAAATATCCGCAGGCCAGCGTGAACTCCAGCGATTCGCTCGAGCAAGGCGTAGCGATACGCCAGGCGGGCAACGAGTACGGCGCGACAACCGGCCGGCCTCGTCGCGTGGGGTGGCTCGACCTGCCGCTTCTGCGCTACGCGGCGCAGTACGGGAGCTCAAAGCTTGCGCTCACCAAGGTCGACGTGCTGAACGACTGCAAGGTGATTTGGCTGTGTGTTCAGTATCGTTACGAAGGGGACGACTACCGTGTGGGAGATCGCCAACTCAGGCGGGGAGACTTCCTCGGCGTAGCGATTATGGACGCGTATGTGATGGAGCATTGCACTCCGGTGTACCTCGCTCTCCCGGGCTGGTGCCGCGACCTTAGTGGTATCCGTTCGGTAGAGGACCTGCCGCCCGAACTCCTATCGATTGTGGGGGCAATCGAGAGCAGGGCAAACGTGACTGTGGATGTGTTGTCGATTGGGCCGGATAGGAACGAAACCATCGTGTTCTAGTCGGTCGCGTGCAGACGTTGTGGCCTGGGGGAAACCCTGGGCCACTTTTTTATCCGCTATACTTACCGCATGAACATATTCACTCCGACGACGTTTACCTGGTGGCAGATGGGTTTGCTTAAGTGGGCGGTGCTCTGTATCGGCATCGCGATTGGCTCAACCTGGCCCGGGGTATTCGCGCCGCACTCGGTGGCGCTTCTAGTTGTGGGGCTCGTTATCAGCGCATATCTTGCAGTGGTTTGGTTCAACAAGAAATAGTCTGACATGGAGCATTGGCTGAACTTCTCTGTAGTTGTTGGGGTACAGCTTTTATTTTTTCTATTTGTCGCATATCAGAAGAGCGCTTGGCGGGCGATAACCCCGAAGCTCGTCGTGCAGGGCGTATGCGTCGGCACCCTTTTTGGAGTCTTCTTTGATGTACTGGTCGGGAAATATTTGGGAGTGTTCAGCTACGCACTCGGTTTCTCCCTATCGTTTCTTATCGTAAATGGCGCTCTGTCGTACGGACTAACAGTAATTACCATTGCACTATTGAAACCAGAGAGTTTTCTCCGCTTTTATGTGTGGGCAGTGGCCCTTGGGGTCGTCTATGAAATCGCGAATCACCTCCACCCGGTGTGGTTTTGGATGTTTAGCAGTGACGTCGTGTATCGCGAAGCCGTCGTCGTCTTTGCGGCATATCCCGGCCTCGCCTTGCTCATCGCCGCCGCGTCATTTTGGATACAGAAACCCACGTATACGGGGTATGGCATACTAGTAAAATGAAAGAAAAAATACTCATCACCGACAGTCTGTTCATTTTCCCAGAGCATGAAAAACAACTTACTGATGCTGGATACGAAATCGAGCGGCTCGACAAGCCGGAAGCTACCGAAGAAGAACTCATTGAAGCCATAAAAGGGAAGGTCGGATATATCCTCGGCGGTGTTGAAAAAGTTACAGATAAAGTAATAGAAGCCGCTGATGCACTGAAAGCTATTGTGTTTACTGGGTCAGATTGGAAAGCGTTTGTCACCGGTCATGAGAACGCGACGAGGAAAGGTGTCTCAATCGCAAATACTCCAGGCGCGAATAGTTACGCAGTCGGTGAGTATGCGATGACGCTTATGTTTGCGATGTTACGTAATATCTTCGAGCTAGGGAGGACAGGGACTAAGAAGTTTGAGACAACCCACTCTCTCAACGAGCTTACGGTGGGGATTATCGGCATGGGTAAAGTTGGCTCGAGGGTTGCCGTTTCTTTAAAGGCACTTGGTGCTAAGCGCGTTGTCTACTTCAGCAGGACTCGGAAACCTGATATTGAAAAGCAAGGAGTAGAATATTTAGTAAAAGAGGATGTTCTTAGTCAAAGCGACGTTCTCTTTCTTCTGATTCCAAAATCAGCCGGAGAGAGCTTCTTTGGAGCGAACGACCTTAGCCTTATGAAGGATGGCGCATTACTCGTGAATGTTGCCTCGCGGTCACTCGTAGACAGAGAAGCTCTTCTTAAGGAACTGCAGAACGGTAGACTTCGCGCCGCTCAAGACGGGCAGGCAGACGAGCGGTTTAATGCTCTGTCATTGTCCGTCTGGTTTAATTCAAATGAGTCAGCAGCATATAACACCCGTGACGCTAACAAAACAGCAAGTGATATGGCTACATCCTCAATCATCAATCTCCTTTCGACAGGGCAAGACGAACATAAGGTAAATTAGTCTGTGTATTTTGTTTATATTCTCAAGTGTAAAGACGGTTCGCTCTATACGGGCATCACGACTGATGTCTCGCGTCGCTTCGAAGAACACAAGAGTGGAAAGGGCGGGCACTACACGCGCGCACGAGGCGCCGTCGAAATGGTGTACACCGAACGCAAGAAGAATCGCTCCACGGCATCAAAGCGAGAAGCAGAGATAAAACGATTGTCGCGCGAAGAGAAAATTACGCTGAGTCAAATCAGCATTTGACTCGAGAACTACCGCGTACTAGTGTGCGTGCCAGACCGTTATTTACAAGGGGACACGTCATGAGTCACGATGGTGCCAAGAAGAATGTAAAAGGTGGTGTGTGGGTTACCTATGTCGTCGAGATGGTCCGAATAAACCGAATCCGCCGTTTTGTTATGCAACCCCGGACATATTTTGACCCGGACGAAATAACTGCGCGCGCGGGAAGTATGAAAGCGGTGGGGCAGCAAGCGGCGATAGTTGTCGAAAGAGTGTGTGGCGATCCTACACATGACTTCGAGATTATCGATGGCGAGTCTCGCTGGCTTTCTGCCAGAGAGGCGGGAATCGAAGAGGTGCTGTGTATCATTCGGTCGGTGCCGTATGCTTCTCCGGTGGAGAAACACCTGGCGTCGCTCGTAGCGAACTGCAATCGTTCGCAACACACTCCGATGGATTTCTCGAACGCGCTGCAGCTTCAGGTACGGGAGGGGATGAGCCAGGCAGAACTTGCCAGGGCGACGGGCGAGCAGCCGATGAGGATCTCGCTCTACTTATCGTTGCAGGATTTGCATCCGGACATTCAGCCCCTTCTTGAGCCGACAACACCTAAGAAAGGTCGACTGTCGCCCGCAGTCGGATTTTCGCTGGCTCGCGTCCCAAGAGACAAGCAGCTGGAAGCGCTTGCCTTGACCCGTCGACCCGATGGACGAGTTGTCAAGTCGAAGGTCGATGCGGTGGTTGCGACCATGCTGGGACACAAGAAGTCGAGAATAAGGATCGGCCGCGCCAAGCGGCGCGCATCGATCGAGCATGCGCT
>JBJOOS010000030.1:0-8919 GCA_046051155.1 Candidatus Parcubacteria bacterium
GAGACAGTTCCGCCTCCAAGCCCTTTCAGTTTATCTGCAGGGATGGCGAGTGCATTGTCGAGCGCCCCAGTTATAACCGAGGCAGGGGTCTTAATCACTCCTGCGGTACCGTCTGCATTGGTACACGGGTCCCCGACAGCCGTGCCTCCTGGTGCTTTCTTGGCAGTAACGACCACGGGCTGTAGCTCATCTAGTACGCATTTATAGGTCGTTGTGTCGCAGTCTAACCCTGGATCGCCACAGTCTGCACTCACCGTACAGTCGCCACCAGGCGTGGGTGTCGCCGGGGCCGGATTCTGAGTAGATGTGTCCTTGCCGCAGAAGGAGAGGAAGCCCTTACCCCAATCGGCGACTTTCTGCGCGGTGGTCTGAGCTTCGCCCACCATCGACGCCAGGTTCTGCTGTGAGGCCTGATAGAGCGCGTACGGATTGTTCTCGTTCTGCGTTGTAAGGCCAAACCACGCGGCCGCGCCCCCCTTCGACCAATTGCCGTTGAGGAAGGCCTGCGTGTTTTGGAGTGAACCTGTCGTCTTGTTCAGTGTGTCCTTATTGGCCGCGAAGAACCCTGCGGAGCTCGTGTTCTGTAAGAACTTTGCCCGGAGCGAGGAGACGAGCGCGTTCGTATACGGCGATGAGCCGTTCATGTTCTTATAGAGCTGTGTGAAGAAGACGTTCCCTTGGTTCGTACTCACTTGTTGTTGCTGTTTCTTCAGATCTTGGATGAACTGCGGTTGTCCCGTGCCGTTTTTATCTCCAAGAGTAACGTTACCGATTATGTTAGCGGTCATCTGCTGGAGCATGTGTCCTGAAAGAATCACGGCCATCGGCTGGAGCACCCACTTATTAAACCAATCCAACTTCTCTGCGACCCACTCGAGAGCCTTGAGTGCGTACGATGCGACGTCCTGTGCGTAGATCAGCACGTCTTCACCGAAGGTCGCCCAACTTCCTGCGCCAAAGTCGAATGCCTTCGCGTGTTGTGGAGGAATGACGAAGAAGTAGGCCGTCGGTGCAACGACGAGAACGAGGAAGAATGATGTGATGAGCTTTTGGATTGGGTTTAATATCATGGCGTCGTAGCGGGAGCTATAGCGGCGGCGGCCTGCTGAGCGGCAACTACATGGGCCATGTAGTTCGCGAACTTTTCGCCTGGATCGCCCGGAGCGAAGGTCACACCAGCCTTCTTAAACACGTTGTCCATCTGTAAAAAGGCCGTACCAAAGGCCTCCACCGCCCCCAGGTACTGCTGGAGAGCCATGAGAGCGGTCATCGGATCAGCGTCCTCGTGTGAAAAGTCGCTCATTATCTCGCTCAACTTCATCTGCGTGTTGACGAGCTCGAGGGCGGCGCTTGCCGCCTCTACCGGTACCGCTATCCCGGCGATTCCTGCCGCTACGTCACGCGTACTCTTCGCGGCAGAAGCGAGCTTGTCGAGCGCCGAAGCGTCGTTGTCTTGGAGCGCCTGAGTCAGGTACCAAACGGGGTCCTTGGTGGCTGTGGTGCGATTGGCGGACATCACCGCCTCGGCCGACGCAGCAAATGCCTTGAGGGCTGCAGGGCCCGAGCCCGCTATCTTGATCTGTGAGCCCGACTTGAAGCTTGGGGCTGGAGCAACCGCGGAAGAGAGCGAACCCATCGCCTGGTTCACAATGTTTGAAATATCAGCGTCAGAGAGTTCTGCTCCGTTGTTTGCTTGCTTCGCCGCGATGTAGAGCGAAGAGAACTTCTGCGAAAAGGCTGCCGAGAGCGTCCCGTCTGGAGCGGGAGGAGGAAGGCCGTTGGCGTCAAACGTCTGGGGCGACGAGGTAGCGGCCGGTATGTCTGCAATCGCCTTCGGCACGATGAGCCCCTTGGCCACCGCCTCGCCGTCGGTCATACCCAGATTGAAGTAATCGGTCGTTGTGGCGTTCAGCGGGATACCGTAGAGAGTCTTCTGCCAATCTGGCAGCCCGTCGCCGTTTGAGTCCCGGACGGTAATCGCCTTCAGTAGTGCCGACTCGGTCGACGCTTGTGCGGGTCGTGGAGACTCGACACCCTGCACGAACACAAACGCGCTCACGATAAGTCCAGCTGAAAAGAGTCCAGCAAGAATAATGCGCCAGTGTCTTATAATCGGCCCCATATCGTTACTAGTATACCAGGTCACACTAGCGGTTATCACATATATGTACACGTCGCGGTGTATAAAACGCTCTCAACTATACCCGTGATACAATTCACCTCGCATGACTGACAAAAATCTCTCGCTGATAGGAATTATTGGTCTTATATTGCTCGTCGGCGGATACTTCTTCATCGCTGCTCCTCGGAGCGAAGCGCGGAAGGATGCGCTCACCTTCTCCAACACCATGACCTGGGACCCTCAGCTCCTCGCCATTTCGAACCAGTCGACCATATACCCCGAAGAGCTCTTCTCGAACATCTCCCTCCCTCCCCCACCGAAGAATTCTTCACCCGAGACTGCGAGGGAGCTCGCTCTACTTCACTCCTACCGCACATTACGCTCGCCACAGGAAGTAGAAAATATTAAAAATGAAGTGGACGGGAGCGTCATCAACTTCGGCGGCTATACCCTCGCCACCTACGAAGACCCGGCGCAGTTCCCCGCGACCGCAGCACTCCTCAGCGACAGCTACAACGACATAGGGGTTATCGTTATGCGAGAGAAAAAACTGTTCGACCGAGTGCGCGCGAGTGCGCTCGATACCACACTTGATACGGTCATTCCTGTGCCCGGCCACCCGAGCTACCCGAGCGGTCATTCGACCCAAATGCACTTCATCGCCTACGTGTTTAGCGAGCTCGCGCCTGCGCGCAGGGACGAATTCATCGCCCGTGCTGACCAAATCGCCAAGAACCGCGAGGTCGCCGGGCTCCACTACCCAAGCGATACGGCAGCTGGCATTCTTCTCGCACAGCAATTCTTCTCCGACATCATGAAGAGCCCCAAGTTCGAGACCTTGCTCGCCGCGGCGAAGAGGGAGTGGGCGACTCGCGGACTTACTGCTTCTACCTCATCGCAAGTGTTAGCCAAGTAGAGAGCGGGAGGTCCTCGGCACGCGCCTTCTCTCCTATCTCTCCTGTAGAGAGTCCTGCTTCGGCGAGATTCTTCCGCACGAACTTGCGCTTGTGAGCAAATCCGGCGTGAATGAGGGTGAAAAATAACTCTTCCTGCCCTTTCGTAGCGAAATACGTACGTGAAATATCGCGAATGCTGAGCACTGCCGAGTCTACCTTCGGTGCGGGCCTGAATGCGCCGCGCGGCACCGAGAACTCGAGCTTCGGCGTGCCGTATGCCTTAACTGAAAGCGACAAGATGCTCTCTTTTTCTGCACGCGCGATGCGCACCGCCACCTCTTTCTGCACCAAGAGTGTCATGGAACTCGGCTGATTCTCTGCCGAGAGAAACATTCTGAAAATTTCGCCGGTCAGGTAGTACGGAATGTTTGCGACGAGCGCATACCCGCGCGGTAGAGTAGCGAAATCGAGCGCGCGAATGTCGCCGTGGACGAGCTCGAGCTTACCTGAAGCGATTTCGCTCGCGAAATCGCCCTTCAGTTTTTCAAACAGCTCCCCGTCGGTCTCAATCGCGATTACTCTCTGCGCCAACTTCAAGAGTTCGCGCGTGAGCATCCCCGTACCTGGACCTATTTCAAACACGACCTCTCCCTCAATCTGAGCGGTAAGCGCGATGCGCTCCGCGATGCGGGCGTGCATCAAGAAGTTCTGCCCCAAAGACTTTTTGGGGCGCGCGTTCGGCGGGTTACGCCGTGATGAAGTATTCTTCTCCATACGTTTCATCATAGAGCATAAGTGACGGGTCGATATCAGCGAGGAAGGAGGAAGGCTCCGCGGCGAAGTCACTCCCGTAGATCTTGCGCACGCGCGCGAGCGTGAGGATAAGGCGCTCCTTGGCGCGCGTCATCGCGACATAGAAGAGTCGGCGCTCCTCCTCTTCGTCACGATCCTCACCAGAGCCCATGCCCTGATGCGGGAAAAGACCCTCCTCCATCCCGCTCACGAACACAGTGTTGAACTCGAGACCCTTCGCCGCGTGCACGGTCATCATTGTCACACCCTTCTTCTCGCCCTGATCGAGTTCGTCCTGATCGCTCGCGAGTGCAGCTTCGGCGAGAAACGCCGCTATTCCCTCCTTGCCGGGAGTAGCATCGTGACGCGCGGCGACCGACGCGAGCTCCTCGATGTTTTCAAATCGTTCGCGATCTTCTTCGGTGCCCTCCTCGACCATCGCGCGACGCATACCGCTTTTCTCGATAACGAGCTTTACGAATTCTGAGGCGGTCAGTGTCTCCGCTTCCTGCGAGAGCTCGGCAATAACCTTCTCAAATGCTTCAACCTTCAGCAATTCGCCGGCGCGGAGCGCATCACGCTGACCTGCCGCGAGCTTACCGAGGGTCACTTTCCCGATACCGCGCGGCGGCGCAGCCGCCGCGCGCACCTTGTCGCTCGCTCTCGAAGAATCCACCGCGAGCCGCATCCACGACAGCGCATCCTTCACCTCCTTGCGCTGGAAGAAGCGCGTCCCGAGAAGCTTGTACGGTACGCCAGCATGGAGTAAGCCCTCTTCAAGCGCGCGCGACTGGAAGTTGGTGCGGAAAAGCACAGCAATATCCTCTGGTTTCTGTCCCGCGCGGATAAACTGTTTTATGCGTCCAGCAATCCACCGCGCCTCGTCTTCTGCCGAGAGCGCCATATGCACGATAATCGGGTCACCCGCCGGATGTTCCGTCGTTGAATATTTCTCTTTACGGTTTTTATTCTTCTCGATCACTCCGTTTGCCGCGTCAACCAAGTTTTTCGTCGAGCGATAGTTCCGCTCGAGGATAATCGTCTGTGCCTCGGGATATCGCTTCTCAAAATTCAGAATATTTTCCATCTTCGCTCCGCGCCAGCCATAAATCGCCTGGTCGCCATCGCCCACCACAAACAGATTCTTGTGTTTTTGTGCAAGAAGACTCGCGAGACGCTCCTGCAGGTCGTTCGTGTCTTGATATTCGTCGATGTGGAGGTACTTCCACCTGCTTTGAGCGAGCGCGCGGACATCGTCGTGCTCTTCGAGTAGTCGTACCGGGAGTGCTATCAAATCGTCGAAGTCGAGCGCCTTCTCCGCTGCGAGCGTCCGCTCATAACTCTTCCACGCTTCCGCAACTACTCGGTTACCGAAGCTCGAGCGTCCGTGTTTCTCGGCGAACTCCTGAGCACGCATCCCCTCCCCTTTTTGTCGCGAGATGCGGCCCAGAACCGCGCGCGGCGACAGCTCCTTAGTCTCGATACCAAGGGCCTTAAGCGCCGATGCAACCGCCTTTTCCGAATCATCACGGTCGTACACGCTGAAGAATCTCGGAATGCCAATCACTTTGCCATAAGTCTCCAAGAGCTCTCTCCCGAGACCATGGAAGGTGGTTATAAGCGGCACCTCTATGCTAAACGCATCGCCAACGTTCTCCTGCGGAGTAAGCAACATCGCCCGCACGCGCTCGCGCATCTCACGCGCCGCTTTGTTGGTGAAGGTTACGGCGAGAATCTCGTTCCCGGGCACATTTTGACGAATAAGGTGATACACCCGGGTCGTGAGGACCTTGGTCTTCCCGCTTCCTGCTCCCGCAAGGACAGAGATCGGCCCTTCAGTCGCGAGCACGGCGCGCCTCTGCGCGTCATTTAATCCGTCCAGGTACGTCATCATAGGAATATAGCGCACAAACCGCTCTCCACAGGGGGTGTTTTCGCTGGTTGACTACCCATTTCACTCCGCTATACTCACCCTACTGACTGATACGGATGCACTCAAGGAATGGCTTATATACGCCGTATGTAAGCCATTCTTGTATTTGGAAGCCCGACCGAAATACCCCGTTTGCCTATCACATTCAATACAAAATTCCTTATACCTGTTCTCGTTATTGCCGCACTTAGCGCCGGCGCTCTGCCGCCACACGCGAGTGCGTTTTCCCTTTTTGGGCTTTTTTCTACTAACGCCGACGCCGCGATCGGTAGCGACAGCGGAACTACCGATGCTCCACTTCTCGCCGCCGCTATAAACTCCGACCCCAACCCAAATAAGGGCCTCGCTGACACCCAGACTATCAGCGACAACGCACTTGTCGCTCACAACGGCCCGCAAGGCTCGCTTGCCGATGTCGCGAGTTCGACTCCGCCCGACCGCATCTCTGTCTACGTCGTCCGCCCGGGAGACACGCTTGGAGAGATAGCACAGATGTTTAACGTGTCGGTAAATACCATCATTTGGGCAAACAATCTCTCGAGCAGTAAGGACTTCCACGTGGGAGACACCCTTATCATCCTCCCTATCTCGGGCGTGAAGCGTACCATCGTTGCTGGCGACACGCTCCAGTCGATTGCTAAGAAATACGGCGCCGACGCGAACGAAATCGCCCAATTCAACGGTCTCGATTCTTCAGTCCCCCTTGTGGCTGGTTCTACCATCATCATCCCCGGCGGCGAAGTGGCGGCCCCTACAACATCAGGAACAAGAGGTACCACGCACAGAGGCAGAAAGGAGCCGTACCTCGGAGGCAGTGGTCCCGTGCAGGATGGCTACTATACTAACCCTCTGCCAGGCGGCGTCCTCACCCAGGGTCTCCATGGCTGGAATGCCGTAGACATCGGCGCGGCACGCGGCACGCCGATTCACGCCGCCGCAGACGGTACCGTCATCGTCGCGCGTATAGGCGGGTACAATGGCGGCTACGGCAACTATGTCGTTATCACACACGAAAACGGCACCCAGACGCTCTACGGACACATGCAAAGCGTGATTGTCTCATCTGGAGAAGGTGTCTCTGCAGGCCAAGTTATCGGCTACGAGGGCACGACCGGGAACTCTACCGGCCCCCACCTCCACTTCGAAGTCCGCGGTGCGGCTAACCCATTCCGTAATTGCAGTGTCGGCTCCGTCTGCGAACCTCAATAATTAGATACAAAAGACCCGGCGCCAAAGGCGCCGCGTGTTTTTTAGTTTTATTCAAATCCAAATAATCCTCTCGGTCGATACTGGAGCGCCTCGAGGACGAACGCGGGCGTGACGGAATCGGCGCCCGCAAGGTCGGCGATAGTGCGCGCGACGCGCATGGTGCGATGGAATGAGCGCGGTGAGAGATTAAGGCGCGTAGCCGCATTCATCAACGCCTCTTTTGCGGCGACACTAAAGCCGCTCTTTGTGTCGAGCTCGCGACCAGTGAGGGCGGCGTTCGTCGCTCCGCGCTTCCCCGTCCGCCTTTCGGCGCGCTTGCGGGCAGCGACCACGCGTTCGCGAACCTTGTCTGATGATTCGCCCGTACTCAACTGCGCCAGCGTGTCGTGCGGGACGAGAGGCACTTCAACCCAGAGATCGAGACGATCAACGATAGGGCGCGAGATTCTCCGCGCCTGCTTCGCCGCGGCGCGTATCGCCACCCTTGAGTCGCTTGAGATCGTGTCTGCCGGATTCATTGCGGCGACAATCATACAGTCCGCCGGGAAGGTGATCGTCGCGCGCGCTCGCGAGACCGTGACAATCCTATCCTCAAGCGGCTGGCGTAGTGCTTCGAGCGCCCGTGATTCAAATTCCGGAAATTCATCTAAAAAGAGAACACCCTTGTGCGCGAGCGTCACTTCGCCCGCTCTCGGAAACGCACCGCCGCCCACTACCGCGACGTGCGACACCGAGTGGTGCGGCGCGCGAAATGGGGGCCAGTGCACAGCTTCGCCATCGCTCAAGAGTCCCGCGGTTGAGTGTATCGCTGTCACTTCGAGCATTTCATCGTCAGTAAGTGGCGGGAGAATACCCGCAAGCGCGCGGGCGAGCATCGTCTTACCGGTGCCCGGCGGCCCATAGAAGACAATATTATGCCGACCGGCGGCAGCAACTTCGAGCGCGCGCTTCGCACTCTCCTGGCCCTTTACGTCAGCGAGGTCTATCGCTGGCGGCGTCGCGCCCGTGCGACGATCACGCACCAGGCGCGGGAGCGGCTTCTCGCCCTTCAGGTGCTGGAGAAGCTCGGCGAGTGATGTCGGCGCGTACACGGCTAGTCCCTCAGCAAGCAATGCCTCCTTCGCGTTCCCCGGTGGGACAAATATCGACTTCACTCCCTGTTTCTTGGCCGCGAGCACCTGCGGGAGCACGCCGCGCACTGCGCGAAGGGTCCCATCGAGCGCGAGTTCGCCGGAGAAAAGTATCTTCTCCGTAAGCGGCTCGATATCACCCGCGGCAATAAGGTAGGCGATCGCGAGCGCGAGGTCGTAGTGCGAGCCCTCTTTCTTCAGATCCGCTGGAGAGAGCGAGAGGACGATGCGCTTGTTCTGCTGCTTTGGCGATTTATATCCCGAGTGGCGTATCGCGGCACTCAAGCGATCGCTCGCCTCGGCTACTGCCTTATCAGCGAGACCTACTATTGAAAAATTATGGAGCCCACGCGTGAGGTCAGCCTCCACGGTGACGAGCTCTGCGCTCGCACCGACTGGCTGTGCGGCAAAGGTCTTGGCGTAGCCGTGCTTCGGCGTATCAGCAACAGACTTACGTAGCGCTACGGGCATTGATTAGAGATGTTTCTTGCACGTCGTCGCAGACGGATCAGCTTCGAGGCGCGCCTCTTGTATCTCCTCGCCGCAGACTTCGCACCTACCGTACGCGCCCTCCTTAATCCGCTTTAATGCGGCAAGAATCGCATCGTAGCGCGCTTCAAGATCGGCGAGAATCGCTGTGTTGCTCTCGCGACTCATCACCACTTCTGCCTGATCAGCAAGATCGGACTCCGATCCGACCTCGGTCGGGATTGCCTCCCAATCTCCTGGCACGCTTGGGTTTTTCCTCCCGACCGTATCCATCTGCGACTCCAATCGAGTCTTCTCTGTCTCTAATTTCTGCTCGAAGTGCTTGGTTTTCATTGAGCAGATAATAGC
>JBJOOS010000031.1:0-8342 GCA_046051155.1 Candidatus Parcubacteria bacterium
CCAGCATCGCATCGCGCCGCTCCGCCGCCCAGGTGCAGGGCATGTCCGGCGGATACCACCCCTTAATAAACACGCCAGTTACCTCTGCTCCCGCTTGCTTCAGAAGCGCGGCAGACACCGCAGAGTCTACTCCGCCGGAGAGGCCCACACATACCCTCTTCCCTTGTACGTTCATGCCTGCATTAAAGCCATCTCCGCGCGCTAATGCAAATACTTTGCCTCATTGGCCTGATGCGCGGCGTAGGTGGTGGCGTAGTGCATCACGCCAGTAGCGTCAGTAAGATAATAGAGATAGTCGGTTTTAGTCGGGTGGAGCGCCGCGAGAATGCTCATGAGACCCGGATTACAAATCGGCCCTGGCGGGAGGCCCGTGTGAAGATAGGTGTTATAGGGCGACTCGATCTTGAGATCAGCGAGCGAAGGCGAGTAGGTATCGCGATTGTTGATGTAGCCGAAGACCGCGTCGACCTGGAGCGGCATCGAACGAGCGAGACGGTTCCACAGGACGCCGGCGACGATGCGTCTGTTTTCTTCGGTGCGTGCCTCCTTCTCGACAAGCGAAGCCAGTGTGATGAGATCGGCAAAGGCGTGCCCCGACGCCTGCACCTCGCTCGCGAGCGGAGCCGTCTTCGCGTCGAAGTTGGCGCGCATCATCTGCAAAATAGATTCTGCCGTCGCATCTGCCGTGAGCTGGTAAGTGTCTGGGAACAGATACCCCTCTTGGGACTTGCCGAGCGACACAACATCGTTTGCGATGTCGGGCGAGAGTACGTCAGCAACCTTGGCCGCGATAGTACGAACTGTCGCACCCTCGGGCACCGAGAGTACCACCGGCGGGAGCCCATACGCGCCGGTCGCGAGCCGATGTGCGATGGTGAACACGTTTTCGCGCGTGTCGAAGAGGTACGTACCCGCCTGCACGTGCGCACTCCCGCCGGATAAGCGGAGAATGAATCGCAACATCGACGCACTCCTGACTACGTGCGCTTCCGCGAGAGAGGTGGCGGCGTCGGACATTGACTCCCCCTTCGCTATCGAGAGAATCGCCTGCGAGGGGAAATCTCTCGGGGGTGTCACGAAGAACGCGTACCCAGCTAGCACGACCACAAGCACGCACGAGCCAGCCCAGAGTTTATTCTGCCGTAAGAAATCCATGGGCTAGGTTGGGAGATTTGGTGGCGCTTCGCCGGTTGCAGAAGGCACGCGCGCGAGGCCAGGAGTGTTGGCTGAGGCTGACGGGATATGATAGAGCGTCGCGAGCGCCTCGCTGTTCATCACCATGGTCTCTTCGTGAGTGAGACCGCCCTCGAAGAACGGTTCATAGAAGAATTGGCGCCTGCGGTACGCCTCGATGAGCTCGTGACGATATCTGCTCTTGCGCTTCTCGACGCCGATTTCCCACGGGTAGTCATCGAACTTCTTCATCCAGTTGGTCGAGTTGATGCCGTTCCACCCTTCGAAGCTATAGGGCTTAAAGAGCGCGATCATGTGAGCAATCGTTGCGCCGTGGAATTTATCCGGCCTGCCGAGATAGACACAACGTATGCCGACGTCGAAGCCAAGCTTAGTGACGTTACGATCCATAGCACCCATCTTATCTGCCTCGCCCTTGGTCGGATTCGGGAACCCGGCCATCTCTACTCCCGTAACAGGGTCGGTATATGGGCTACGCGTCGCGCGCCGCATCGCTTCGATAAGCTCCTTCGCTTCGTCACGCCAGGTGTACGCCTTACCGTCTGCTTTTATCTTGTGATACTTCTCACCCTTGTGCGCACGAATAACCATCTGGAGCCAGAGCTGTTCGCCCTTGCCGGCTGTGCCCATGAACTCAAGAAGATTGGCAAGCGGGTCGACCTGCTCAGGCTCCTTCTGTACCTTGTCGAGGCCGAAGTCGACATACGTCTTGATAGGAATAGGATCTTTATCGGTAAACTTATAGTCGCACCCCCAGATAGTCCACTCGTCATCGGCGACATTAATCATCCGTGTGTAGTCAGGGACCTCTATAACCTGAGTCCCCGGATACTGTGCGTATATCTGCGATTCAAGCAGGCGGCGCAGGCCTTCGGGGCCCCAGATATAGAAGTGAACCTGTCCCTCTATCGACACCAGCTCGAGTGACCAAAACGGTCGAGTGCCGCCGAGGAATCTTTGCCACCAGGTCGACTCACTGCCGGTGAGATGCATCGCTGAGAGAACCGCCTCCATCGCGAGCGGAGTCTTAACCAGATTACGCGGAGGCTTTATTTCAAAAACGGCAGTCTTCCTATTCGCGAGAAAGACTGCGCGCTGATAGCGGTACCACATTTCATACACCCCCGTGATAAATAAGAATGGGAGCCACACGGGCGCCAAGAAGAGCGCAAGGGAAAAAGCGAAAAACGCCGTCCCGCGCATAAAAAGGATAGCGATGAAGAGAAGTAAGACGCCAATGATGAAGACGGGCCATTCTTCGAGACGGACACCGAGCTTACCGGTGAGTGTCTTTTCCAGATTGTGCACAAAGCTCATGTGGCACTAGTATACCAAGAGAAACCGGCGGCCCCGTACGGGGCCGCCGGTTCTTGTGCACTGCCTGTCTCGTTAGGCTGGAGTGTAGCGACCGTCTTTCATGCGCTTGAAGTAGCGCGAGTCATTCAAATTGACGAGGATGGTATTGTCCTTCACAAAGCGAGCCTTCTTCACGTGCTTAATGATTTCATCCTTCTTGAGCGGACCCATCTGGTCGAGCGTCTCGCGTATAACGTCGCGTACGACACCCGGCGTGTAGCCCCACTCAGTAAGCGCGTAGAGACCGCGGCCGACGAGCACGAAGCGCGGATCCTTGATGAGCTCGTTGTGGGTGGTGGCGACGTGCGCCTTCTTGGAGAAGAGCGAGCCGATAGCCTTCGCGACATCTGAGAAGTGCATCGGCTGACCATGACGCTTAATCGCGAGGTAGGCGTAGTCGCGCACGCCCTTGATACGAATAGCGGGAGCGGATACGCGGCCCCACTCAGAGAGTGGGTTACTGCCGATGTGCTTAGAGAGCGCGAGCCAGCGCTTCATCACCTCCTCGTTCTTATAGGCATCGTTTACATCCTTAAGCTCTTCGAGGAAACGGTCGAGAAGTTCACCCTCAGGCATCACTTCGCTGTCAGAGAGAGACATGTAGAGTTTGGAAAGGGCGTCGTGAATGCGCTTGGCGGTACCGTGATCGACGTGCCAGCGTGCGATGAAGTCCTTAGTCTCACGCTCACGGAAGAAGGACGCGTCAAGCATGAGGAAAAAGCGGAAGCGGTTGCGCGTCTTCTCGTCTTTACCGAGCATGGCAAGGAGCGTGTCCTCAGGGACGATAGCGCCAAGTGAGTGGATATAACGCGCAATCTCAGCGAAGGCAGGGCTCGCCTCCTTGAAAGTCTTGCTCGCACGAATCGCATCGAGACCAGCGGCTTCGATCTGTCGAACGCGCTCGCGAGTAATACCGGTGCGATCACCAATAGACTCCAGCGTCTCGTGCTCTTGGGTAGCCCCAAGACCGAAGCGGCGAGTAAGCACCTCGCGTGCCCGCTCAGGAGCGGCGGCGAGGAGCTTCTTTACCAATGCCCCGCTATCAAACGAGAAAGAGGCGGGCTTTGCCGAGGTAGATTTCGTGCCGTTCTTGAGAGCCATGTGGTGTAATTTATAGCAAACGTCTTATAAAGAGTCAATGGGGCGTATTATACCACAATATTGACGATTTTATTTGGCACGTAGACCACCCGCTTGGGCTCCTGTCCGGCAAGGGCGGTCACCACGGCCGGCAGTGCTCTCGCCGCGGCGGTTGCCTCAGCCTCGGGAGTGCCCGCGGCGAGCGTAAGCGAGCCGCGCCGTTTACCGTTTACCTGCACCACGATCTCTACCGTGTCCGCCACGAGCCGCGCCGGATCAAAGGTGGGCCATGGAGCCTTGTGGATTGAGTACGTCTCGCCGAGTTTCTCCCAGAGTTCCTCGGTGACGTGCGGAGCGAAGGGAGCAAGGAGGCGTAGGAAGGCGCTCCACTGCTCACGGCCGATAGAGCCCGCCTTCTCGAGCGCATTCTGGAATATCATCGCCTGACTTACGGCGGTATTAAATTTAAACGCTTCGATATCGTCCCCTATCTTCTTGATGGTCTGGTGGAGCAGTGGCTCGAGCTCCGGGACTGACTGTTCGGCGACGAGGACCTGTGCGTTCCAGAGTCGGTCGATAAAACGCGCCGTCCCTGCGATAGAGGCCGTGCTCCACGCGGTCGTGTTCTCAAATGGACCCATAAACATCTCGTACGCGCGGAAAGCGTCCGCTCCATACTCTGCCACCACATCATCAGGGTTGATGACATTACCGAATCGCTTGCTCATCTTGCGACCGTCCTCAGCCAAGATAAAGCCAAGGAACTCGAGACGCGAAAACGGCTCCTTGGTGCTTACAATCGCGATGTCATAGAGGAACTTATGCCAGAAGCGAGCGTAGATAAGATGCCGTACGGCGTGGTCGCCGCCGACATACACGTCAACCGGTGCCCACTGCTTTTCACTTTTCGCAGACACAAGCTCGTGGTCGTTCTTCGGATCCATAAAGCGCAGGTAGTACCACGACGAGCCCGCCCACTGCGGCATGGTGTTGGTCTCGCGCTTCGCCGCTTCGCCACACTTCGGGCAGGTCGTGTTCACCCAGTCGGTGATCGCGGCGAGCGGCGACTCCCCTGTCCCGGTCGGCTCGTAGTGCTCAACCTCTGGGAGCTTGACCGGCAGGTCTTCGTAGGGCACGGCGACGGCTCCGTCCTTCGGGCAATGGATAATTGGGATAGGCTCTCCCCAATAGCGCTGGCGGGAGAATACCCAATCCTTAATCTTGTATGCGGTCTTACGCTTCGCGAGACCATGGGCTTCGCAGTACGCAATAATCTCTTCGCGCGCTTTCCCTGCGATGCGCCCCTTGAACTCGTCCGGCTCGTTTAAGATGCCGTGCTCCATGTCCGTCCACGGGAACTCCGGGTTAGTAAACTTCCTCCACCCATACGCCATATCGTTATCGCGTGAGAGGAGTTGCTCCATCTCGTGAGGGGATACCCAATCGATATCGTGTATTGCGAGTTCTTCGGCAGACGGTTCGTCGCGCTCCCCATTTGCGAGTTCGTAATACAGTGTTGTGAAGTGGGCGAAGCGGTTCTGCTGCTTTATCTCATGATAAAACTGCGAATGGGTAGTCCCACCTATCTTGCGTATAAATGTAGGATTCTTATACCCAGTCTCTTCGATTATTTCTCGCACTCCTGCGGCCACAGGGTCTTCACCGTCTTCTACGCCACCGGTGACGAAGCCGATCCAATCATTTTTCTTCCACTTGAGACACAGGTACTTGTCCTCCTCCCAGTGCTTCACGATTGCGGCAATCACATTGCGCTCCACCATCGGTTCGTCTTTGCGCACGGCATCCGACCCTGTATCTCGAATAAAAAGAGGTTCTAGTACTTCTTTAAGCGGAATGCGGTACTTCTGAGCGAAGACGAAGTCACGCTCGTCGTGCGCAGAGCACTTCACGATGCCGGTGCCGTAGTCGGCGAGCGCGTAACTCGCGACCCATATCGGGAGTTCGCCGTTACCGACGGGGTCAACCGTATAGCGGCCGGTGAAGACTCCCTCCACCTCCTTCTCTGCCTGGAATCCGGCCGCCGCGCGCTTCTCGACCATCTTCTTCGCGGTCGCGAGCACCTTCTGCTCATCTGGCAGGCCCTTTACGAGAGTTGGGAGTAGTGGGTGATCGGGAGCGATGACGACAAACGTATCCGCCTTAAATGCTTCGAAGTGCGCCGAGAATGTCTCGATGGAAAGATCCATATCCTTCACGGGCGAAGTGAAAATGAGCCCCTCGCTTCGGCCTATCCAGTTGCGCTGAGCCTCCTTTATATGCTCGGGCCACTGTAGGCCGTTCAGATCTTCGAGCATGCGATCGGCGTACTCGGTAATCTTGAGCACCCACTGCGGCAGGCTCTTTTTCACAACCTCAGTGCCACAACGCTCGCACGCCGTCCCGTCGAGGTCTTCGTTTGCGAGACCGGTCATGCACGATGGGCACCAATTAATCGGCTCGTTTGATTGGTACGCGAGCCCCTGTTCAAAAAGCTTTAAGAAGATCCACTGCGTCCATCGGTAATACTCAGGGTCCGTAGTGTTTATCTCTCGCGACCAGTCATAGTCGAAGCCAAGATGCGCGAGCTGGCTCTTGAAGTGGGCGATGTTCTCTTCTACCGCTTTGCGCGGATGCGTTTTATTCTTAAGTGCATAGTTCTCTGCCGGGAGACCAAACGCGTCCCAGCCCATCGGGTGGAGCACCGAGAATCCCTCCATGCGCTTCTTACGCGAATAGATATCAGTGGCGATGTAGCCCTTCGGATGGCCGACGTGCAGCCCCTCGCCTGAAGGATACGGAAACATATCGAGCACATAGGCCTTCGGCTTCCCTTCCTCTTCGGTGGTTTTATACAGACCATCCTCTCCCCATCGGGCCTGCCACTTCTCCTCGATAGCTCGACGGTCGTATGCCATTGCTACTTAGCGAGCGGTGGGTAGAAGCTCGGGTCGATGGCGCGATTGAAGCAGACCGTGCCGGTACCGTGCGACCAATTATCCGCACGACCTTGGACACCGCCTGGCATAACGGGTACGGACTGCATGGTGTCGGTGCCGCGACTCAGACTATTGAAAGTCGCGCACACCTTAAACGAGACCGCACCGGTCGCCTGGTAGGAATATGCGTCGGTCGGCTGAGGATCGACTGGGAGGAGGCCGTAGGTAAGCGCGTCAGAGAGGTCTGCGAGCGTTGCGGGTAGTTTCTGCTTGGCCTGATAGTAGCTCGTGACGCGAGTCTGGATTTCTTGTAGGTCGCTCACCTTCTGTGCGTCAAATCGCGCGAGGCGTGCCTGCGCTGGCGTGCCGACGATGAAGAAGCCTGAGACTATCGTCGCGAGGGCGAGGAAACCGACACCAATCACGACCGAATTCCGACGCGAGGGAAACTGTTCCCAGTAGCCCCAGAGATCAGCGATGAAATGCATAAACACTCCCGCTGCTACGAGGATGACAATAAGCACTTTAAGGAGGAACCCGACGGCGAGCTCCTGACCGCTGAGGAAGGTCGTAAGGAGTGTGACGAGATCTATCGCTATCGAAACGCCAGCGATGAAGAGCGTGAAGATGAGCGCCCAGCGACGGACCCAGATCTCCTTACGCGACGAGTCCTTGACCATATCCTTACGAATAAGGTGTAAGAGGAGAAGCGCAAGCGGGAGAAGAATGATGAGAGACGCCATCTCGTAGCTGATGCCGCTTTGATATGGATCGGGCGGCAGGTACACGAGCGGGTTCGGAAACGCGTAGTTTATGTACTCAAAGACGAGAGAGATGAAGGAGATGACGCTCCAGTACAACGCGAGCATCGCACCGAACCACAAGAAGAAATCCTTCGCTGTCGTTTTGGGTTTATCCATATCGCGGGATTATACCACAAAAAATGAAAGACCCCCTCACGTCTTAGGTGGGGGGTCGGTTGGTTGAGTCTCGGAAAGCCGGCGTTGTAGAACTAGATGGCGTAGCCGAAGGTCGGCGGCGGAATGGTCTTGTGCGGCAACATATTTGGCTTCTCCAGTTTATTGGAAGGACTTTGACGCCTCGTCCTTGGCCGGTGATTCGGGCCCAGGTAGGTGGTCCGAAATAACCTATCACACCCCCTATTTATTTGTCAAGCCCTGTATTAGCTGTGGAGAAATACCATCACGTCGCCGTCTTTGACGATGTATTCCTTCCCTTCCGTGCGTATCTTGGCCTGTTCGCGAGCAGCGGCATAAGAGCCAGCGGCAAGCAGGTCATTCGTAGCGACTACTTCGGCGCGAATGAACTTATCCAGGAAGTCCTGGTGAATCGCGGCACCTGCTACCGGTGCGGTACTGCCCTCTTTAATAGTCCAGGCACGCGTTTCATCTTCGCCCGTTGTGAAATATGAAATAAGCCCGAGCGTTTGGTACGCGCCGCGAATAAGCCCTGCGAGACCGTCTTCGCTCACACCCAATTCCTGACGGAATCCTTGCTTATCGTCTTCGGCAACGTCGTTCAGCTCGCGCTCAGTCGCCGCGTCGACCATCACATAGCTTGAACCGAGAGACTTAATGACGTCGAATGCACGCTCTGCACGCCCGTCATTTATCTCGTCGAGATTATGGCCGCCGCTCTTTCTATTGAGTGCGTACAGCACGGGCTTCATTGTAAGTAGATTTAAATGCGACACTGCCTTCTTGTCTTCGTCGGTAAGGCCCGCATGCAGCGCAAACTTCCCGAGTGAATACGCTG
>JBJOOS010000032.1:0-7894 GCA_046051155.1 Candidatus Parcubacteria bacterium
ATGGAGAGTGAGGAGGTTGCGACTTGCGCGAAGGCAGTGCCGGCACTGTTGGTGTATATGAGGGAGTTGCCGCTCACCGAAGAGAGGCCGGTGCCGCCGTTTGCGATTGCGACGATGCCGGTGACGTCGCTTCCAAGATTAATTAGAGAAGTCCCGACAACTCCCGCTGTCGCTTTAAGAAAGCCACTGAGACTTGAGAGGGTGAGCGTGTTCGACACGACCGAGTTACTCGATGATGCCGTGCCTAGGACGGAAAGTGACCCGCTGAATGTAGAGGTCGCCGTGGTGGAAGTCGCAGAGAAATAGGGGGCCGTAATTGCCCCATAAGCCGTGATGTTGTTTCTAAAAAGCGAATTTCCCGCGACTTCAAAGATAGTCCCTGTCGACGTGGTCGCTAACGCCCCCAAAATGAGCACCTGGGTAGGATCTTGCTCTACAATCGACAAATTACTAGAGGATGCAAGAAAAAACCCACCGCCGGTGAGATCGGGACCCCAGGCAGGATAGCTCGTGGCCGTGATCTTTAAGACCTGCCCTGGGAAGCCGATAGGAAGTTTGGTTAGAGCCCCCCCAGAAGCGTACAAAATGTCGCCATTGGTGTAGGAATTTATGCCTGTTCCACCACTCGCTGCGTTTAGAATGCCTCCAAGAGTCAGAACGCCCGAAGTGGTTATAGGCCCACCGGCTGCAGTAAGACCAGTAGAACCTCCGGAAATATCAACCGAACTCACCGCACCATTGCCAATCAAACCGAGACTGGACGTCGCGATCAGGTCGTATGTACCGCCCGCATTGCCTATCAAAAGTTTTCCGTATGTCGGTACGGTAGAAGTTCCAGTGCCGCCATGCGCAATCCCTAATACTCCGGTCACGTCCGACGCGAGATTCACAAGCGCACTCGTCACAACACCTGCCGTCGCTCTCAGAATTCCGGTGAGCGAACCGATTGAGAGATTTGAAGTGGAAAGATTGGTCGAGCTCGCCGTTGTCGCGTACAAGCTCGTTGTCGTTGCAGCAGTTCCGGTAATCCCGCCGTTCCCATCAACGGTA
This sequence comes from Candidatus Parcubacteria bacterium, assembly GCA_046051155.1. GTDB lineage: Bacteria > Patescibacteriota > Minisyncoccia > Phycocordibacterales > Phycocordibacteraceae > C7867-001. The sequence continues at coordinate 1,051 of JBJOOS010000032.1, forward strand.
AATAAATTCGTTCCCGTTGAATCTTGTATCTGGAACAAGTTCGCAACTTGGCTTGCGATAGCGCGAATCGTTACTCCAATTGCATTTGTGGAAGTCGACTGTACAGAGACCACCGAGTTTTGAATCGGAGTTGTTGTGCCAAACGAAGAGGAGCCGGTCCCAGAAACCGCTCGACTCAACTGCGCGAATGCGGAAGCACTAATTCGTTGACGCGGAGAAAGAGTTTGGAACGTAGAATTGTCTGACGAGACTTCGACCTGCAGATATATATCGCTCGCAGATGTGAAATCGTAGTTGAGTACATCCGGGTACCCAGCCGCAGTGTCACCAATGTTTGCAGTGAAGACTCCCTGTCGAACCGTGAGCGGCACCGACGACGGGCTTGACGTCGGCCAGAGTCGTGTCCCGGAGCCCACATTCGAGTTATCCCAAATTGAGAATCGGAAGTAATAGGTCGTACCGGAGCCTCCGAGCAAGTTGCCACCTGAGTCTGCAAGCCGGCCCTGGTAACTCAAGATGCTCGGAGTCGTTGCGGCTACTGAGACCAGCGGAAAGGCAAGCGAGCCGACTGCAAGAATAAATGTCAATAATATAGATATCGGCCGAAGGGTACGCCGGGGGCTTTTCTGTCGCAAGTCTGGTAAAGAAAACATGGTGAAGTCTGGGGAGGAAAGAGGGTCGGATTTACAGAGTTTTTCGGTCGTCAAGTAGCAACATATTTACTCCATTATTGTAGCGTTAATATTGAGCAAGTACGCAATATTACGGTCATTTTATGACCACGTTTTCGACACAAAAGCGAGCCCGGCCGTCCAAAAAGAATTCGAGAAATTTTGCCTCGATTTTACGGGCGTTTATTAAACTGGATCGAATGGGTACGCCAGCAGATAAGATTGACCAATTTTTGCCAAAAGTATCGACTGGCTAGGTGTGCCCGATGATAATCAGACTTCTTGCTATACCGAGATTGAATATCGTATCTACATATGCATTTCTCGGCATCTCGAGATGCCGAGAAATGCATATTATAGGCGGTTCTATTGGTATTATGCTGAGCAAATTATGATGTAGAAGTACGCACAGATGTCACCTGGAGAATCTACCGAGCCTGAACAAATCGCGCCTTATTACTGATCACACGTCCAGTATCACCGGGGTCGCTCGATTGATTTAATTTAGGAAAGATTGCGGTACGTTGTCCACAGTCGCGATATTTTTTGTATGATTTTTTAACCGTTTTCGAGCACTTTTTCAAATGTGCTTTGCAGAAAGTTAGAACTTTTTAAGCCAGAGTCCCCTCCAGTACTTCCCTATTTTTGTCCGACTGATTGAACGTGCGAGTGCTCGCGTTCCTAATTCTGTACCGATGCGTTCAGCGAGCGCACGCATGTAGGTGCCTGACCCACACGAAACGCGCAGAGAGACGATAGAGAACGCTCGCTCATTCGCTTCTGTAAAAACAGTCTGCCAACTCTGACGCACATCAGTGACACGAAAATCTGCACCGAGTTTTTTCGACGGATCCGTCGTAGTCGGCACCTTCGCAAGAAATACACCCACTTGATCTCTGAGCTCTCGCGAGAGAATGCGTGATACTCCGAGTAAACGAATACGGTACACACGTTCCTCGTGTTCAGGAATTTCAACCTCGCTCAGTGTCCCTTCAAGCGTGTGGAGGAACAGCGGCTTACCGCCAACCGTCTTTGACGAGAACGCAGGGTACGGACGCGTGTGCACTCCCTCCTCCCGCTTGAGTATCGCCCCTAAGCGACTCAGCAGTACTTCTGAATTTTTGTGGGCGTAGGTTACGAGACCCAACGCATCGCCAGTGTCACTGCCTACGTCGAGTAAAATCTCTATCTCATATTCTTTATCGAGACTCGTGTACCGCTTCTGCTGTTTGCATTCGTCACCGAGCAATACCAGAAGCTTGCCGCGTGCCATCGGGTCAAGCCGCCCCGCATATGAGGCCGGAACATCCGCGTATTCCGGATGTGCGTGCTTCCACTTGATAATCGCCATGAGCGGAGTCTCCCCCACTTCTTTATCGAGCACAATTCTTTTCTTCATATGTGCAGGTCGGCGACTGCCGCAGAACGAGTTCTCATAAGTAGTACCTACAACCATACCCTATAGATATCGATTACGAAACAGCATTGGCGGAGGGCTTACGAAGCCGCCCGCCAACGCATGTGGATTGCGGCCTTGCGATACGAAGCACTCAGGAGTATCTTTGTGCAGTTGGCTGGTCGCATTCGAATCCGTTACTTGTATTGACCTTTTTTCTGTTGCACGCACTGCGCGCAAAAGAGAAAACTTCAGAGTGAGGAACAGATTCGGGAGATACACCAACACCTGCTCTTTCTGTTTGCCCTGGCTACCCACAATCCTTTTGGAGGTCTTCTTGGACACGATGTATGTTTCGCCCAAAGATGCGCGGATACTTCTCGAAAATCGCCGTTCGCTACGCCCTGCCGTTGAAGAGTGGTGGCGCGCGAATAACTGGTTTATTCCTGAGCGGTTCACCGAGAGCCACGCGTTCGCCTGCTTTGGGCGCGCTATCGCGACCCGACGCTACGAAGACGCTCTCTTCGTACACTATGCGCACACGGCGGAGTTTTCTCCTCTGTGGCTCGAGTACACCGAGAGCTCGTTCAGCAGCCATTCACCCTTTAAGCGGAGCCTGCTCCAGCCGCTCTTCTACGAGAGGCACGGGAAAGGCGGAGGTATCGTGACGAAGAAGCATGAACTCGCCCCCATCGCGACGGAGCGCGCGAAGACGATTTCCCACATCAGGACGAAGGTGGGTGAAACCTTGGTGGACTACCATCACCGCCTCCACGCGCGGTTTGGGCTTGACCCGAGATCAATCGTTGAATGCTCGAGGTTCTATGGACAGTTCGGGAAGGCTACGGAGTACTATCTGCCATACCTCTCCCTGTTCGTTGCCCATGGAGTCCTGTTTGAGGACTATCACGGCGGCGAGAGCGGAACTGCGCTATCGAGCTTCACCGACGAGATATTCACGCCCGCCTTCGACTCATTCGGGTCGCTCTTCGGCTGTTCTCCGCTCCTCGTGCGCATGCCCTGGCACGATAATCTGCGTCTGTATGTGCCGCAAGAGCGCACAGACTGGATTGATCATGGGGTTATTCCGGACGACATGCTTCGTCTGCAGTAGCTTCTCTACGTCCTAAACCTTAACGAGCTCCGCGAGGAGCTCGTTCTTTATTACGATAATAGTATGAGCGGAGGCGGAGAATGATTCGCTCCTTACAGGAGCAGTACCCCGATTGGATTTTTTGTTCATCTTCGATTCCAAAAAAATACTCAATCGGGCTTCGAATCTCCCACGGAAGCCTGTATAGGCTTCCTCGCCTCCGCAGTTTTTCACTGCGTTTCAAAACTGCGGAGGCGGAGAGATTCGAACTCTCGAGACCCTTTCGAGCCTGCCGCCTTTCCAAGGCGGTGCACTAGACCACTATGCGACGCCTCCGTGTTGCTCTGTTATACCAAATAATCTGCGGTATCGCACTAATCAGTAGAAGGTTACTATGCGCCAAGCAAGGCTTTAATCCTATCTTGAATCGGGGGGTGCGTAGAGAAAAGACGTTCTATCCAACCGCTCGCACTCGACTTCGCCCCAAAGGGATCGCCGATGAAGAGGTGCGCTGTTGCGAGGTTCGCGTCCTGCATCGGTGCTGTATAGTTGCCGATCTTTGCGAGTGCAGAAGCGAGACCTTCAGGGTAGCGCGTAAGGAGCACGCCCGAGGCGTCGGCGAGGTACTCTCGGCGGCGCGAAATAGCTAACTCAATCAGCTTTGCCGCGATTGGCGCGAGGACTATCGCCACAACTGCCAAAATCATTAAAAGGCCATTGCCCCCCTCCCTGTCATCGCGGCGGCCACCGCCCCAGAACGAGATTCGTAAAAATATATTCGCGAGTATAGCGACGAAGCCGGCGAGCACGACTGCCACGGTCATGAGCAGCATATCCCTGTTTTTAATATGTGAGAGCTCGTGGCCGATAACGCCCTCGAGCTCGGGGCGCGTCATCATCGCGAGCAGACCGGTCGTCGCGCAGACGACCGCGTGGGCCTCGTCGCGGCCAGTTGCAAACGCGTTCGGAGCAGGGTCGTCGATGACGTAGAGCACCGGCTTCGGCAATCCAGCAGTTATCGCAAGGTTCTCAACGACCGTGTAGTAGTCAAAGAATTCTTCACGCGTCGCCGGCCGCGCGTGGTTGAGCGACAGCACCAGCTTGTCCGAAGCCCAATAGGCGTAGAAGTTTGTCACGACGGCGATAACCACTGCGATGTAGAGAATGCTCGGGTTCCCGTAGTACCAGGATATCGCATACCCGACAGCGATAACCACCACCAAGAAGCCGATGACGAGCGCCCAGGTCCGGCGGATATTGCTTGCGCGCTGTTCGTAGAGGTTCATATCGCTTTCGTCTCCGGTCCGTCTTTATACACCACCTCAATTCGGTTCCGACCTGCGCCTTTTGCCTTATACAGCGCTTTATCGACCTTCTCCAGCAACTCCGCCTCAAGCGTCGAAACCGCTGAAGAGATGACGCCGATACTCGCAGTAATCTTGAGTCCTGGATATTCGGTGAAACTCGTACTTTCTATCTCGGAACGAATCGCTTCTGCGTGCTGTGCGGCGACCGCCACACTTGCGCCGGGCATCAACATCACGAGCTCTTCGCCACCCCACCGAGCGACCGTGTCTGTCGAACGTCCCGATTCCATAAGAATCTTTGCGACTTTCTGGAGTACGGCATCACCAGCTCGATGGCCGAACGTGTCATTCACCTTTTTAAAATGGTCAAGGTCGATGAGCATGAACGAGACCTCCTTATTTACGCGCTTCTCCTGTATCTCGCCGCGGATGAGCTTCAGCTCCTTATCGAGAGCGCGGTCGAAGACTGGACGAGTTTTTAGTCCAGTCAAAGGCTCAAGGGAGTGCAGATGTTCGGCGTGTACCGCATCATGGAAATTCCTGCGCTCCGTATCAACGTGCAACTCTGACAACTCGTCTAAATCCTTTCTCAGATCGTCCTTTGAAGCTCCTTCCCCATACCGCCGCGTACCGCCCGGGAATTCCATACGTTAGAACTGCACCTTCACCGGTTCTGCGGCTGCCGCATCGGCGGCTGAGAGCTCGAAGAGATCCATCGGCTTGAAGCCAAACGAATTCGCGATGACATTGCCGGGGAACGATTGCTCTGCCGTGTTGAGTGACATCACGGTTGTGTTATAGAAGCGGCGAGAGGCTTGGATTTTATCTTCCGTATCGCCAAGCTCCTGTTGTAACTGAAGGAAGCCTTGATTCGCCTTCAGATCTGGATACGCCTCAGATACGGCAAAGAGCGACTTCAGAGCGCCCGAGAGCTGATTCTCTGCTTGAGCCTGAGCGGCGGGCGTGGCGCTCGTTGCTCCCATAGCAAGCGTGCGCGCCTTGGTGACGTTCTCGAGTGTGCTTGATTCGTGTGCGGCATAGCCCTTCACGGTCTCGACAAGGTTGGGAATGAGGTCATAACGGCGCTTGAGCTGTACTTGGATGTCTGCCCAAGCCTCCTTGGCCCTGTTTACCAGAGTCACGAAGCGATTGTAAGCCGCGACAAGCCAGAGCACGATGACTAAGGTGACGACGAGCACGATTGTGATTGTGGACATAGGTGTTTAGTATACTCCGTACTGAGAAAAATAAAATGTCTGTCAAAAGCAAGACCGTCGACTACCGGTGGTACGCACGACTGCTTAGTGAGAGTGCACCCACATATAGATCCCCATGGGGACGCACCAGACGAGCCAATCGGCTATACCCTTCCTCCATAACTGATTATACGTGCGGCGCTGAAGAATGAATTCTTGATACCCGATACCGCCAACCACTACGACAAAGATGAACCCGGCGGTAAAGAAGTCCATAGCGGCGATTAGCACTAGCGACCCCGCAAGGTGAAACGCCTGACGATAGAGCGAAAGCGCGTAGCCGTAGTGCCCGCGTCCATAGTGCTTATAGGCGCGCGCGAGGCGTTGGTTGTAGGAGCGCACCCCGCGTACCCACTTACCCTGTATCTCGCTTCGAAAGGGATACAGCCGATCCGGCAGGGTTACAAGAAAATGGTACGCGGCGACTGCTCGCTCCTTCTCACGAAACCTACGCAATTTCATTATCCCTATTGTACCGCTCGAGCGACTGCCTTCACGACACGAGGATCGAGCAAGTCGGGGACAATTGAGGTAGGAGTCGGCTTCTTAATGAGCGCGGCAAGCGCATATGCCGCAGAGAGTTTCGTCTTTTCGGTTATTTTAGAGATGCCCTTATCGAGCGCTCCGCGGAAAACGCCCGGGAACACCAGCGCGTTGTTTATCTGATTTGGGAAATCGGAACGGCCGGTTGCGACTACCGCGGCACCCGCCTTAAGCGCAATAGCGGGAAGAATCTCGGGCGTAGGGTTCGCAAGTGCGAACACGATTGCCTTCGGGGCCATCGAGGAGACATGCTCTGATTTCAGAATGCCCGCGCCTGACACGCCCACGAACACGTCTGCACCCTGAATCGCCGCTGCGAGGTCGCCTTCCACCTTCCTCGGATTCGTAAGGCCTGCGAGCTCCGCTTTCTGCGGGTTGAGCTCCGGGCGGCCCGCATAAATCGCGCCCGAGCGATCAAGCACGACGATGTCTCGTATCCCCGCGGCGAGGAGGAGCTTCGCGACGGCAGTGCCCGCAGCGCCCGCGCCGCTCACGACGACGCGCAGCTTCTTGAAATCTTTCTTAACTACTTTCGCCGCATTCGTAAGTCCGGCAAGCACGACGATGGCCGTGCCGTG
>JBJOOS010000033.1:0-7774 GCA_046051155.1 Candidatus Parcubacteria bacterium
CCGCCGAGCGCAGCGAGGCGGCGAAGGCCTGGGCCGCAGGAATATCGCTCTCAGACGGCGTGCCGAGGTAGAGCTCGGCTTCTGTGTCTGTCAGTAAGGCGAGACCATGTGTATCGAGAAAGTCTGCGAACATCACATCGCCAAAGGCGAAGCCGACCGCTGGAATAGGATCTCCGCCGAAGAGCGCGACGAGACCGTCATAGCGCCCACCACCGAAGAGTGAACGGGGATTTTCCGGATTCGTATCATAAATCTCAAAAACCATCCCAGTGTAATAGTCGAATCCGCGCGTGATGCCCGGGTCGAATACGACATTCGTAACGCCGCGTTCCTTAAGCGTCGCGATGCGTGCATTCAGCTTCGCAACTTCGGCAGACAGCTCCTGAGGTGCGTTGGCGCTCATGATAAGTGCGAGCGGATCCTGTGCGGCGAGAGCAGAGGATGCGGCGGCAAACGTCTCAGGCGTCATCTTGTCCTTCTTATCGAGCAGACGCAGGTATTGCTTCACCCCTTCGCCCGTGAGGCCAGCTGCCGCGCAGGCTGTGTTAAGGAGCGTTCTTGAATTCATTCGGATGACGAAATCTTTCTCACTTGCGCCAAAGGATTTCAAGATTGCGTTCGCAACCGACACAATCTCGATGTCAGCTTCGCCTTCGGGAAGACCAACCAAGTCGATGTCGACCTGATAGAACTCGCGCAGACGCCCCTTCTGCGGGCGCTCGTAGCGGAAGCGGTTACCGATAGAGAACCAACGCAGGGGGAGTGCGAGCTCGCGGCGTTTCGCAGCGACCATGCGCGCGAGCGTAGGCGTCATCTCGGGACGGAGCGTGACCGAGCGGTCGCCACGGTCGGTGAAGGTGTAGGTCTGCTCGTTGACGATCTCTTCAGAAGTCTTAGCCTCGTAGAGCTCGGCACGTTCGAGTGGCGAGGCGTTGTATTCTTCGTAGCCCCACGAGAGTAGCGTCTTTCGTGCGCGTGAGAAGAGCGCTTGGAGACGAGCCCAATCTGTTGGATAGAAGTCGCGTACGCCTTTATAGGGATCGGTAGACACCGGCTCGTTCATAGCCACGATTATAGCAGAAAAAGGTTAGACGCCGACTGCCTTGGGTTCTTCGGGAACGTACTTGAGAATCAGGTCGCGCAATTGATCTGGGTTTGGGATCCCGTACATCACGAACTCGATTTCCTCTGCGGCTGTCTGTACTTGGATTTCGCCGATGCCAAGTAGCGAGGGTAGGATGCCTATCACATCGCTCGTCACATCCTGAACACGCGAGAGGAAGAGGCTGGAGACCTCGCGCGCGAAGAAGCGTTTTTGCTTGACATTGACGATGCGTTTCGTCGTTAGTATCCACGCGTTGAGGAAGTATTTGGTAAAGGTTCCCCATGCACTCGTCCACGTGAGGAGAAGCCAGGCGCCGAGCGCTGCGCGCCCAAGCGGCGTTGCATACGTGAAGAATGAAGCGTAGTGCGCGAGTGGCGGTACAAACTCGATAAGGCGAGGCAGGGCAAACGGAATGACGGCGATGATTGCGTAGGGGAGAAGCTCGCCAAGGAAAAGGAACCAATGCTTCCTAACCGAGAGCACTATTTCTTCGCCCGGCTCAAGTTCAAATTCTTTCATAGTGCCAAGGTACCAGTCAGGGTGAAGAATATAAGTATCAGCGACACGAAGAGATGTACCCCGATCGCAGGTACGGCGACGAGCGACGCATGTGAATATTTAAACCAGTGGTAGACCGCGACCATGGTGTAGACGGCCCAGAATATCAAAACGAAACTGAGAAGTGTCGGTGCGACGAGTCCTGAGGAGAACCCGCTCGGAAACAGTGTAGTCAACGAGGTTGGTGGGTGGAATGGCTGGAGCGGGTGGTCAGGCATTACTAGAATGTTACCACCAACACACGGGGTCGCTTGTACTGGTCGTTTATAACGTGCGCCTTGAGGCCGTGGTCGATAAACAGCGCGCACGCGGCTGCCGCGTGCGCGCTGTCGACCTCGATCCATGCAACCCCGCCCTTGGCGAGGTGGTTCGGAAGGTCTTTGGCAATGCGACGAATCAGGTCGAGGCCGTCGTTTCCAGAAAAGAGCGCGAGTGGCGACTCAAAATCAGTGACGCTCTTTTCGAGTACGCGCCCAGATGGGATATAGGGCGGGTTTGCAGCTATGATGTCGAACTTGGTGTCACCGAATGGCTCAAAAAGGTCGCCAATGCTGACTGTGGCGCGAGACTCGTCCAGCTTGTTTTCTCGAATATTTTTCAAAATGGTTGGCTTATGTGAAGAGTCGATTTCGCCGAAGGAAACATGCGCGTTGGGTAGTCGTGCGAGTGCCGAGCAGCCAATCGCGCCCGAGCCAGCGCAAAGGTCGAGAAACCGGAACTCATCACCGCCCTTCAAAAAGTCCTCGGGTCTCCTGTCCGGGCTACGCCAGGCAGGCCAGACTTTTTTCATTGCGGTGATGAGTTCCTCCGTCCACCACTCGGTCTCGGGGCGGGGGATGAGCGGCTTCGAGTCGAGGTATATTTTCAGTCCGAGGAAGGGCTGGTAGCCAATCACGTAGGCTAGCGGCTGGCCGCTGGCGAGCCGCTTCACATCGACCTCATAGGCCGCCGTCTTCTGGCCGCGATATTTCTCATCTAAGAGCCACTGCTCATCTTTATTCATTCGCCAACGCTAACATATAAAATCAAAAGCGCCCCGAGAGGGGCGCTTTTGATTTGCGAGAGGATTAGTATCCGCCGCGACCGTAGCCGCCGCCGTTACCACCACCGTAACCACCGCTGTTACCGCCGCCAAAACCGCCACCGCCTTCGCGGCGCGGAGGGCGCTCACCCTGTGGGCGAGCGAAGGAGACCGAGAGCGTACGCCCGTCGAATTCCTTGCCGTCCCAACGATCAATCGCCGCCTGTGCCTCTGCTTCAGAAGCCATTTCGACGAAGCCGAAACCGCGTGAGCGGCCCGTCATACGATCGGAGATAATGCTTGCGGAAACGACGTTGCCGGCCTCACCGAAGGCCTTCTTCATGTCGTCTTCCGTCGAGCGATAGGGAATGCCGCCCACGTAGAGCTTGTTTCCCTGTACTGACCCTGCTGCTGGATTATCCATGTATTGAATCTACTGATTAATCTCGCCGAAACTGATTACTTATGGTCGAAACGACCGAAGCTCGAATACTCTGCGAGTAGCAATAGTATGCCAGAAATGCCACAAAAGGGCAAACCTCTGGGGATAAGTCTGGCGCTTAGCGCGTGAGCGAAGCGAGGGCGGGGAAGGTCATGAGAACCATGCCAATTCCAAGAACGACGACGATAATAATGGCAAAAGCGCGTTTCATTTCACTACTGTATCAGGCACGCAGGCGATTTTCAATTATTGAGGGGTTGGGGCCGGAGGCATTGCGGGACGCAGTTGGATATTCGCTGCCGAGACAGAGCCGTCGCTATTGCTGGTACCGCTGACCATGATGTTTGAGCCGATCGAGACGTCCGTGAGAGCACCCGCTACGCTCTTGGAGACGCTCGTCGAAGGGGTGACGAGTACCACGTGAGAACTACCGTCGCGAGTGTTGAGCGTGATGCTTGTCGCATCCTCGGCGGCAACCGTGCCCGAGAGAAATCCTCCGCCGTTTGCTCCGCCTGCGCCACGGCCGCCGCCGTACGCACCGCTACCTCTCGTAGGTGTATTCGCCGCCGTCTGAGGAGCGTTACTTGGGTGCAGGTAATACCCGGCACCAAATCCAACAACGAGCGCGATGACTATACTGCCGATGAGTCTATTGTTCATATGTGTAATTGTTACGCTTGCCTATAATACGCTTCGCTGCGAAACATCATTCATACCGCAAAGCGTCGATAGGATTGAGGCGCGATGCGCGGCGGGCAGGGTACCAGCCGAAGACGATACCGATAGCCGCCGACACACCAAACGCGAGAAGTACCGATGAGAGAGTCACTTGAGCCGTGAGAGCGCCGGTCCAGGTGACGACGAACGAAATGCTCCAGCCGAGCGCAATGCCAATAGCGCCGCCGATAAAGGTAAGCGCGATCGCCTCGGAGAGGAACTGATTGTTAATATCCTTTCGAGTCGCGCCGATGGCTTTGCGCAGACCAATCTCGCGCATACGTTCGGTCACGGTGGTCAGCATCATGTTCATAATCCCAATGCCGCCGACGATGAGCGAAATGCCTGCCACGGCCGCGAGCAGAGTCGTGAGCGTCGACGCCACGCTTGATGCGGCCGAGACCAAGTCGGTCTGATTCAAAATGCTGAAGTCGGCCTTGGTCGGGTCGGAGATGGTATGGCGCGTAAGAAGGAGCGCGGTGACGTCGTTTTGTACTTGCGTCATCGCGGACTGGTCGGTCGCTTGAATGTCGATCGAGGAGAGGTAGGCGTTCCCGTTGCCAGCGAAGTATTGCATCGCGGTGCCGATGGGGACGAAGACGGTGGTGTCGGTGTTGCCGATGCCAGAGGCGCCTTTGCTCTTCGTCACGCCGACAATCGTGAATTGAATATTATTTATTCGAATCTGCTGGCCGAGCGCATCGCTTGCGACGGCGGTATCGCCAAAGAGGTCGGTCACGACGGTAGGCCCAACGACCGCAACCTTTGCAAGTGAGGCGGACTGACTGTCGGTAATAAATGAGCCTTGATCGATGATCAGGTTGCGTATGGTTGCGTAGGCGGCATCAACGCCGTCAACGCTCGTGTTGGTGTTCGCCCCAGCGGCCGCGACTTGGTAGCGACTGGAGAGCTCTCCTGAGACAGCGGCTACGCTCGACACTTGGCTCGAGACGGCGTGCTCGTCAGCGACAGTTAGTGAGCGCGCGGTCCCGCGACCGCCGGAAGGTCCAAAGCCGAATGTGCGCGCGGCGCCGGGCATCACCTCAATGAGGTTTGACCCGATTGACTCGATTGATGCTTGAATTGAGCTCTGCGAGCCCTGTCCGATAGCCGTGAGCGCGATGACTGATGCGATGCCGATGACGATGCCGAGTACGGTCAAACTCGAGCGTACTTTATTGGCCGAGAGCGCGGCGTAGGTTTCTTCAAAAAGGTCGCGGCTTCTCATACGCGGGGGGATTGATCGTAAAGCTTCGTCTCCTGCATCGCATCGCGCGGATGAAGATTCTTTTCGTCTGACACGACGGTGCCGTCGCGGACGCGGATGATGCGGTCGGCATGTTCGGCAATATCCGGCTCGTGCGTGATAAGGAGGATCGTACGGCCATGTTCGCGGTTCAACTGTTGGAGCGTGCCGAGGACGACAATGCTCGTGCGGCTGTCGAGATTGCCGGTCGGTTCGTCGGCGAGAATAAGCGCAGGGTCGTTTACGAGGGCGCGCGCGATAGCGACGCGCTGTATCTGGCCGCCCGAGAGCTGGTTTGAGAGGTGCGAGAAGTGTTCGGCGGTTAATCCAGCGGCGGTGAGCGCAGCTACTGCGCGCTGTTCGCGTTCTTCCGCTAGGACGCCGGCGTAGACGAGCGGGAGCATGACGTTCCGCAATACGGTAGTGCGCGCAAGCAGGTTGAATGACTGAAAGACGAATCCGATTTTGTCTTTCCGTATCTCTGCGAGCTCGTCGTCAGTCATGGTAGAGACATCTTTCCCGTCGAGCAGATACGTGCCACTGGTCGGAGTGTCGAGACAGCCGAGGATGTGCATGAGGGTCGACTTGCCGCTGCCGGATGGGCCCATGATCGCGACGAACTCGCCTTCAGCAATCGAGAAGGACACATCGCGAAGCGCCGTATACGCCTCAGGAGTGTTTGCGTTGTAGGTTTTTGTTATGTGTCTGAACTCGATCATGGTGTCGTCAGTCCGCGGAGGGCGCCGCCGCCAAGCCCCGAACCACCACCTGTTCGGGTCGAGTTGAAGACCGAGGTGCTTTGCGCGGCGCTCGAGGCGGCCGTCGCAGTCGTTGCCGCGATTGTCTGAGTGACTACCTGCGCACCGGCAGCGAGACCTTTCTCGATAACAACGTTTGAGGTGTCGCTAAGGCCAGTGGTAACGGTGACTCGTGCAGGCGCAACTGCAGAAATCGCGCCCGAGGTCGTGTTGCTTCCCGCAAGCGGAGGAGTGAAGACCATCACATAGCTCTGACCGCTTGAAGCCTTCACGGCGCTCTGCGGGACGACGAGTCCGGTCTCAGTGCCGCTGATAATATTGGTCGTAGCGCTCATGCCCGGCTTCACACTAGTATTTGGCGTATCGAAGTTTACCGTGGCCGCATAGGAGACGACGCCTGACGACACGGTGCCGACGGCGTTTACGGACGACACAGTTCCTGCGATGGAAACCGCCGGTAGGGCGTCGAACGTGATGGTCGCTTTCTGCCCGACCTTCAGCTTAGCCGCATCGACTTCGTTGACCGTAATCGCGACGCTCTGGTTATCACTCACGAGCGTTGCGATGGACGTGCCGGTGCCGATAGTCTGGTATCGCTGGACATTGATCTTACCGACCACACCGCCGAAGGGCGCGCGGACGACTGTCTCAGCAAGTGCGAGTTGCGCCTGTGCGAGTGCGTCTTGTTTCATCTGGACATTTAAGTTGCTCGACTGCACGGCAAGCGGATCGGCGCCAAGCGCGCTACTGCCGCTCGCGAGGCTGGTCACGTCGCTGTTAAGCGAGGCGAGATACCCGTTCGTCGTCGTCGTGTAGCCCGCGAGGATATTCATGTGGCTCGCGAGGGTAGACGGGGCGCTGACCGCCGGGTGAGTAAGGTAAGCGGCATTGACCGTGCTCAAGAAGTTGGTCGACGCACGGAGAGCGTCGGAGAGGTCGGCAACGGCCGCATCTGACTCGCTAATAAGTGCGTTTATCGTCGCTGGATCTGAGGTGCGAGGAGTTGCTTTGAAGTCGGCGAGCGCGTGAGCGTAGGAGGCTGCTGCCTTTTGGTATTCGCTCTCGGCGAGGTCGCGCAGTTGTGGGATGCTCAGGTCAAGCGACTGAGTCATGTCAGCGTAGGAATCTTCGTTTACTTGAGCTAAGTGGCCAGGCACGGTTGAGCCGTGGAGGACGGTATCAAGCCCGTTCATAACCGTGGGGAGATTAAGAAATGCGTTCGACACATCGCTGTAACCGCTCGTGCGGGTTTGGGTGAGAGTGTCTTGCGTCGTCGCGAGAGAAATCTGTGCAGATTGGAGCGCCTGCTTTGCGCTAGTCACATTCTGCTCGGCGGTTGTTGGGTCAAGATACGCGAGTGCCGTGCCAGCGGTAACGTGTTGTCCGGCCGTCACCGCTATAGAAAGAACTTCGCCAGAAGACTGCGAGGGCACGTCGATGTTCGAGCTCGCTGACACCTGGCCTGTTTCGCTCACCGAGGCGACGACGGTACCGGTCGCAACAGAGGTGGTGACGTAGCGGGTTACCGCAGGAGGAGTGGTGAGCGTGCTGTAGACGCGATAACCGCCATACATAAGTACAAGGGCAATAATCGTCGAAATAACCTGGTGTGACGTAATAAAGGCCCACAGAGTGTGCCAGGTCGTAGAGGGCTTATTTGGGGTCTTTGGGGGCATGCGGAAGGGGTTAATCAGTTCTGATAAAGCATACGCTTCAGACCTTACTACGCCACAAATGGCGGATTTGTTGCACTACGGCTTAGAGCGAGGATTTCAGCATGTCACGCTTGATGTCTTCGAAGGTGCCGCCCACTTTCTTCCCGGGGTTGAAGATATTCTGCGGATCGAAGATATTTTTGGTTCGTTCGAAGAGGGCGACCATTTCGGCGCCGAAGAGCATCGGTAGATAGGGTGTGCGGATGATGCCG
>JBJOOS010000034.1:0-7737 GCA_046051155.1 Candidatus Parcubacteria bacterium
CCAGGAGCTTATCGTTTGGAATCACGATGAACGCGTCGACCTCCTTCTTGAGTTCGGAGAGTCCGCGTTCGGCGAGCTCCTTGCGCTGGGCACCCTCGAAGGAGAATGGCTTGGTGACAATCGCGATAACCAGAGCGCCGATCTCCTTCGCGATCTTCGCGACAACTGGTGCACCTCCCGTGCCGGTACCGCCGCCCATACCGCAGGTAATAAACACGAGGTCGGAGCCCTGGAGCGCCTCTTGGATCTGTTGGCGCGTCTCCTCGGCCGCGCGCTTACCGAGCTCAGGGTTCATCCCGGCGCCGAGTCCGCGGGTAAGATTCTTGCCGATGTGGATGCGCTTCTTCGCGAGAGAACCGTGGAGATCTTGTGCGTCAGTGTTGACCGCGATGAACTCGACGCCGCGCACCTTCGAGTTGATCATGTGGTTCACTGCGTTCTTGCCTGAACCGCCTACGCCGACGACACGAATCCGTGCGAAAGTCTCGATCTCTGGTTCAACGCGTTTGGACATATGATACAAGTTATTGTGTCCGCTATGATACCAGAGCAGGGCAATAAGCAAATATTGACATCCTCTCGATACCGATTCTTATTTAATCTGGATTAAGGCAGGAATTGCTTGAAAAATTTACCCACCGCTTCCCCCATACCTCTTTTCGGTGCGGTCGTGTCGCCCGTAAGGCCCCAGATGGCGAGGCCGTACGCGACTGCCCAGGTGGCGTCGCGGATCTTTGTGTCGGTCGCGAGGCGTAGCTCAGCAAGTCTCGACGGGAGCTTTAAGGAGCCCTTGGCGATGTCGCTAATCGAGCCCACACCCGAGCCGCCGCCTGAGATGATGATGCCGGCAGGGAGGGGGCCGCGACGACCGAGCGACTTCAGGTGCTTGTCGATGAGAGAGAACATGTCGAGGAGGCGAGTCTCGATGAGCGAGTCGACCTTCTTCCTCGGATACATTGCACCCGAGAGGCGGCCGATCTTCACTCGTTCGGCTTCCTCGAGCGAGATGCGGAGTCCGAGCGCGATGTCGTCAGTGATATGGCTACTGCCCATGGGGAACACTTTTACTGACATTGGGATACCCTCGTCATAGACAACAATAGAAACCGTCTCGGCGCCGATGTTCGCGAGGACGCATCCTTTCATCTTCTGGTCGCCGTCGAGGAGCACATACGAGCCGGCGAGAGGTGACGCCATCTGGTCGATGACTTCGATGTCTGCGTCCTCGACTGCTTGCGCGAGCGCGTCTTGGTGTTGAGCGAGACAGGTAACAAAGAGATAGTCCACCTCGAGGCGTACGCCCTTCATCCCGACGGGATCGCCGAGAACCTTGTTGTTATCGATACGGTATTCGAGCGGGATGCTGTGGAGTACGTGGCGATTGAGGAATCCTGGTGCGGCGACTTCGCGCGCGACCTGTCCGGCCTTCTCGACGTCGAGGAGGGTAATCTCCTGGTCGGCGCGCGAGATGATAGCCGAGCCGCTCGCGCGCGCCTCGTCTAAGGAAATACCGCCTACCGCGAGAAAGGCAGAGCGTATCGGCACGCGCGCGACTGACTCGGCCTCGTGCTTCGCCTTTATGATACTCGCCGTCACCTCTTCTTTGTTTACGATATAGCCGTGGCGCAACCCTCTCGACTCGGCGAGGCCTGTGCCGAGCACGCGGAGCTGGTGGGCACCGCCTTTGTCGGTGAGCTCTTCGACGACGACTACCTTTACCTGGTAGGTACCGATATCAACGCCGGTGACAATTCGGCGTTTCATACGGGTTCGCTCAAGTCGAACCCTTGGCAAACTTGGCCAAGAGATCTTTTTCGCATTTCTCCATCTTAGCACCATGCGGCCACCCTTTTATATGCAAAAGGCCGTGGATAAATAGGTAGAGAATAAATCTCTCCTTGTTCATCTCATATGACGCGGCTTGGCGGTCGGCCTCGCGCGCGCAGATGATGATTTCACCGCTCTTTTTAGACAGGGCATAGGAGAGCACGTTTGGAATGTACGATTTGCTCCGCAGTTTTCTATTCAAAGAGCGAGCGCGTTTCTCGCCCACAAATACGAGTGAGATTTCCCACCCTTGGAGTACGTAGCTGGCAACCTTAGTAAACAGAAGACGCGAACCCCGTTGCGGGGTTCGCGTTGTGTTCTGTATAGAAACTCCTTGCATCCGTCCTAGCGCTTGCGCGTCTTCTTAGCGGCTGGGTCTATCTTGCCGAGCTTCACGAGCTCGTTGTAGTTCTCGCGGCGGACCTTAGAGATGAGGGCTCGCTTGTGCGTGACGTTCTTGGAGCGGGAGCGCTCGTGATAGCGGCGATCGCGCATTTCGCGCACGATGCCGAGCCCCTGCGCGCGGCGGGTAAATCTGCGGATGAGTGCGGTCGAACTCTCGTTCTTGCCGCGCTTCACCTCTACTCGTGTATCAGCTGACATGATTTTAAGACTCTAACACCTGTCTCTAATAAAGACAACGCCTGCATGGGTAGCAGGCGCTGTGCGGCGGCGATGGTTGACGGAGACACAATCAGACAATGACTGGTCTATCGTGGAGATCATGCTTGGGTGGCCAGAGAGAGGGCTCGCCCCAAACCCACGCGGCGACCACGTAGTACATCTCATCAGCGCCGACGCCAATGAGTACGGCGTCGACCGGTTTCCGCGTGAAGAGAATGAATCGTGTAAAGAACGGTCTCAGATCGTTGCTCCGCTTGGTTTGCATCGCTTGGAGCTTCTTGAAGAAGTCGGTCCCTTCTTCGGGGAGCTCCTCGGCCAGAACCTCCCGTATCTGATCGTTGTCCGTCAGTCCATTCAGTCCTGAACCGACGACGACGAGCGCGAACATCTCGTCCGTCAATGTTCGCGGAACATCTTCGAGTGGCAGTGGCTTGAACAACGTGGGGAATGGTGTTTCCCTCACATAGTCCAGATTACGAGACGCCGTGTCCATATCCATGTGAGTCGCTCCTGGTGAGGGGAATCCGTAATGTACCGTACAGTACATTTATTAACATGTCTAGGTGAGGATCTTTCTAGGCAAATGCCTTAAGACGTTCCGCGAGACCGAGAAGGGGGAGAATCGTCTGCTCCTGCGTCTTTCTGTTGCGGAGGATGGCAGAGCCCTCAAGCGCTTCCTTGCGGCCCATAATAAGGAGATAGGGCGAACCGCGACGCTCCGCCAGGGAGAGCTGCTCAGTGAGCGACTCGACGCCGATATCCTGTGCGAGTGAGACACGCGCGCGGCGGAATTCTTCTGCGAGACCAATGGAGAGACGTTTCGCTTCGTCGCCGATGTGTACAAACGAGAAACGCGATCGCGAGGGCTTCGCTTTTTCCTTCACCATGCCTTCGCTCCCAATCTGGAGCACCGCGCCGACTGCGCTGAACGCCCCGCTCGGGAAGAAGTGGCGCACGAGATCGTTGTAGCGCGAGCCCCATGCGACGCGCTTGCCGCCGACGCTCACCTCGAAGCAGGTGTCGTTCCATATCGGACCGCGGCTGATCAGTGTGCGCGCGAGTTCAAACGGCGTCTCGGTCCTCTCTAGGTACTCGAGCAGGTCTTCAAAGCGCTTGCGGCTCGCGTCGGAGAGGTGTTCGGTCGGCGCAGGGAGCTCTTCGGCGCATTCGCGCGCTATCGCCAGCTCTGCAGCCTGGAAGACGTCTTGCTTCGAGCAGGAGACGCACTCTTCGGGCAGGCTCTCGGAGCGCTTACGGAAGAAGTTGGAGAGTTCGCGAGCGTAGCGAGCGCGCGTCTCTTTATCGCCCATAGAATTAATGCGAAGGACGGGCTCTTCTTTGAAAAGGTCGCGCACGAGCGCGAGCACCGCGCGGATAATGACCGCTTCGGCAATCGCGTGGTCAGAGCCAAGTGCGTGGAATTGGATAGTCGCCTTCTTCTGTGCAGGGCGGCCTTCGGCGATGTTGGTGTGCCAGAGGAAGAGTGGTTGGCGCTGGGTCGGCGCAGTGGCGGCGTTCTGACAATGCTTCAAGAAGTTGGCGACCGCCTCGGCAGACGCGTCAAGCGGGAAGGCAGACAGCGAGTCGGGGTAGCCAGCTTTTGGTTTGGCTTTGCCGCGCGCGGCGGCAGTGAGGGTGGTGAGTGGTGTGAATCCGTAGTACTGGCCGACGGCGCGCGCCTTGGTGAGCAGTTCTTCAGCTGGGATAGTCTCGCGCATCATGGTGTGGTTGTCGTTGCACTTATGACGTACGCTGTCACACCCGGGAACAGCGCACTCTTGGTGAGCGGCAGGAGCCGCAGGTCGACGCGGCCGATGATATTGGCCTTCGGCAATGGGCCCCAGAAGCGGCTGTCAGAGCTGTTCGGGCGATTGTCGCCCATGACGAAATATTCACCCGGATTGAGCGTGACTTTCTTGGTATAGGTAGCGTCTTCGTACACCGTGTACGGCTCAGTAAGCGTGAATGTTTCTCCCGCGGCCGTGGTGACCGTCACGACACCATGATCTATCGAGAGCGTTTCTCCCGGGAGGCCGATAATGCGCTTAATATAGAAGACGGAAGGGTTCTTGGGGTAGCGGAAGACGATAACATCACCACGCGCAGGCGCGTGGAAGCGGTAGACGATCTCGTCAACGATGAGATAGTCCAAGTTTTCGAACGTGGGGTGCATCGATTCGCCGTCGACGACGAACGGGGACACGATAAAGACGCGGATCGGGATTACCACGACCACAATAAGGAGCGCAAGTATGAAAAGATCCTTAAAGAGACCTTTCCAAGTGTCAGACATGTGAGCATTGTACGCGCACAAAAACAACTTGCAAGTTTTTGCGCGCGAGCGCGTGCAATGTGATACGATTCACGCATGGCACTCGTCATTGTGGGGCTCGGGAATCCAGGAAAGGAGTACGAAAAGACGCGTCACAACGCGGGGAGGAGCGCGGTAGAGCTCGTGGCTTCGAACGAAGGCCTCGATGACTTCGTTTTTAATAAAACAGCGAACGCCTTGGTCACGAAAGGTGCTGTCGGTGGAGAAAATGTCACACTGGTGCTACCAGAAACGATGATGAACCTCTCGGGGAAGGCCGTTGCCGCGTTTGTGAAGTCGCCGAAGGTCGCCAAGAACCTGCTCGTCATCCACGACGACCTCGATTTACCGCTTGGAACTATCAAGATGGTGTTCGCGCGCGGCTCGGGAGGGCACAAGGGCGTGGAGAGCATCATGCGCACGCTTAAGACCGAAGCGTTCGCGCGTATCCGCATCGGCATCTCAGCGGAAGGGAAGCGGAATCAGGCGAAGAAGGTCCAGGGCGAAGAAAAAGTTATAAAAATGGTGATCGGGAAGTGGAAGCCAGCAGAAGAAGCGGTGGTAAAAAAGATTTTGAAGAAAGTTGCCGAAGCGGTTCGTTTGTATGCGAGCGAGAGTATCGAAGCGGCAACGCAGTTTGCGAATACTAAATAAAAAGAAGCCCCGCGCGGAGCGGAGCTTCAAGGGTTGCACGAGGCAGAGCGGCACGCGCTGGTCAGGCCGCGTCGGCCTTGCCCGTGAGGAGCTTCAGGATGAGCGAGCGGTCGCCGCTTCGGACGAGCATGTCCTGGAAGATCTTGAGGATCTGCTTGGGCAGGTCCTCGCGTACCCAGGGGCGGAGTTCCTCGAGCTTGGCGTCCTCGCAGTGTTGCTTGAGAGCCTTGACAAGGATATTTTCGTCTTCAGGCATCAGCAGTCTAGACTTGTGGACGTAGCTTCTGTCCGCGTGATACAGCATTGCCTTGATGTTGTCCGGGTGCGTGGTCCTGTCTGGTCCCCGGTGATTTTGCTCGAACACTGCGCAAATGAAGTCGAAGGCGTCGGAGACATTCTTCTGTGCGGGCTCATAGGTATTGTCGAGATCCCAGTGGCGTACTACCCAAGAGAGGATTATCTCCTTGGACTTCAGCATGCACGGATAAGTGCATTGGTAATACACGCAGTTCGTCTTCTCCTCCTGGTAATCCACGATGCGGTCGGGCATTCGCCAGAAGAGGCCGGTGAGTGTCGAGAGAGTTTCGGCATCTCGTTCGGCCCAGCCAAGCCCGGCTTGAGAGATCAGCCGGAGATACAGGGTGAGCGCCTGCGCGCAGATCACGTCGACTTCGTCCCAGGAGATCCGCTCGCGTCGCGTCGTAAGCCGACGGCCGACGGCTTCGTCGATTACCGCACAGAGGGTCGCAGTCGCCTGCTCGTTGCCCCCAAGCAGGTGGCGAGTGGCGAGGTCGACAATCAGCTCGGTGGGAACTGGGTTGCGCTTGCCACTGAACGGTTGAGACGGATCGAAAAATCCATGGAGCGTTCCAACCAGATGTTCCCGATCGGTTTCTTGAGACATGGTCTGTTCCTCACTATATGAAAAGGGCGAAGGTGCCGGCTCCACCATACACTTTTGCGTAAATTTGTACATACGCAGTCGCAACACCAAATAAAAAGAAGCCCCGCGCGTAGCGGAGCTTCAAGGTCGCCTCACGGTCTGAGTCGCTAGACTAGACTGCGATTGCTTGCGTTGGCATCTTCGAGCGCGATACCAGGATCGCGTCGTGGATCTCGCGCAGCAGGCTTTTCTCCTTGGACAGGAGCGGCCGGCTGACTTCGTATGGCACACCCGAGCTCGAGTGTGTCCGGACCACACACGTGTTGTGGTAGTCCGTGCCGTGGATCAAGTCTGCTCGGGCGCAGACTCGCTCGGTGAAGTTCGCCGATAGAGTCGCTTCGAGATACTCGCCGTTGTTGTAGGAAACGCGGAGTATCTCGCACGAGGGTTCGGATATGATGGAGGCCCTCTTGTACTTGTGGGGCTCAGCGCCAAACGTTTCCTCGATGACGACTTCGAACGAGTGTCCCGCGGCTACTCGCTGGCCCGGCAAGTCGTTGCGGAGCTTGTCGCGTACAACAGTTAGCTGGGACGCGTAGCTGGACCCTTCGACGGCTGAACGCCGCTGCGATCGCTCGTACCTGTAGTAGCAGGAGAGCGCGATGATGGTCAGGCCCAGAAGCCCAACAAACACAGACAAAACGGTGACAGAATCGTACGGTGGTGTATTCACGAAGCCCCCTCTAGGGTGTTGACGAGATAATGTGCTAAGGCGACGTATATTTAAGCATTTTGTTGAGGTAAAGTCAAACACAACGCGGCGCCCTTGGCGCCGCGTTGTGTTCCTTCCTTCCTGGACTAGATTTATTTCTTCTTTCCGGCGAACGTGAGCGTCATGCGCTGCTCCTTCGGCTCAAAGAGTGCAATGGTGAAGGGGTACGTCTTACCGAGCTCGAGCGTCTCGCGCAGTGCGACAGGAGTCGCAAACTCCGAGACGTGCACCAAGCCAGCGACGCCCTCTTCAATCGAGGCGAGCGCGCCGTGCTTGTTGTACTTGATGACGACGCCCGGCACCTCCATCCCCTTCGTGTAGCGCTGTGCGGCAGTGTGCCACGGGTTCTCCTTGAGCGCCTTCATCGAGAGAGAGATCTTGCCGTCCTTAATCTCAATCACCTTGACCTTCACCTTGTCGCCGACGGCGCAGAACGCGTGAGGATCTTCGACAAGGCCCCAATCGAGCTCGCTGATGTGCACAAGGCCTTCGAGGCCCTGTTCGAGCTTCACGAACACGCCGAAGTCGACGATGCCGGTAACATCGCCTGCGACCACGTCGCCCACCTGATACTTATCAATGAGCGATGCCTTCTCCTCAGCTTCGTTCTCAGTGCGCTCAGAGAAGATAAGCTTACCCTCCTTCGCGTCAGCGGTGATGATGCGG
>JBJOOS010000035.1:0-7441 GCA_046051155.1 Candidatus Parcubacteria bacterium
CGTACCAGTAGTCGGGGCCGGCGGGGATCATACTTGGCGACCATTTCAGGCTGAAGTGATCGGCCTTCGCGCGAGCCTCGTACACCGTGAGTAGCTGTGCCGTGTCAGCGTCGAGGAAGGGCTCTGTGTTAAATATGTTGGTGAAGGAGATGTCGATAAATGTTTGGTCGTGCGGAGATAGGTCCTCAAGGAGGAGCGCTGTTGTAGCCGCTGAGGTAGTGGCGTCGGAGGTCTTCGCGAGCGCGTCGGCGTAGATGCTGGCGGCATAGGCGTAGAGCCTGGCGGCTGTCGCGGGGGCGAAGTTCTCCCGCTTCTCGACCTGCATCGCGAGCGCCATCATGGCTCTTGAAGGGTGCGGGGCTACGTGCACGTCGTCGCCCTTATACTTTGTAATGTCGGTGCGGAGCGGGAGTAGTGCAGCGAATGAGTGCAAGAATATAAAGCCGCCCACTATAAGTAGGAGGAATAGGGCGACGCCGACGCCGATGCGTATCGTGATAGGGCGCGATAGGTGCCTGCCTAAAATCACGCGATTAGGATACCACGTTTCGCCACCACGTTTCCTGCGGTCGGTCGGTGATGATGTTAAAGCGCTGACCGATGCGCGGAGTAATCATTTCAACCTGCTCCTTCTGCGCCGCCAGGAGTGCGCGCTCAGGCGGCTCATTCCATGCATGAATTGAGAGCGTAAATGCTGACCAGTGCATTGGCATAAACACCTTGCCGCGGAGCTCTCGGTGCGCGACGACCGACTGCTCGGGAAGCATGTGCACCTCTTTCCACCGCTCGTTGTACTGGCCCGAGTCGAGCAGAGTGAGGTCAAAGGGTCCGTATTTCTGTCCTATGTCGGCGAAGCCGGAGAAGTATCCGGAGTCCCCGCCGAAAAAGACGTTGGCACTCTCGTGCTTAATCACCCATCCTGCCCAGAGCGTTTTCTTCCGATCAGAAAGTGCGCGGCCAGAAAAGTGCTGTGAGGGCGTCGCGGCGATTAGGGTGTCGCCAAGAGTGGTCGTATCCCACCAATCAAGCTCGGTAATCTTTTCTTTGGGAACGCCCCAACGAGTCAGGTGCGAGCCTACGCCGAGCGGCATAATAAATCGGTCGACCTTGTCTTTGATCACGCGCACGGTCTTGTAGTCGAGGTGGTCGTAGTGATCGTGAGAGATGATGACCGCGTCGAGGTGTGGAAGGCTCTCCATCGTCGCAGGGAGATCGTACGGGTAGCGCGACACGAAGTGGGGCACGGGCGACGCGTGTTTCCCCAGCATCGGGTCGAATAAAATCTTCTTTCCAGTAACTTCATACAGGAACGTCGAGTGGCCAAACCATGTCAGGTACGCGCCCGTTGTGCTGCCGAAGGTTGGCTGTGTCGACGGCAGTTTTTGTCTGGGTCGGCGCTCCGCTCCGCCGCGGAGCATCTCCCAGAGTACTCCGAACATGGTAGTGAAGTGCAGGGCAGGGTCCGCGACAGGCGAATTATCAAAGTGGTCTTTGTGATACTGCGGCGACTTTGTCATCAGCCGCAGATGTCCGCCGTGCGGCCGCCTCCCAAACTGGGGCGCGAATCTGACGAACAGCGCAGTCGCTATGCACACCAGTAGTACGCCGAGTAACAGAATCATCTCATCTACTGTACAGTCGGCATCGGGCCGCGTCTATGTCGGCTGTTCGTGCGTGTTATACTCGCTTCCGTCGAATGTGTTCCGCTCACGCAACTATGCAATCAGTCACAAACAACGTGCAGAAATATCGAAACGGTCTGGACCTCACGCAAGAACAGCTTGCGGAGAAGGCCGCTGTGACCCGTCAAACGATCATAGCAATCGAGAAGGGTAACTACACGCCGTCAGTGCTACTTGCGCTCAAGCTTGCTAAGATATTTAAAACATCGGTTGACGACCTTTTTCACCTCGTATGATCCAATACCTCGTTGCTCTTGCTCTCGTAGTTCTGCTTGTGCTTGTCGGGAACCCATTTATGTTCTGGATGCCGTCGATGATGACCACGACGATGCTTCTCGTGGTGACGCTTCTCACGCTTGTGTACGTCGGCTTCGTATTGAGGGAGAAGGGGGCCGACGAGCGCGACGTGCTCCACCGTATGCTCGCTGGTCGCGCGGCGTATCTCACGGGTGTCGGCATGCTCACGCTCGCACTACTGGTCCAGGGGTTTATGTACCACATCGATCCCTGGGTTCCGGGCACACTCGCTCTTATGATCGTCGCCAAGGTGGGTACCCGTTTGTGGGCTGAGCGAGCTCGATAGGTGTGTAAAACCGCCTTTACATTTTAAATCGAGCCTCTATCATGAGGGCATGACACTATTAATTATCGCGTTCTTCGCCGGAGTGCTGACGGTGCTGTCTCCGTGTGTGCTCCCGCTTCTGCCGGTTATCGTGGGAGGTTCGCTCGCGGGCGGCACGAGCTATCGTCGGGCACTCACGGTCACTATCGCGCTCGGCGTATCGGTCTTCGTCTTCACTTTCTTACTTAAGGTCTCGACCGTGTTTCTTGGGGTGCCGCCCTCCGCGTGGAATTGGCTCTCGGGCGGGATCCTCTTCGCGGTCGGCGTCTTCTTCCTCTTTCCAAACTTGTGGGACTTGATCCCGGGAACGGCGAGGGCGAGCCGAGAGTCGAACCAGCTGATGTCTAAGGGCTTCATGCGTCAGAATTTCTGGGGCGACGTGCTCGTGGGCGCGGCCTTGGGTCCGGTCTTCTCTACTTGTAGCCCGACCTACTTTGTCGTACTCGCCACCGTGCTCCCGGCGAGTCTCGCGCTCGGCGTCGTCGATATCCTCGCGTATATCCTCGGGCTTTGTTTGTCGCTACTCCTCATCTCGTTTGCCGGGCAGAAGGTGCTCGCCCGACTCGACGTCGCCGCAGACGGTCACGGGTGGATTAAGCGCACCGTCGGCGCGCTCTTCGTGATCATCGGAGTACTTGTCGTCACCAACACGCTCGCGGCCGTCGAGTCTCCGCTCTACAGCATCTTCGACGAGACCAAGATTGAGCAGTACTTCCTCTCGGGGAACGCATCTCCGAAGTCACCAGGCACGGTGAGCGTGGCCACGACGAGTGCGCCAGCGGCGACACCTACCGCTGTCCAGACTCCAGTTCCTACTCCGGTGACGTCGTCAGCACCCGTCGCGAAAGCCACCGTCACTTATCTCACCACAGCGCAGAAGGCGCTTAAGTATCCGCTCTCTCCCGAGCTCGCCTCGCCGGACGCGTATCTCAACACAGGAGGGAAGCCGATCACGCTCGCGCAGTATCGCGGCAAGAACGTGGTGCTTATCGACTTCTGGACTTACAGCTGTATCAACTGTCTGCGTACGGTTCCATATCTCACGAGTTGGTATCAGAAGTATAAGGACCAGGGTCTCGTGATCATCGGCGTGCACACGCCCGAGTTCGCCTTCGAGCATGTCCAGCAAAATGTGCAGGACGCACTCACGCGTCTCGGGATCACGTATCCCGTGGTGCTCGACAACGAATACGCGACGTGGAACGCGTTTGGCAACCAGTATTGGCCGCGCGAGTACCTGGTCGACATCGACGGCTACGTCGTGCACGACCACGCGGGAGAAGGCGAGTACGACGTTACCGAGAAAGCGATACAGGCCGCGCTTGCTGAGCGCTCTGCTCGACTCGGAGTGAATTCGACAATAACCTCCTCGACGGTAAGCGTGCCCGCTACCGACCTGAGCGCTATACAGAGCCCCGAGACCTACTTCGGCTCAGATAGAAATATCTACCTCGGCAATGGCACCAAAGGCGTCGCTGGGTCTCAGACGTTCACCCTCCCCAACACGCTCTCTGCGAACACGCTCTACCTCGGCGGCTCGTGGGACATGGAGCCGCAGTATGCGCAGTCGCAGGGCGCGACGACGATCACCTATTCCTACAGCGCGCACGATATCAATCTTGTCGCGAGCGCGGCGACGCCGGTCACACTCGATATCTCGATCGATGGCAAGCCGGTGGGCGCTCTCGCGGGGACCGATGTCGACGCGGCGACGTCGAAGGTAGTCATACAGGCCGACCGCCTCTACAACCTCGTGCACGACGCGACTCCCGGCACGCACACGATTCAGATCAAGGTTGAGGGCGCTGGTCTCGACGCGTATACATTCACGTTTGGGTAGCCGCGGGCCTACTATTTAGTGAATCAGCTTGTCTACCGTGACGAAGGTGTAGCCCTCTTTCTTGAGGTCGGCGATAATGATGCGCACTGCGTTTACGGTGTTACTGCGCGGGTAGCCGACGCGCGTGTCGCGTCCATCGTGCAAGACAATAATCGAGTCAGGCTTCACTTGTGAGAGGATGCGGCTCACGACTGTCTCGGTAGGCGAGCCGCTAAAGTCCCAGTCTCTCGCGTCGTCGTTCCACATAACAGTCTTGTAGCCCTCTTTGCGTAATACCTCGCGCATCGTCTCGGACATATTCCCGTAGGGAGGCCTGAAGAAGGTCGTGCGCACACCCGTGGTAGATGCGATTATTTCGGCCGCCTTGTCGAGGTCGGCTTTGAAGGCTTCGGCGGTCGAGGAGGCGAGTGTTATAGAGTGGTCCTCGGTGTGATTACCTATGAGGTCGCCGTCTGCCGCTTCGCGCTTCGCCAGCTCTGGATACTCCTCAACATTTCTACCGATGAGGAAGAATGTGGCAGGCACGTGCTCGCCCTCAAGTGTGTTGAGGATTTCTACCGTGGGCGCGCCATAGGGGCCGTCGTCGAAGGTGAGGGCGACCTGCTTGAGTGGTGGAGAGGGTGGCGTAGTCGCAGAGACGGGAGTCGCGAGCGCGACACAGCCTAAGATAGTGCCAGAGAGGAGGATAGCTACGAGTTCGGTACGCATTGTCACTGTAGTGTATCAGCACGAGGGCATCGTGATACACTATGCCCATTAGAAGATAATCACTTGCTATGCCGCCACAAGCACCAGCCACGACTGTCGCCCCCGTAGCGCCCCTCACGATTGGCAAGTTTAAGGCGAGTAAGATGATCACGCTCCAGGCGCTCGCGCTTCTGAAGCAGGATACAGAGATACTCTGGTTCCCGGTGCTCTCGACAGTCGTGAGCATCATCGCACTCACGATCTTCGGCGTAGTGCTGTTCTTCGTCAGTTTCGGCGGTTCGTTTACTGCTATCGACAGCGTAAGCAAGGGGGGCGGAGGTGCTTCTTTCTACCTAACGCTCTTCGTCCTCTACCTCGTGATGTACTTCATCGCCAACTTCTTCGTCGCAGGTATCTACACTATTGTGGACGGGCGCTTACACGGACAGAACCTCACGTTCTCAGACGGCATCAATGGTGCGAGGCAAAACGCCGCCAAGATATTCTGGTGGTCAGCGATCTCTGCCACCGTCGGCGTGGTACTGCGGATGATCGAAGACCGGTCAAGCCTGGTGGGGAAGCTTATCGCTGGACTCTTTGGCGTCGCGTGGGCAGTGCTCACCTACTTCAGCCTGCC
This sequence comes from Candidatus Parcubacteria bacterium, assembly GCA_046051155.1. Classification (GTDB taxonomy): domain Bacteria; phylum Patescibacteriota; class Minisyncoccia; order Phycocordibacterales; family Phycocordibacteraceae; genus C7867-001. The sequence continues at coordinate 5,469 of JBJOOS010000035.1, forward strand.
GGCAATAGTCATCGGTAAGCTATCGGTGAAAGATTCTTTCAAACAGTCGGCGGCGGTCATCCGCAAGATGTGGGGCGAGACAATCATCATTAACCTGGGCGTCGGCATCTTCATGACCGGTCTGATGTTCTTCGCGCTCATCGTGACCGTACTGGTCATCATCTTGGCCCCTTCGACGATCGTCATTGTCGGGATGGGCAGCCTCTTCCTCATCTGTCTGGTTCTGCTTATTGTCCTCTCGACGACGCTCGGAGCGATATTTAAGGTCGCCCTCTACGAGTATGCCGTGACCGGTCAGATCCCGAACGGCTTTTCGCCAGAGCTCATCGAGAACGCCGTGCGCTCAAAATAAGATGGAGAGAGCGGATACTTTCATCCTCTTCGACTTCGATGGGGTTATTGTCGACTCCTTCCGCGCCGCCTACGAGTCGGCGCGCCTGCTGTGCCCGCACCTGACCGAAGAGAATCATCGGGAGCGTTTCGAAGGCAATATTCACGACCGGCAGGATCGCGACGAAGCTCACACGGCGGAGTGTCGTCGAGACGACGCCGAATTTTATGCGGCGTATTACCCTAAGGTACGGAACGAGGTGCAACTATTTCCGGGGATGAAAGAAGTTGTCGCGACGCTCGCCGAGGAGCACACGCTCGTGGTCATATCGTCTACTCCCACTGACCTCATCGAAGAACTCTTGTCGTCGTACGACTTATTGCGTCACTTCGCCTGGGTTATGGGAGCAGACGTGCACAAGAGCAAGGTGGAGAAGATTAAGATGGTGTTCGACAAGTATCGTATCGGGCCCTCACACTGTGTCTTTATTACCGACACCCTTGGTGACCTACGCGAAGCCGGGCAGATGGGAGTCGGCGCAATTGCGGTCGGGTGGGGCTTCCACGATGTAGAGCGGCTTATGCGAGGATCTCCCGCTCATGTGGTGCACACGCCCGACGACTTGGTGCCTACCGTGACTGAGTACTTCGCGCGCAACCGTATTTGATATAGTGAACCTAATGAAGAAACAGAAAAGGAAGGTGGTGGTTGCTTCAACAAATCCCGTTAAGCTCGAGGTTGCGGAGCGCGCATTTACGGCCGCCTTTCCTGGTGAGGAATTCGATTTCGTACCGGTTAAGTCAGAGTCGGGGGTTGGCGACCAGCCCTTCGACGCCGAGACGCGGCGCGGCGCACGTAATCGGCTCGCCTTCGTGAAGAAGCACTCGCCGGACGCCGACTTCTGGATCGCGCAGGAGGGCGGTATTGAGCGCGAAGGTGTGGTGCTCATGAACCGGGCGTGGATAGTGGTAGAAGATAAGAGCGGTTGCGTCACAGAGTCGGCGACGCCAACGTTTCGCATCCCTACGCCGATGGCAGAGATGATAAAAGGAGGTGCCGAGCTCGGCGTTGCTGCTGACAAATTTTTCAGTACAGAAGGTACTGGGAGTTCTAAGGGTGCCGTTGGACTTCTGACCGATGGGCTTATCAGCCGGGCCGATTATTATCTCCAGGCCGCCATCATTGCTCTGTCAGAAATCAAGCATAAGGATTGGTATTAGGGCGAGTGGTATCATGCACGACAAGAGTAAATAGTTTATATTGAGAAAATATGTTGCCGTCCTCAGAAAACCGTCACGTGGTCGAGCAGATCAAGAATACAGAATGGCACTCTGATTGGAGCGGGCCGTTTTCTCTCTTCGGCTTGAGTCTTCCGACGCGCACCTACTTCGAGGGGATGGAGAAGCATTTTGGGAAAGGGCTGAGCCGCGTGTTTGTCGCCTTTAAAAACGGCGTTGCCTTCTCCCGGTTGTCCGATGATGAGTACCATGCACTCGGTGTCCACCTGACGAAAAGAGCGGAGGATCCGCAATTCGTGGAAACGTGGGCGAGACAGTTTAAGCAATTCGCGGACACATTTCTCGCGCATATGCCGAGCTCGACGGAGGAGTTCATTAAGAAACTCCCTGAACTTTTGTCGCTC
>JBJOOS010000036.1:0-7299 GCA_046051155.1 Candidatus Parcubacteria bacterium
AATAATTTCTGACAGCTCGAGAATCTGCTCCGGTGTAAGCACCTCTGACGAGGCGCGCGGCTCAGGGATGTCTCTCCACTCGTTGCCACCCGCGTCTACGCGGTAGAGGGCGCGGGTCTGGGTGCTGACATTGGTGTCGATAATCCCGCGCGGCTCCTTCTCTACCACGTAGCTATCCGGCGTCACCTGCCCGGAGACTATCGCTTCGCCAAGGCCGAAGCCGGCCTCGATGATGAGCTGGTTCCGGTCTTCGGTCACCGGGTGTACCGAGAAAGCGATGCCAGAGACTTCGCTCGCCGCCATCTTCTGTACCACGACGGCTACCGAGATCTTCTGCTTGTGAAGCTCCTTTTCAAAACGATAGAAGATAGCACGTGGAGTGAAGAGTGATGCCCAGCACTTCTGCACGTTGGTGAGGAGAGAGTTCGCGGTAGTGTTGAGGTAGCTGTCGAGCTGTCCGGCCCACGCGGCCGAGGCAGAGTCTTCTGCGGTGGCGCTTGAGCGCACGGCGACGTACGTGGCGTCGAGCTTCGCGTACTCGCTCTGTATCTCCTCCATAATATCGTCTGGCATCCTCGCATCCAAAATGAGCGCCTGTATCTTTTCTGATGCATTCTCGACCGTGTGCATCTCGGCTTGATTGACTGAGTGCAGGGCGGCGTCGATCTCGACCGAGAGATCAGTCTCATCGAGGAAGCGTTCAAACGCGTTTGAGAGAATGACGAAACCGGGCGGGACCGGGATGCCGGCTTGCGTCATCTCGCCAAGCGAGGCCCCCTTCCCTCCCGCAATCGCCGCGTCGCCCTTTCCGAGCGTGCCAAACTCCTTGATGAAGTTCATTGTAGGCCAGTATACCTTGACTTATATCGAGACACTACGCATTTATAACAACCTTTCTAATCGAGTAGATGCTGCTGATTTTATAGTGATCGGTGAAGAGGATGTCCTTGCCATTTGCTACATAGGGATCGCGCATGAGGTAGGTGCCGCGGGCTCCTTGGGTAAGCACGACGAAGTGTGTGCCGCCGTAGGCGTGGACACCGACAATGACCGGGTCGCCGCCAGCGAGCGTGGAGTCGATGGACGCAGTCACGCGCGTAGCGGAGATGCCGTCGACGTAGGTGGTGTAGAGCATGTACGACGGATAGTACGCAGCGAAGTTGTCTGGGTTGGAGTTAATCGTCACGGGTGTTACGTCGCGATAGCCGTAGTGCGTGAGTACCATCGCCATCGAAGTGATAAGACAACCGTCGCTCGCGAGCCGGTCCTTGGTGTTGTTGAGCGACATATTGCCCCACGCCGTGTCGCGCTGGCTGTAGTAGCAGCCCCACGTGTCGCAGACGGTCTGGTTGGCCAAGAGCTTCGACCCGCCAGCCGCCGTGGTGAAGGCTGAGAAGCTGGCGATCTCTGCCTTAGCAGAAGCTAAGAGCTTCTGGAAGTTGGCCTCACTATTTTTAGTCTGAGCGAGGAGTTGCTGTTGTTGTGACTTGTTCTGCACGATAGACCTGTTCTGCGCGCTTAGGTCGCTCTGGAGGGAGAGGAGCTCGGCCTTGGCGGTCTTGGCACTATCGCGGGTAGATGAGAGTTCGGCGCGTGCCGCCTGCAGCTCTGCAATGTTGTTTTCGAGCGCGCGGTTAAACTGGAGCGCGTCGTCAGCCCCCTTCCACGCTTCTTGAAGAGAGTTTGATGAAATAATTTGCATCACCAGCGAAGTCCGCTCATCTTCGGCGACATCGCGAAGCGCTCTGGCGACTGCGTCTTGGTTCGCGGCGATGCCGTCCTCCTTATCGCCAATAGAGTTGGAGAGAGTTTTAATCTGCGCGTTGGTCGACGCGATCTTGCTCTGGGTTATCTGTATCTGCGCGGCGAGCTGCTTCTGCTGGAGGGTGAGTCCGTTAATTGTGGATTGTAGAGTCGTCTTCTGTGTGCCGAGGGCGGTGAGCTGTGTCTGATAGCCGGCAATTTCTGCCTGAAGGGCCTCGACGCTTGTGGTGGCGCGCGTGACGTGAGGACTGCAGACTATCGCGCCGCAGATGACGATAAAAGCGAATAGAAAGGACGCGGAGCGTGTCATTACCCCTCAAGTATAGCAATAGCACTGCCTATGCGCGAAAGAGACTCTGTGCCGCCAAGAATGGAGATCAGTGTGAAGGGGTCGGGAGAGCGGTCTTGACCCGAAAGGGCGTAGCGAAGAGGCCAGAGGTACGCTCCACGGCCGCCCTTCCCGCTTGCCTCCTCGGCGTCGGCGAGGGGCATAAGCGCGCCTTTTACCGCTTCGGCCGAAGATCCCTCGGGTATGCCTTTTATGGCCTCAGAGAGGGCTTTTAGAGCGATTTGGGTCATGCCAGGTCGCCCTTCGAGCTCCTTAGCCACGAGCTTCGCCCGGTCGAGGGTGGGGGCCGTAAAGAGACAGGACAGCTCGCCCTGGAGCATCTCCGCGGCCTCTTTAAAGGTGTGGGCACGATCTTGGAGAAGCGGGACGGCCTTGCGTAGTTTCTCGACATCAGGAGCCTCTAATTTCCCGCGCGAAATAAAGTCGTCAACCGAGAGGGTGCGCATCCAGTATTGGTTGACGGAGAGGAGTTTTACTTCGTCGAAGACAGCACTCCCTTTCTGTACACGTGCGAGGTCGAATGCTTGCGTCAGTTCTTCACGAGACAAGTATTCGCGATTGTCTCCGGGGTTCCAGCCAAGGAAGGAAATGTAGTTCAGCATTGCTTCAGGAAGAATGCCTTGGTCGCGATATTCAGTGACTGGCTTTGCGCCATTACGCTTACCGAGCTTCTTATGGTTGGCGTCCATGATGAGTGGAAGATGCGCGTAGAGCGGCGCAGATAAACCAAGTGCACGTTGAATGAGTATCTGGCGCGCAGTGTTCGAGATGTGGTCGCCGCCGCGAATGACGTGAGTCACACCCTCATCTGAGTCGTCAACCGCTACGGCGAAATGGAACACGGGTTCGTCGAGCGATCGGGCAATAATAAAGTCTTTCAGGTCGTCTACCGAGTTGGTGATATCGCCAAGGATAAGGTCGGTGAAGGTAATAGTGCCGCCCGGATTCTTAAAGCGTATAACCTCCTCTCGGTCGCCCGGGTTTTGGGGAATCTCTTTTGAAATGTATGCCTTTCCTTCTGCGATGAGCTTCTCGAGGAGTGCTCGGTGGCGCGCGCGATGCTCGCTTTGGCGGAACATTTTGTCAGAGGTGAGTCCGAGCCAGGCAAGCGCTTCAAGAATGTTTGCTTCGTATTCTGGTTTTGAACGAGCCAGGTCGGTGTCTTCTATCCGCACAATGAATGTGCCGCCGGTATGCTTGGCAAAGAGGTAGGCGAATATTGCCGTACGGAAATTACCGGAATGTATATATCCGGTTGGCGATGGAGCGAAGCGGGTGACGACGGAGCTCATTGGGCGTGCGAAAGAGCGATGGCGAGCATCTGCTCCGCGAGAATGCGCGCGGCGTCTGGATCGGTGAAGCCCTCGGCCGCGACGCTCATGCGCTTTTCGAGCTTGGGGTCGCTGGTGATCCTCTTCACCTCGGAGACGAGGATATGCGGAGCGAGATTTTCTTCCTCGAGCACGACCGCCGCGCCGGTGCGCGCATAGGAGTAGGCGTTGATGCGCTGGTCGTGGCTGATTGACCCAGGAATCGGGATCAGGATAGAAGGTTTCTTCCAGAGGCCGATTTCGGCGATAGAGCCCGCGCCGGCGCGCGAGATGATAACGCTCGCGGCTCCCGCGGCTCTCTGGAGCGAGACCTCGTCAAGATAGTCCATCGGGTGATAGCGGCTCTCGTGCGGATTGTCCTTCAACTCGAGATTCGCGACATTCTGGACGTCTTTGAGGTTTGCGGCTCCGGTTTGGTGGACAATGTTTGCAAACGTCACGAGGTCGGTGAGTGCGGAGAGGATGATTTCATTTACCTTTACTGCGCCCTGTGAGCCACCAAGAACGAGGATGGTCGGGATGTTCGGCTCGAGATTAAGAAACTCTTCGGCGCCATGTGACTCAGCGCGTATGAGCGCCTTGCGAATCGGCGCTCCTGTTCGGGCGATCCTCCCCTGAACCTTTTTCGGGAAGTAGGTTGCCGCGCTTTCAAAAGAGATTGCGATCTTCGTCGCCCAGTTTGACGTGAGGAGATTAGCTCTTCCAGGCTTCGCGTCGGACTCGTGGATAATGACGGGGATGCGGAGGATACGGGCGGCGAGTGTGGTTGGCAAGCTCCCGTGGCCGCCCTTGCTCAATACGACGTCTGGATATAGGCGGAAGAGCGTGATGAGGGCTGAGAGCGTACCGTAGAGCGTCTTGAAGGGATCGGTGAAGTTGAGGATGGAGGTATAGCGGCGCATCTTCCCTGCGGGGATGTGCACGTACGTGATGTTATTTTCAAATAGTGCCTTCTCGTCAAACGGAGTCGGGGCGAGATAGTACAGCTGAGGTTCGATGAGCTGCTTCTCGCGGACAAGGTCCCGCAAGGCTTCGGCGACTGCGATAAGCGGATAGAAATGTCCTCCGGTGACCCCGCCCGTAAACACGATTTTCATATGGGTGGATTATATCAGCTTTCAGACCTTGCGGTGGCTCGCGATGTTCAGGATGAAGCCGCACATGATGAGGGTCGCGACGAGTGCGGTCCCGCCGTGCGAGATGAACGGGAGCGGCTGTCCCGTGAGCGGGATCACGCTCAGCATCGCACCGATATTGACGAAGGCCTGTAACGCAATCATGAAGGAGAAGCCCAGCGTGATGAGTCCGCCGAAGAGATCGCTTGAGTGGCCGGCGATAACGATGCCGCGCGCGGCGAGGGCGAGGAAGAGAGCGACCAGAATCAGTGCGCCGATGAATCCGGCCTCTTCAGCAAAGACTGCGAAGACCGAGTCGCCGTCGGGCTCGGGCAGGTAGTTAAACTTCTCGACGCTCTGCCCCAACCCCTTACCGAGGAGACCACCGCTTCCAATCGCGATGAGCGACTGCTGAATCTGGTAGCCACTGCTTAAGGAATTCGCCGATGGGTCGATAAAAGTCTTGATGCGTTCGAGAACATAGGGCCTCACGAGCGCGACGACACCAAGCGTGAGGAGGGCGCCGACGACAAGGATTGCGAAGTCACGCCAAGGAGCTCCCGCGACGAAGTACATGACCGTCCCGGTGATGACGAGGAGAAGCATCGTCGAAGTGTTGGGCTGTGCAAGCAGGATGATGCTCGGGAAGGCGATCATCGCGACGAATGGCAGGAGACCCCGCTTCACGTCTGAGAGCTGCCGTGCCCGGGGCGCGAGCCACCAGGCGAGCATGAGCACGAAACCGATCTTCAGAAATTCGGCTGGCTGGACCGTGGTGAAGCCGGCGTTAATCCATCGCGTTGCTCCACCAGAGTGGAAGCCGACACCCGGCACGAACACGAGGAGGGTCAGGAATATGGTGAAGCCGTAGAGGTAGGGAGTGTAGCGACGAACACTGGCGAGCGATAGAGAGCGAGTAGCGATGAGGGCGACGAAGCCGAGCCCGAAGCCGAACACTGCCTGGAGGAGGATGTCCTTCGACACCGAGCTGCTCTCGCGAGCAAGCAGGCCGAGAGACGCCGACGAGAAAATCGCTAGGCCCGCGAGTACGAGACAGAGCACCAGGGTGAAAAATATTCTATCTCCAGAAACGATACGCATATTACTTCAAAAGAGCGACCGTCATTCCCACAATCGCGCATACGATAGAGATAATCCAGTAGCGCATCGTGACCTTGTACGAGGGCCAGCCTATAGCCTCCAGGTGGTGGTGCAGTGGCGCGATGCGGAAGACTTTTTTCCCACGGATCTTCTTCGAGGCGACTTGAATCACGTTAGAAAAGACGGTGACGACGAGCGGGAGCGCTATGACGGGGAGCGCGGCAATTCCGTAGCCCTTCCCCGGCGTGTCGGTCATAAAGGCGATGACGGCAAGCGTGAGCGTGAGGCCCATCGTGCCGGTCTCGGTCATCCAGAAACGCGCCGGCGGAATATTGAACCAGAGAAATGCGAGTACGGCGCCGGCAACGGTAGCGGAGAAGGCGGCGAGGTCGATCTGATGTTGAAAGTATGCGATGCCTGAATACGCCATGAACGCAGTGCTGAAGATGCCACCCGCGAGTCCGTCGATGCCGTCGATGACTCCGCCTGCATAGAGTCCGATCGATACGAAAATAAAGAGCGGGACGATGAATGCGCCGAGATAGAGCGTGCCGTCGCCTGGAATGCCGATAGCGTCCATGCCGAGCTTCACATAGAACCACCACGCAATGAAGCTCGAGATGAGCGTCACGAAGAGGAGCCGCATCCGCAGGCGGAGGCCGCGTTCACCCGAGGGATGGATGTCGAGCAGGTCATTTACAAAGCCGATGAGCGCGCCGGCGACGAGGGTCACGAGCGGCACCCAGGTCTGACTGCGGCTGAAGAAGTCGAATCGTTCAAGGTAGGGGAACGGGCGCGCGAGCAGGGAGATCCCAAGGGTGACGAAGACGACGCTTGCCCAGATGAGGACGCCGCCCATGCGCGGAGTCTGGGTCTCGGTCCCGGCGTGGACGGTGGTACGCAGCTTCTCAAACTCGACCGCAGGCGTGCCGTCGAGCGCCGTCTTCCCTACCCGCTTCTTCCACACCTTATGTTTGAAGAGGTAGTGCGTGAGGATGGGCGCGAACAGGATGCCGATGACGAAGGCGGCGGTCGCAGGGACGAAGACTTTTATAATACTGCTCGTGATCATAGGGAACCGACACCAGCGAAGTGTGCGAGCGTGGCGGCAACGAGTGCGGCGCCGTCGGTAAAGCGGGCTGTGACCGATGAGCCGAGGATGACAACCGCGATTGGGTGCCCGATGCCTGCGTCAAATACGAGGGCGAGGTTGCCGCCCGCAAGATCGGTGAAGCCAGTCTTCGAGAGAAGGAGTCGCGGGATGCTGTCGGTAATCGGATCGGTATTTTTAACCGTGAAGGACTTGCCGGCGGTAGAAGCGGCGGTCGCGGTACTGTGCGTGGTCGCGTCGGCGACGTCGGGCGCGCGCGCGACGAGCGCTCCGGCGAGTCGCGCGAGGTCGCTGGCCGACCCGTACCCGCCTGAGATGGCCGCGTTTACGTCGAGGCCGCTCCCATTAAGCGCGTAGGTCTGTGCTAAGTCGAGTGACGCGGCCGCGCTGGCGAGCATCTCATTCTGCGATTTGTTTTCGTGGGCGGCGGCGGCGCTCGCGATCGCGACGGCACCGTCGTTTAGTGAAGCGGTGAGAGTGAGTCGAGCGATATCAGAAAGTGAGAAGGTCTGGCCGGCAGAGAATGCA
>JBJOOS010000037.1:0-7200 GCA_046051155.1 Candidatus Parcubacteria bacterium
ATTCATAAATGAGCGAAGGCGAAGAAATCAAATCGGCAACGGTCGGTACCGTTGAAGAGGTTTTGCCGAATTCGCTTTTTCGTGTCCGACTTTCTCCAAAAGAGGAAGGCACGGACGGAGAACTTGTTCTCGCGTATCTTGCAGGAAAGATGCGCCTACACCGCATACGCGTCTTGGTCGGTGACCAGGTCGATATGGTGTTGGATCCCTACGGTGGCCGCGCCCGAATCGTGCGTCGATTAACATAACCATTTACAGACTTTTAAGATGAAAGTTCGCGCGTCAATCAAAGTGCAGCAGCCTGGAGATCTCCTCGTACGCCGAGGCGGTCGTTTGTACCGTATTAACAAGAAGAAGCCTCGCCGTAAGGCGCGTCAGGGCTAGTCCTCATTTTTATACTTATGCGTATTGCCGGCGTCACCATTCCCGATAACAAACAGCTCGCGTACTCGCTGCCGCTTATCTTCGGCATTGGCCCGACTCGTGCGCTCGAAATCCTTAAGAAAGTCGGTGTTGCACCGTCGAAGAAAGGGAGTGAGATCACCAGCGCCGAGGAGAAGGAGATCCGCGAGCTCGCAGAGGCCTTCACAATTGAGGGCGAGCTCCGCCGCGAAATCGGCCAGAACATCAAGCGCTTGAAGGACATCAAGTCTATCCGTGGCGACCGCCACGCGCGCGGTCTCCCCGTCCGTGGACAGCGCACCAAGACGAACTCGCGCACCCGCCGCGGCAACACCCGTAAGACGATGACCTCCGGCCGTCGTACGCTCGAGAAGACCTAATTTTCATTATTTAATTACCTATGGGAAAGAAACGTATCATTAAGAAGAGCGGAAAGGGGATGGACCAGGGTCGTAAGGACCGTGCGATGTCTAAGGCGAACAAGCACCACATCGAAAAGGGCGTGCTCCACGTCGAAGCCACCTTCAACAACACGAAGGCCGTCCTCACCGACGAGAAAGGCAATGCCATCATCTCCTCGAGCGCTGGCTCCTTGGGCTTTGCCGGCGCACGTAAGTCTACTCCGTACGCCGCCGCAAAGGTCGGCGAGTTCATCGGCGAGAAGAGTCTCACCATCGGTCTTAAGGAGGCGACGGTCATCATCCGCGGAGTCGGCGCTGGCCGCGAGTCGGTCCTCCGCTCGTTCTCAGGCAAGGGTATCCAGATCCGCTCTATTAAGGACGTGACGCCGATCCCGCACAACGGCCCACGCCCACCGCGCCCACGCCGCGTCTAATCTCTTATTGCATATGAAAACAGGACCACGATACAAAATAGCTAAGCGCCTCGGCGCAACCGTCTTTGAGAAAGCGCAGACTCAAAAATTTGCGATCTCTGCAGAGCGTAGCGCTAAGAATAAGAAGGGTGGCGGCCGCGGTCGCCAGAGCGAGTACGGCAAGCAGATGCTCGAGAAGCAGAAGGTGCGCGTCACCTACGGCATCACCGAGAAGCAGTTCCGCACCTACGTCTTCAAGTCGCTCGAAGCAAACAATGTAAAGCCGGTTGAGCGCCTCCACGAATACCTCGAGCTCCGCCTCGACAACGTTGTGTGGCGCCTCGGCCTCGCGACGACTCGTCGCGGCGCGCGCCAGATGGTCGCCCACGGTCACGTGATGGTCGACGGCAAGAAGGTCCGCGTCCCGTCGCACATGCTGTCGGTGGGAGACGTCATCGCGATTCGCGAGGGCTCCTTGGGTCACGGCGTGCTCGTCGGCTTCGCTGAGAAGCTTGCCGAGCGCCCGCTCCCGTCCTGGCTCTCGTGGAATCCCTCGAAGATGGAGGGCTCCGTGAAGGAGCGTCCGACGAACGCGTCGGCGGACCCGGCGGGGGATTTGATTTCAGTACTCTCGTTCTACACGAGATAATTATTACGTGCTTATTTATTAATTGGTAATTACGATTGCGTTATGGAATACCACATCACACTTCCAAGTAAGCCCCGTATCGTTTCTGAAGAGGGAATTCAGGGCGTCTACGAGATTGACTCTCTGTATCCAGGCTACGGCCACACTCTCGGCAACTCGCTTCGCCGCATTATTCTCTCATCACTCCCTGGCGCGACCGTCACCCAGGTGAAAATCGAGGGCGTGCCGCACGAGTTCGCTACTATCGACGGCGCACGCGAGACGGTTATGGAGATTCTCCTTAACTTGAAGCGCGTCCACTTCGTCCTCCACGGCGACGAGTCCCAGACCATCTCGCTTATCGCGAAGGGTTCGGGCGAAGTAACTGCCAAGGACTTCAAGCTCCCGTCACAGGTTGAGATTAAGAACCTGGACCAGCACATCGCTGACCTCTCGGGTAAGGCATCTATCGAGATCGAGGCTACTATCGAGCGCGGTCTCGGCTACGTCGCTCGCGAAGTCCTCACCAAGGAGAAGGTTAACATCGGCACCATCGCGCTCGATGCCACCTTCACCCCTATCCGCCGCGTAAACTACGAAGTAGAGAACATGCGCGTCGGTGATCGCACAGACTTCAACCGCCTGCGCATCCTTATCGAGACGAACGGCACCATCACTCCTCGCGAGGCGCTCGAGAAGTCTATCGAGACGATGATACACCAGCTCAAGGCCGTTATCGGCTTCCAGGAAGCTCAGCCAGAGCCAGTCATGTCGAGCGCAAAGGCGTCTGAGGATGCGGCGAAGATAAAGGTCGCAGACCTCGAGCTCTCGACGCGTATTATCTCCGCGCTTGAAGACGCAGGTATTAAGAGTGCGGCAGGACTCGCTCGTAAGACGGCGGGCGCACTCAAGGAGCTCGACGGCATCGGCGACAAGGCAGTTGAGGAAATCTCGGTTGCGCTCGCGCACCACGGCCTCACGCTCAAGGCTGAATAATATCTATGGCATATACGACTAAAGCAAAGACATTCCACCGAGAAGCCGGCCAGCGCCGAGCACTCATCAAGTCGCTCGCACGCTCTCTCGTGCTCGAGGAACGCATCTCGACTACTGAGGCTAAGGCCAAGGCCGTCCGTCCGTTTGTGGAGCGCCTCGTGTCGTATGCAAAGAAAAACACACTCGCTTCTCGCCGCCTCGCAATAACCAAGCTCGGCGACAAGGACGCAGTGAAGAAGCTCTTCGCGACTATCGGCCCTCGTTATGAGAAGCGCTCAGGCGGTTATCTCCGCATCACGAAGCGTCTCACTCGCGGAGCCAACGACGCCCGCAAGCTTGCGTATATCTCATTTGTCTAGTATGAAAAACACCATGGAGATAACCACATTCACAATAGACGCGACTGACCGCACGCTTGGACGCGTCGCTTCTGAGGCTGCGCACGCGCTCCTCGGCAAGCGTTCGGCTAAGTACGTGACCAATCAGGCAATGCCTATCAAGGTCGTCATCAAGAACGCGGGCAAGATGCACCTCCCGACTCGCCGCACCAAGACCAAGGTCTACTCTCGCTACACCGGCTACCCAGGTGGCTTCTACGAGACGACTATGGAGGAGATGATCGCGAAGAAGGGTATCGCCGAGGTCGTCACGAAGACTATTGACGGTATGATTCCGCGCAATAAGCTCCGCAAGCCTCGCATGAAGAATCTTACTGTCAGCGAATAATATTTTATGGCTACTCAATTTATCACCGCAGTGGGGCGCAGGAAGACCGCTATCGCGACTGTCCGCATGCAGAAGGCAGACAAGAGCTCGGTCGTTGTAAACGGCAAGTCTCCTAAGGACTATTTCAAAACCGCAGAGCGCGCACAGGTCGCTATGGAGGCATTCGCTAAGGCAGAGAGCGCGGAGCACTACGCAGTCGCCGCACATGTCTCCGGCGGCGGTGTCGCTGCTCAAGCAGACGCTCTTCGCCATGCTATTTCTCGCGCCATAATTAAGGCTGAGCCGAAGACTCGCACAGTCCTCAAGGCCGCTAAGTTCCTCATGCGCGATCCTCGTGCCAAGGAGCGCAAGAAGCCAGGCCTCGTCAAAGCTCGCAAGGCCAAGCAGTGGTCGAAGCGTTAGTCTAAAAAGCAAAACCCGCCGCAAGGCGGGATTTGTTTGACGTATAAGGCTATTCACTATATAGTCGCGACAGACAATTCACTCAATGGGAGAATGTTCAATGATCCAGACTATCGTGTACCTGAGCGACGTTCATGGGCATCGAAATCTAGTACTAATGGAGTACAAGTTTCAAGTGCTTCCAAGGATTGGTGAGTGTCTTGATGCAGATCGTCTTTTATTCACCGTACGAACGATTATTCACCCCATGACGGGCTCAAAAAGCAGAACTCATGTTCTGGTCTATGCACAAGGACCAATCACACGAGATACCGTAACTCGCTTCCTGAGCGCAGGTTGGACACTAGTATCGTAAAGTCGCCAACAGCATTAAGTCGCTGGAGGCGGCTTTTGCTTTTTATACACAGAAGATTGCTCAAAAAATTGACGTGTAATACATCATGGGTTACTTTGGATGCAGGGGGTTCTTTGACTTTGGAGGAACCAATCCATGAAAAATAAATTCGGACTAGCCGTGGTCGCCACGATTCTGGCGATATCCCTCGGACTCTACTATGTGGAGCCCCGCAACGAGAAGCTGGTGGTGATTGACAGTGATGTCATCGGCACCATCGAATCGGTAAGTGACAGGGAGAACCTTGCCGAGACTGAGCTCGAGATTATTTCCGGAGGCATTCCACCCTCGTGTAGCTTACAGATACGCGTGGAGGATCAGCTTGTACCATGGGCTCCCGAACATTCTGTCTGTGAGAAGGCAGAACCCGGGCAATCCGTTACGTTGAAGAAGATCGTCACCACTACCCACGAAGGAGAGGTAAAGGAGACCAAATATCGAGTCCCGCCCACCGCCTGACCGAAGGAACCGCCCGGTTCCTAGGTCGGGCGGATTCCTTTTACGACTTTTTGTATAAAAGGGAAACCGCCGGGAGCGCGCGGCCCCCGGCGGTCAAGCTCTTGTTGCACCGTTCATGATGCATTTGATTAATCGATTGCGCTGCTGCACGAAAATTATCGACCTCACGAGCGCGATGACCACCGCAAGCATGAGAGCGCCGTCGAGAATGCGCCAGCCGAGTGAATCCGCGTGCCCGACGAGTCTCCAGAGACTCGTCAGTATGAGCAGGATTGCCGCTACAATGAGAGTGACCACGGCGCGCGTCACACGCTGGAATGCCTCGTTCATTCGGTCAAGGGAAATAACAGTTTGGTTCGTATCCATGAGTATTACTCCAATGCCACCGGAAATCGGGGCTCTGTGCTTACTGTACGCTTTATATGCATATGTGTCAATACTACCGATTTCTTAGAGTACGGCGGTTTCCTTTTCTATACTTATCGACAGTGGCATTCTTATCAATTGACGCAGGTGAGCGTCGGGCGTAGTCTGGTCGCAGCCCGCTCTTTGAGAACACCACCGTTCCAGGAGATTGTCGCAGCGCTGAAGAAGGACCCTCTCGGCCTGCATTCCCGAATCCGACAGGTCACCGCGTTCCCCCTCGAATCACTCAACTGACAGTGAGGTCGCGTATGCTCTACAAATCACCGACCGTAAACCTTGCTTGCTTCGATGAGCCAGTGCAGATTGTGTGTGAGAGATGTGAATCTATATTAGCCGCGGGCTCGTACGCTGTTTGTGTCCAAATCAACGGCATGGGCAAGATGCTCTGCAGCGACGAGCCTCGCATCTGCTGCGGAATACGGCACACGGTATGGCGCCTTTCGAGCGATCGGTCGTGGATGCAATACATAAAGCGCAGCGTGGTAAGACAAATCGAAGAAGGGCGCATCGGAAGCCTCAAGCTCGATAGGGACCTCATGAGGGACGTTTCCAAGATCCCTTAACCACAACGCCGTCACAGCACTAAGCCGCTGGAGACGGCTTTTTGCATTTTATAGTTATCCACAGGTGGCCAGAAATTGGGTAGGGCATAGTAGAGGTATGAATACACAAAATTACGCTGAGTTGGTAGGTCAGGACATGGTCGCGAAGGCGAGTTCGGCGCTGGCGGGGCATAATTTCTTGCCCGAGAGCGTCGCGACGGGTGCGGAGGCGCTCGCGCGAATAAAGGAGCTTATTCCGGCTGGCGCATCGGTGATGAACGGCGCATCGACAACGCTTCAAGAGATTGGCTTCGTGGACTACCTCAAGGCTGGCGAACACGGCTGGAATAATCTCCATGCGGCAGTGCTCGCAGAGACTGATAAAGAGAAGCAGGCCGTTCTACGTAAGCAGTCGGTCGTTTCTGACTTCTATCTCGGGAGCGCCCACGCGGTGACTGAAGATGGGAAGATAGTCATCGCGAGTAACTCTGGCAGCCAGTTGCCGCATTTGGCGTTTACATCACCGAACATTATCCTCGTGGTGAGCACCAAGAAGGTGGTCCCGACGCTTGCAGACGCATTTACGCGTATCGACGAATACGTCGTGCCGCTCGAAGACGTACGTATGAAGGCTGCTTACGGCTACGGCACCGCCCACAACAAGACGCTCATCCTCCACGGCGAGAATCCTGCTATCGGCCGCAAGGTGCACGTCATCTTCGTGAGCGAGAAGCTCGGCTTCTAGTCGGTATATAAATGATTTGGGACCCGCATCCCTATGATGCGGGTCCCTTCCTGTCCCTACGCGCGGACGGCCTGGCCGTTGCGCAGCTCTCGCTTACGCTTCGCACGCCACTGTGCGAGCTTGTCCAATGCAGTCTTGGTGTCGGCCGCCGAGTTCATCTCCGCCGCGAGTAGAGTCAACTCGTCCCGCGGGCCATACGTGAGGTGCCACACATCCTTGGCGTTAGCCTTGGCATTTCTGTCGTGACGAGTGCCCAGGGCTATCGAGTCGTGGACCTCCGCGTCAATGAGACTGGCATGCCCTCCTCCAAACCGCCGAGACCCTGTCACGCGATATTTGGCCGGTGCTGTCGGTGTTTCTTTCGCCAAGTGAGTTCTCCTCGTTTAGGTTGTCCGATTGTAGTGTCCAAGTCAGTCTACAATCTACACCCATTTGTGAGATTGTAAAAGTTGCCTGCGCTTTTGACTCTGCGCGTATTTTCAGGCATATTAGATAGATGGATCAAGATGATGACGTAAAAATCGAAGCAGAAGACCCTGAGGCCGACGAACAGGCCGAGGCGAGGGTGAAGAAGCTCCGTGCCGAGCTCGAGTCTACACGCAAAGAAAGCCGGGAATACATGGACGGGTGGCAGAGAGCGAAGGCGGATTACGTAAACGCGCTGAA
>JBJOOS010000038.1:0-6683 GCA_046051155.1 Candidatus Parcubacteria bacterium
GACCGTTCTGATCTTCCTCATCTTGATGAGTTCCTACTCGCTCATCAAGGGTATGGTACAGCCGAGCAGTACTATCCCGCTCTCGGTCGTTGCCGCCGACGTCGCGGAGGGGAAGGTGAAGACGATTACCGTGAGTGGCGACTCGCTCGACCTCGTCTACGTAGACGACTCGGTGAAGACGTCGATGAAGGATCCCTCCGCCGGTCTCCCCGAGACCCTCGCCACCTACGGCGTTACTCCCGCACAGCTTGCGAAGGTGTCTATCGCTGTGCAGGGCCAGTCAGGGTTTGAGTTCTGGTTCGTCACGCTCGTGCCGATTATTCTCCCGCTACTCTTTATCGGCTTTTTCTTCTGGTTCCTTTCGCGACAGGTGAAGGGTGCGGGCGTGCAAGCGTTTACATTCGGCCAGTCAAAGGCGCGCATCGTCGACCCCGCTGACTCGAGTCAGCGCGTCACGTTCGCCGACGTCGCCGGCGCGCGCGAGGCCAAGGAGGAGCTGTTTGAAATCGTCGACTTCCTCAAGAGTCCGAAGAAGTTCCTCGATATCGGCGCGCGCATCCCGAAGGGCATCATCCTCATGGGCGCTCCAGGCACCGGTAAGACGCTTCTCGCGCGCGCAGTAGCGGGGGAGGCTGGCGTGCCGTTCTTCTCGATTTCAGGCTCAGAGTTTGTAGAGATGTTTGTCGGCGTCGGCGCGTCGCGTGTGCGCGACCTGTTCCAGCTCGCGAAGAAGGCGGCACCAGCAATTATTTTCGTAGATGAGATTGACGCTGTCGGTCGCGCGCGCGGCGCTGGAGTCGGTGGCGGCAACGACGAGCGCGAGCAGACGCTCAACCAAATCCTCGTCGAGATGGACGGCTTTGAGCCGACAGAGAAGGTGGTGGTCATGGCGGCGACCAACCGCCCCGACGTGCTCGACCCTGCGCTTCTTCGCCCAGGCCGCTTCGACCGCCGCGTAACCATTGACCTGCCTGACCGTCGCGACCGCGAAGAAATTCTTAAGGTGCACGCAAAGAAGAAGCCGCTCGGTCCGGACGTAAATCTCGCCGTGGTCGCTGAGCGTACGCCTGGCTTCTCGGGTGCGGAGCTCTACTCGCTCATGAACGAGGGTGCTATTCTCGCCGCGCGCGAGAACCGTAAGGAGGTGACGCAGTACGACCTCATCCGCTCTATCGAGAAGGTGATGCTCGGTCCCGAGCGTAAGAGCCACCTGCTCACCAAGAAAGAGAAAGAGCTCACGGCGTATCACGAAGCCGGTCATGCACTCGTGTCCTCGGTCCTCCCGAATGCCGATCCGGTGCACAAGATTTCGGTCATCAGTCGCGGGCGCGCGGCGGGCTATACGCTTAAGCTCCCATTTGAAGATAAGAAGATGCAGTCGAAGAAGCAGTTCCTCGACGACATCGCCGCGACACTCGGCGGGTATGTGGCAGAAGAGATGCTGTTTGATGATGTAACCACGGGGCCGAGTAACGACCTCGCCGTCGTCACCGCGCTTGCGCGCGACATGGTCTCTCGCTACGGCATGAGCGATAAGCTCGGGCCAATCGCGTTTGGCGAGCGACAGATGGGCAACGAGCCGTACTCTGAGCACGTCGCGATGCAAATTGACGCCGAAGTCTCGCGCATCATCGACGAGGCGAAGGCTCGCGCGAAGGAAGTCATCAGTAAGCATCGTGGTGCACTCGACGCTATCGCAAAGGAGCTTGTCGAGAAGGAGACGGTGGAGCGCAGTGACTTCGAGAAAATTCTTATTGCAAACGGCATCAATCCCAAGAAGCGTGCAGAGGAGGGGATAGTCGACGCTCCGGTGGTATAAGTTATCCCCCTGGCTCACCCTGTCCTCTTTGTGCGGTGCTTTAATTACCGCAGGTCTTGTTGTTTGGAGGGGAATATATGCACGTCGAAATCAAGGATTTACAGGAGGGGAAGCCTTATTCCGTTAAATGCTATTTGGCGAACGAAAAAGAGCGAGCACCTGGAATGTGGTGGTGGGGACACCCCTTTGTGGGATGGTTTCATTTCGACCCCAATGATGTAGAACAGTACCATCGGCAAGTGTGTTCATTCCGTTCGGATGACGGAGCTTCCATCTTCGTTGTCGCCGTCGAAGATATCGACGACATTGATTTGCTGGAATCAGCCCCATCGATAACGGGAGTTCTTCCCACTGACTAGCCGCACGCCATAGGACGTGCGGCTGCCTGCATTTATTGTAGTATGGAGACACCCACCCCTAGCTCAGCTGGTTAGAGCATCGAGCTTATACCTCGAGGGTCCTTGGTTCGAATCCAAGGGGGTGGACATGGATATTCCTGAATTCGGCATAAAAAAGGAAAACGAAGAGCGTCGCGATGGTGGGTGCGCAGTGGTGTTTGATCCTGCGAGTCAGCGATACGCGGTAGGGAGTCCCGACAACCAGGGTGCGTATTCGCTCTTCTCTGGCGGGGTTGACGAGACTGAGGAGATCGAGCAGGGGGTTCTGCGCGAGGTTAATGAAGAGAGCGGCCTGCACAACTTCGAGCGAGTAGAGAAGATAGCTGAAGCGTTCACGCATTATTACAACAACCGCAAGAAGGTGAACCGTGTTGCTAAGGCCACCTGCTTCCTCGTCATACTCACCGACACGGATGTAATCCCCACCAAACTAGAGGCGCACGAGAACTTCACCCTCGTGTGGAAAACGGCGCAAGAGATTTTAGAAAATTGGGAATCGAAAGATCAGAATCAGGACTATTCTCACTGGATTTATTTCTTCAGGAAAGCCGTCGCTCGCGCTCGAGAACTTAACTACGACACAACCAGCCCGCTATAGTCCCTATTCCAAATGCATCTGCGCATCGGCGGCAGAGGCGCGCGCGAGGAGGACAGGGTGATTCTTTAGGTCAGGGTCGCTCGTGACGAGTAGCGCCGCCTCGGTGCGAGCGGCTTCTACGAGCTTTATGTTTTTCAGCGCCTCCATGGCGATATCGGAGACACCCCATTGCCGGCCGGTGAGTAGTTCGCCCGCGCCGCGAAGCGACAGGTCGTATTCTGCGAGCTCGAAGCCGTTCTTGGCTGTCGAGAATGCTTTCATGCGCTCTCGAGTGGTAGGGCCAAATGATTCGGGTAGGGCGAAGCAGTACGACTGATGCGTAGAGCGCAAGACGCGTCCGCGCAGCTGGTGGAGCTGGGCGAGCCCGAAACGCTCGGCACCCTCGATAAGAATCACGGTCGCGTTTGCGACGTTCACGCCGACTTCGACTACTGACGTGGCAACGAGGATATCAATCTCGCCTTTCTCAAATTTCTTCATCGTTGACTCTTTGTCTGCGGGAGTCATCTTGCTGTGCAATATGTCGATGGTTGCTTTCGGGAACACTTCCTTCTGCAGTCGCGCTGCCTCGGCGGTGACTGACTTCGCGATGAGTGCCATCTCTTTTTTAGGATCCGGCTCGTCGATGCGCGGGCAGATCACGTATGCTTGGTGTCCGGCGAATAGCTCAGCACGCACTCGCTCGTAGGCGTTCTCGCGCTGCTTCGGCCCTAGTACCTCGGTAATGACCGACTTGCGCCCAAGCGGCATCTGGTCTAACACGGTCAGGTCGAGGTCCCCGTATATTGTGAGCGCGAGTGTGCGCGGAATCGGCGTGGCGGTCATCGAGAGTAGGTGCGGGGCAATATCGCTCTTGGTCGCGAGCTTTTGGCGGTGCATCGTGCCGAACCGGTGCTGCTCGTCGATAATGGCGTACGCTAAATATTTAAACGAGAGAGATTTCTCTATGAGTGCGTGCGTGCCGATAACTATCGGGATTTCACCCTGGGCCACCATCTTTTTAAATGCGGCCTTAGAAAGTTTCGCGGATTCCTCATGCGGCACGCGAGAAGGGAATTTACGGCACTCGCTCCCGGTAATGAGGCCGATGGGTATGGGGTGGTCTTTGAAATATGAAACAAACGTCGAGAAATGCTGTTTCGCGAGAATTTCAGTCGGGCACAGGTAGGCGACCTGGAGCGTGCCAGCGACTCTCCCGGTGGGGGCAGAGGTGGCGACGAGGTACGCGGTCGCGGCGGCGACCGCGGTCTTTCCGCTCCCCACATCACCCTCGAGTAGACGGAGCATAGGGCTCGTTTTTTCGAAGTCGGTGACAATGGTCTCGATGGCCCGCGACTGCGCAGCAGTCGCGGGGAAAGGGAATGAGGTAATGAAATCAGCGAGCGCAGCACGGTCGACCGTGACCGGCAACGCTTTCTCTGAGAGGAGCGCGCGCCGGCGGCGCTGCATAACTATCTGAAGGGCAAATATTTCCTCGAACGCGAAGCGTTTACGCGCCGCGGCACTGTCCGAGAGCTTGTGTGGGGCGTGCATGAATACCAGCGCCGCAGAGAGGGAGGGCAACTTATATTTCGCAAGAATGTCGCTCGGGAGCGGGTCCTCGAGATGTTCGTGCGCTTTCGCCTCAAACACTTTCTTGAGCGCATGCAGAAACCAGAGCGAAGAAATACCTTGGCTTTCTGGATACATTGGGTACAGGGTCTCGTCCTGTGGCTCTGTGCCAGCCGCAAAGAGTGTGTCGTGCACTTCGTCTGGTGCGATCGGGGACTTGTCTATTTCAGGATTAGCGAGATAAATCTTCGTGCCTGTGCCGCCCACGCGCCCGCTGACCTTCACCATCATGCCGTCGTGAAGCGTCTTCGCGATGTACGGCTGCGAGAACCACATCATTTTTATTTTCCCTGAAGCATCTTCAAGCCACGCCTCGGCAATCGGGCGGCGACTCTTCCATGTTTTCCGCACGTCTGGTTTCCTCACGACACCGTAGAGTGTCACGTCCGCACCAGCCGCAACGCCGGCGATAGTGGCAGTAGACCCCGAGCGCTCATAGCGCGAGGGGAAGTGGTACAGGAGGTCGCGGATGGTGCGGATACCGAGCTTGTGGAGTGCCCGTTTCTGCTCCGGGCGCAGACGGGTAAAGTGCTTCTCGACAGGGTCCTGGGGGTGCATAAGCACAGTATATATGAGTGGTATAATTCGCCCATTACTCATTATCGAGACCCATGCCTCCCACTTCAGCACTCCAGTCGCAGTACCCACTGAGTTCCCGCAAGTTCAAAAAGAAGATCCTAGCCGCACTGATTCCTCAGGCTCTTCTCTCGATATTTTGCGCTCTCCCGATAGCCCTCAGTAGTTTTTACGTGACAGGCAACAATGATAGCCATTTATTTATTCCGTTCTGGATCGGAGCCGCGTGCATTTTCCTCACGGTTACTGTGGCTGTGTATGCGGCGTACATGAAGGCCTATATCAAGCGCTACTTCTACGATGCGAATGATAATTACATTACGATAAAGAAAGGCGTTTTCGCACCTGCAGAAATCCACGTTCAGTACTCAAAGATCCAAGACGTGTATGTCGACCAAGATATCATCGACCGGATTATGGGCCTGTATGACGTACATCTCGCGAGCGCAACTGCCGCGTCGGGTATGCAAGCGCATATTGATGGCGTTGAGCAGGCAGCCGCTGAAGGTCTCAAAAACTTCCTGCTCCAGAAGCTTCAGGGCGGGGGCACTTCTACTCCAGCCTCTGTGGTAAGCGTACCTGCTCCGGCGGTCGAATCAGTTGTCTTGGGGAAGGAAGTCTCAAGTGCCACGTACCCCATTGTTGGCACGTGGTATGCACAGCAAATGATCGTCTGGATCTTTACCTCGCTGTTGTACACGCTCGTTTCTTTTCGCCTGCTCGTTTTGTTTAATCCCACACCGAGCTTCTCGTACGTGCTCTACAGCGGCCTCATAGTCTTCGTTGTTATTTACGCCCTGCATATTGGGTATATGGTGCTCTGGCGCTCCTCCTATTTCTTTAACTTCCTTCCTGACTATATCGTTATCAGGCAAGGCGTTATCGCAAAAAATGAAACTCACCTTCCGTATCGCTCAGTCCAAGACGTCACCGTCTCGCAGGGTGTGATCGAGCGACTGCTCAACATTGCAACCGTGCGCATAGAAAACGCAGCTGCAATGGCAACCGGGAACCAGACAAGTGCAAGAGCGGTGGTAATCCCAGGACAACCTTTAGCTCAGGCAAACGAGATTAGTGATGCAATAAAGCGCGTGGCGCTTACGAAGAGCTCATCTCAGACGGGTCTCTAGGCGTTCGTTGGTGGGAAATAGATTGAAAAGTACTTCTGCCGGTTGGTGATATACTCGTCCTACTATGGACACAAAATCAAAGAAAATCGTCGCGGCATTTAAGAAGCAGGGTGCGCGCATAGAGACCGCAGCAAGGGTGAAGCTCAGGAGTCGCAAGGACTTCTCACTCTGGTATACCCCAGGCGTTGGTGCAGCATCCCTTCATCTGGCCGCGCATCCGGAGGATGCGCGGAAGATGTCAATTAAGAAAAACAGCGTCGCCATCGTGTCTGATGGCTCTGCAGTGCTCGGTCTCGGGAACATCGGCCCGTATGGTGCACTGCCGGTGATGGAAGGGAAGGCGCTCATATTTAAGGAGAAAGCGGGCATCGACGCGTGGCCGCTCGTGCTCGACACGCAGGATCCAGAAGAGATAATCCGTGTCGTGAAGGCGATAGCGCCGAATTTCGGGGGGATTAATCTCGAGGATATTAATGCGCCGAAGTGCTTTGATATCGAGAAGCGTCTCGTCGAAGAGCTCGATATTCCAGTCATGCACGACGATCAGCACG
>JBJOOS010000039.1:0-6430 GCA_046051155.1 Candidatus Parcubacteria bacterium
CGGGCACAACACTCGACCATCGCACAAACCTTGATTTCGTGCTATAGTGTTACCTAATGAGACCCAAGCGCTACAGCAAATTCGACAAGAAACGCCACTCCGCCCCGAAGGGCGAGCGCGCCGCTTCGGGCGGTAAAATTTTCATATACGGCAAGCACGCGCTCATGGAGGCGCTCGAGAACACTCCCCAGGTCATCCGTAAGGTATTCCTCGCTCCCGATCTGCGCGATGGCCAGCTCAGCACCCTCCTCACCAAGTACAAGATCCCTACCCACACCATCACTCAGAACCGCGGCTCTGAGCTCGTCGGCAAGGACTCGGTGCACCAGGGTGTCATCGCTACCATGAACCCAGCGAACCTCCTGATATCTTTTGAAGACTTCTTAAAGACACTTGATACGAAGACGAACCCTGCTGTCGCCATCCTCGGCGAGGTCCAAGACCCGCACAACGTCGGTGCCATCATCCGCTCCGCAGCCGCGTTCGGCATTCAGGCAGTGCTCATCCCTGAGCACAACCAAGCTGGTGTCACTGGAGCGGTCGTGAAGGCATCCGCAGGCATGGTGTTCCGCATCCCGCTCGTCTCCATCGGTAATGTGAACCACGCGATCAAAGTGTTGAAAGAAAAAGGCTTCTGGACATACGGGCTCGCGATGGACGGCAAGGCATCACTCGGCACCGAGCCATTTGATGCGCCGAGCGCATTTATCATCGGCAACGAAGGCGCTGGCATCCGCGAGAAGACACTCGCCGCGTGCGATGTCACACTCAAAATCCCCATGCACGCGCGCACTGAGTCACTCAACGCCGCCGTCTCTGCCGCTATCGTGTTCTACGAGTGGTCGAAGAAACATCCTGCAGCACTATGACGCACGACAAGCACCTCGTTTCCCTCCCCTGGAGCGATTACGAGCTCCTTGATTCCGGCGATAACATGAAGCTCGAGCGCTTCGGCACGATCATCGTGGCGCGCCCAGAGACGCAAGCGCTCTGGAAGAAACAGAAGCCTGAGCTGTGGGGGACCGCACACGCCACGTTTGCATTCGAAGATAAAAAAGGTGCGTGGGATATTAAGAAGCCAGTGCCGGAATCGTGGGAGATGGCGCGCGGACCGATAAAATTCCTCGCGCGCCTCACGAGCTTTAAACACACAGGCATTTTCCCCGAGCAGGAGCCGAACTGGGTTTGGATAAAAGACCGCGTCAAGGCTCTAAGCGAACAACAGGAGCCGGCGAGAAAAGAGTCTGGCCGACCGGAGGGAGGAGACCCGAGGACTTTTTCGCAGCAGGCTCCTGTCGTGAGCGTCTTAAACTTATTTGGATACACCGGCATCGCCACGCTCGCCGCTGCTCATCCGGGTGCATCCGTCACGCACGTGGACGCATCGAAGCAGTCCCTCGACTGGGCGCACGAGAACGCACGGCTTTCTGGCATTCCCGAAGATAAAATTCGTTGGATACCCGACGACGCTCTCGCATTTGTAAAGCGCGAAGTGCGCCGCGGCACTAAGTACGACGGCATCATTCTCGATCCGCCAGCGTTCGGCCGCGGTGCTAAGGGCGAGGTTTGGAAAATCGAAGAGGACTTCCCTGCACTACTCGCCGGGCTTAAGGAAATTCTCTCTGACAAACCTGGTTCGTTCTTCCTCGTGAATGGCTACGCCGCTGGGTACGCTCCGCGCTCGTTCGCACAGGCTATCGAGAGCACGTTTGGTGAAGTTTCTGGCGAATGCGGAGAAATGCATATTAAAGAAGCTTCTTCTGACCGCGTTATCCCCGCTGGTATCTATGTCCGGTTTATAAGGTAAACTGTGCGCATGAGTGAGCACAAGAATATCGCAGTTCTCTATCACGGCGGCTGTCCCGACGGATTCGGTGGTGCCTACGCCGCATGGAAGAAGTTTGGCGACGCGGCTGACTACATTCCCGTTGAACACCAGAAGCCAGCACCCGAGCATCTCGAGGGAAAAGAGCTGTATCTGCTCGACTTTTGTTATGAAAAGGAGACGATGGACAAGCTGCTTGCACAAGCTAAAACGCTAACCATCCTTGATCATCACGAGGGAGTGCAGGAGGTCATCGAGTCGATGCCGAATCACGTCTATAACACCGAGCGATCGGGTGCCTCTATCTCGTGGGATTATTTCCATCCGGAAGTCCCGCTCCCCACCTTTCTGAGATATGTCCAAGACGCCGACCTCTTCCGCAAGATGCCTGACGACGAGCGAGCCATCATCACCTACGCGTACGCACAGCCCTGGCACTTCACGACCTGGGACACCTTCGTCCGCAACGCCGAAGACGCGGGCGAGCGCGCGAAGATGGTCGAACGTGGCACTATCTATAAAGAATACTTCAAGCTCCTCGCTCACCAGCTTGCCGGCACCGCCGAGCTCGTGACCTTCGAGGGCTACACCTGTTACCTCGTCGCCGGAGAGAAGATGTTTATTACCGAACTTGGAGACCAATTGCGACAGACGCATCCTCCGCTCGCACTTATCGTGCGCGCGAATGCGCATGGACTCCGCATATCGATTCGCAGTGATGAGAGCGTAAACGCCGCCGAGCTCGCACAAAAATATGGCGGCAATGGCCACCCTCGATCAGCGGCGTTCTCCCTCGCGTTCGGTGACCCTATCCCGTGGACCCCAGTGCCCCGCACTACGGGAGCTTAAGCAGTTTCTCGCGATAGAACTTAAGCTCGTCTATTGAGGCGAGTACGTCGTCTTTGGCGCGATGAGTCTTAGCCGCCTTACGACTCTTCACGTCCTCGTATACCTCCGGCGACCAGCGACGGGCCAGCTCCTTAATGGTCGATACATCGATGCAGCGATAGAAGAGATAAGTATCGATTGACGGCATCTGCACTGCGAGGAAGTGGCGATCGACATGGATTGAGTTGCCACACAGCGGCGCCGTACCCTCGACACAGTGCCTCTTAAGAAAGGCGAGGATCTGCTCCTCGGCTTCTCCTGCCGTCGTGACACTCTGTGCAGAGAGCTCCTTCATATGATTGAGCTCATGCACCGCCTCTGCACCGGCGGCAATACCCTCAAACGCCTTGGGATCGACGTGAATGATGATATCGGGACTCTCGGCGACGATGTTGAGATCAGCGTCAGTAAGCACAACCGCGATCTCGGTGATCTTATCCTTCAGGACATCAGCGACTGAGGTCAGCTCGAGATCCATCCAGACGAGGAGGTCATTTCTCTGCATACAGGATATACTACCATCACCATGAGAATACTCGCCATTGAGACCTCCTGCGACGAGACCGCTATCGCCATAGTCGAAGCCGAGGGCGATGAGAAATCTGCGACATTTCGCGTGCTCGGGAATGCACTGCTCTCGCAGATAGAGATTCATAAGGAGTACGGCGGTGTGTTCCCCGCACTCGCGAAGCGCGAACACGCGAAGAATCTAGTGCCGATTCTTGAGGCCGCACTTGAAGAAGCAGAACTCCTGCGCGAAGACGCGCAGGTACTACCGGACGAGACGCGCTCCAAAATCGCAACGATTTTGGAGCGCGAGCCGGGCCTCGCCGAGGCGTTTTTTGAATTCGTGAGCGAGTGCGAGCCGCCCGCGATAGACGCGATCGCCGTGACCGCGGGCCCTGGCCTCGAGCCTGCGCTCTGGGTCGGAATCAACTTCGCCCGCGCACTCGCCGAGCTCTGGCAGAAGCCGCTTGTCGCGGTGAATCATATGGAAGGACACATCCTGTCCGCACTCGCACAGGGTGACGGCGAGACGCTCACGATTGCAAACGCCAATTTACCAATCCTCGCGCTCCTCATTTCAGGCGGACACACCGAGCTGGTGTTGATGAAAGAGTGGCTGCAGTACAAGCTCATCGGCCAGACCCGCGATGATGCAGTGGGCGAAGCCTTCGACAAGGTCGCGCGCATGCTCTCGCTCCCGTACCCGGGCGGGCCAGAAATTTCTAAACTCGCCGAAGCGCACCGAGCCGATCCCGACCGCAGCCGACTGGCTGAGCAAGCGAGAGCGGCGGGTGACCAGACTGCCGGATTTGGATCTGGGAATACGCCGTTCGCGCTGCACCTGCCGCGCCCCATGATCGACTCTGGCACCTGTGACTTCTCGTTTGCAGGACTCAAAACCGCGGTGCTCTATTTACTTAAAGACAAACCCGCAGTGAGCGACTCCGAAAAGCAGCACATCGCACACGAGTTTGAAAACGCGGTTGCCGAAGTGCTGTGGAAGAAGACCGCGATGGCGCTCGAGATGACCGGCACGAAGACGCTCGTCATCGGCGGCGGGGTCTCGGCGAACACGCACATCCGCCGCGAGTTCACACGGAAGGTGACCCGCGAATTCCCCTCGGTATCGCTCCGCATCCCCGCCGCCGCGCTCACGACCGACAACGCCATCATGATTGCTCTCGCCGGCTTCTATCGCGCCAGCCGCAAAGAGTTCGTCACTGATATTAAAGCAAACGGAAACCAATCCCTCGCGTAAAAACAAAAAATCCCTCGATAGCATCGAGAGATTCGCTTTGGTGAGTCCGGCCCCATTGCCAGACTCGCCGTTGTGTCCTTTCTACTAGGGTTTGTAGTAGTACGCGAAGATCGCCTCCATGTTTGCCATAAGCACTCGCCCTCCCATGAGCCCCGACAACATGATGATCCAGCCGGGATCTGTGATGTACGCAAGTACCGTAGGCAGCAGGATGAGATCCATGACGATTCCTGCCATGAGGACAAGAACGGTGTTCGTCGCGAGATTCTTCTGGTGTGGAGACTGCTCGACGAGTGTAGTACGTCTCGCGCTCCGGACCAATGCGTTGCCGATGTAGAAGAGGTGAGGAATGACCCAGCACATGCCGACCCAAATCAGTGCCAAACTCCAACCTAAAATCGGAATGTGGAGAAAACCCCGCGCCTCTTCCCAGTTCTGATAGATGAGGTATGGCCAGGCGCACTGGACAGCCGACGCCGAAATATACAAGCGACCAAGCCGAAGTGGACTTTTAGCAAAGAACTGCAACATGACTAAACTCCCGTTGTTGTGTGACGTTTAATATAACATACTGGTGTACCATCTGTCAATACCCCTCGAAAGGCCCTATATATTTGCTATATTTTAGGGAATGCCTGAGAAATTCCTAAAGCCCTACGACTCGGCCGCGACCGAGTCGCGCATCTACGCCGAGTGGGAAAAGAGCGGCCTTTTTAACCCTGACGAATGCGTGAAGCAAGGGGTCACGAGCGCGGAGGCGCCAGCGTATGCGGTTACGCTCCCGCCGCCAAACGTCACTGGCGAACTGCATATCGGTCACGCTTACGAGGACTCTCTTCAGGACGCAGTCGTGCGCTACCACCGCATGAAGGGCAATCGAACGCTGTGGGTACCGGGCACTGATTCGGCTGCTATAGCGACCCAGGCGCGCGTCGAGAAAAATCTGCAGAAGGACGAGGGGAAAAGCCGGCACGATATCGGGCGCGAAGAGCTCGTGAAGCGTGTGACCGAGTTTGCCAAGAACAGCGAAGGCACGATCCTTGGACAGGTGCGCAAAATGGGCGCGTCGCTCGACTGGTCACGCTATGCGTACACCCTCGATGAGAAGCGCAATCGCGCCGTCACTGAAGCGTTCAAGCGGATGTACGAGGCCGGGCTTATCTATCGTGGCCACCGCATCGTCAACTGGGACCCGAAGGGCCAGACCACCATCTCTGACGATGAGATTCAATACGTCGAGGAGAAGACGACATTCTACTATTTCAAATATGGCCCGTTTACCATCGGTACTGCGCGCCCAGAGACGAAATTCGGCGATAAGTACGTTGTGATGCACCCGGATGATAAACGCTATGCCGCATACAAAAACGGACAAAAGATAGAGCTTGAGTGGATAAACGGTCCCATAACCGCGACCATTATTAAAGACACTGCGATCGATATGAGTTTCGGTACGGGCGTAATGACTATTACGCCTTGGCACAGCAGAGTCGACTTTGAGATCGCTGAGCGTCACGAGCTTGACCGGGAACAGATCATAGACCAGTACGGCAAGCTGCTGCCTACTGCCGGAGAATTTGCAGGGATGAAGATCGCTGAGGCGCGGCCGAAGATCGTCGAGAAACTCCGTGCAAAAGGCCTCGTAGAAAAAGAAGAACCGTACATACACAACGTTGCGACCGCTGAGCGCACCGGCGGAATGGTCGAGCCCCAAATCAAGCTTCAGTGGTTTGTAGATGTCGACAAGGAGTTTCTGATTCCGCATTCTGAGATCCCTGGTGTTGAAAGCGGATCACATATTACACTCAAGCGCCTTATGCGCGTCGCGGTCGAGCACGGCGGCGTCTCGATGCCGCAGGAAGGATTTAAAAACGCGTATCTCCACTGGATAGATAATCTCTACGATTGGTGCATCAGCCGGCAGATCTGGTTCGGGCATCGCGTACCAGCCT
>JBJOOS010000040.1:0-6394 GCA_046051155.1 Candidatus Parcubacteria bacterium
AGTTCTGACCCCGTCAGCACTCGTCATCCTCTACGAATGTATCGGCATTGTGAACGAAGTGCGGGCGATGAAAAAGCGCAAGCGCGACGAGAGATCTATCGCGCGGCTCGCGAGTGAGTCGCGTGTGGCGCGCACACCGTTTCGGCAACCTGCCCCGGCGCGTTCGCAGTCGCAGTCGCTCCACTTCGACATCGAGTCACCTTTGGTTATATGAAAAACTTCCGCGCTATTGCCTATGAGCGTTCGGGACCAGTGTCCGATATGTTCGTTGCACGCGCGGTACGTATCACGGCTACCGAACATATTTCACACCGTGCAACGAAGGTCGTAGCTGCAGCACTCTTCATTGCTGCAATACCAGCGCTGTTCCTTCCTGGCGGGACACTGTCCTATTTTAGCGATGAGGAGCAGTCGACAGGGAATACGTTTGCCGCTGGCCCACTCGATATCACGGTGACTCCCGACCATACCTCTGCAACACTGATTTTGAATCAGGCGGGAGAGACGTTTGTTATCACTCCCGCAGCGACTCCAGGCAGTCTCCCATTTCGATACAAAGTTTCTGGCGCTGCGTCGGGTAACGCCACGTTCTGTTCTGCCATTACGGCCTCAGGTAGCGCACCTCTTTCGTACTCAGGCTCTATCGGCTTGTTTACTACGAGCGACACCGCCACGCTTGCTCCCTGGTCGCTCACGCTCACCCTCAACGGCACCTCGCCGCCCATCATTGACGGCCAGCAGTGCATCCTCGACCTTACCTTTGAAGCGTATCAGGAGGGTGGGGCAGTAGGCACCGAGTACCACGACACTGAACACGTTACATTACTTCTTACTGCCGACCCGCCAGTTATCGCGCCGATGCAGACTCAATCATTTGGAAACCTCGATCAGGGACAGACTCCTCCACCGCCAGCCGCGACCTCAACGGGCGCTACGTCAACAGACCCTGTCGTTACTGACCCGACTCCGCCTGATCCAGTAGCAACGACAACAGAGAACGTCATTCTACCTGTGCCCGAGGACGCTCCTCCGCCAGTCGACGAGACAGTTACTCCGCCAACTAACACGCCACCTCCGACAGATGTCACTCCACCCGCAGACACTTCGACAACCGACACTCCACCTCCAGGTCCTGCTGTGTAGTTCTCAAGTGTGTGATAGTGTGGCCGAAGCTTAGTCAACAACACGGAGGTGTCGTATGTGCGATTGTGATACTGCAAAGCGGCGCGCGAGCGACAGAGCGGAAGCGGTTTCCCGACGAGTGATGGTCACTGTCTCGCGGGTGAGGATTCTTCTCGATCCCCCTCACGACATTTTCAACGTTGAGATTAGCAGCAACGGAGGTGCGTGGCGGCACACCGTCGGCAGCGAAGGAGAGCTTATGCAGTTCCTGAGAGGTGTTGAAGCCGGTGTCGCGATGAGGCATGGACACCTCAGTTGTGGCCAGATCCCCACTTCACCCAGTATGGAGCTACGCCCCAAGAGTCGATAACGCCCAACAGAGCCCCGGCTCCTGTTGGGTGTCTCTGTTTTATTTCGAACGCGTCATAGTGACGCCGGGAACTCCCGAGGCGAGTACGGACGGTTTGCGAATAGTAACTGATACCGAATTGATGCGGGTATCTTCAAAAATTCGATTGATAATAGTAAGCGCGAGCTTCTCGACGAGGTAGACCGGTTTCGACTCTATGGTTTCGCGCGCGATTCGACAGAAGCTGACGTAGTCGAGTGTATCCGAGAGTTTATCTGTGGTTGCTGCGTTGGTAGCATCGAACGTCGCCTTAATGTCGAGTAGAAATTTTTGTTCAAATTTCCGCTCATGGTCGAGCACGCCATGCGTGCCGACTATCTCCAGATTTTCGACGAAGACGGTATCCATTTGATTAGTATATATCGTTAACTGCGATTCTGTCTGCGTGATTTGTGCTTGAGGAATTGCGGCGAATTGATACTATCGTTATAGACCAACGCACAGGAGTACGTCACATGGACCATGTTGTTCCGTTTGTACCGCCGAGTCCGGCGGAGCTCAAGCAGCGGATGGAGTGGGCTGGGGATATGTTGCGCGAGATGCATCGGGAGACCGAGAAGGAGCTCAGGGCTATCGTGCTCGAGCGTCGTCGTAGGCCGACTTCAGCGAAACGCGCCGAACGCAAAGAAATCGGGCGCCAGCGTCGCAGGTACAAGGCGGAACTGCGTCGGCGGATCAGTGCTGGAGAAATCACGCCCGAGCTGAGTGCCGAACTGCTCAAGGCACGAAAGGAGTTCGAACTCTACGACACGCATCCCGGCTACATTCACTACGCTCGCAAGGCCAGGGAATGGATTTGATACGTGTGCCACGTTCTTCTCCGTCAACTCGCGCCTGCCGCTCTGCGGCAGGCGCATCTCTTTCATCCCGTATCTAGGTGCGATTCTGTCCGTGGAACTTTTTGTGAATGTCGCGCAGGTGCGAGTCGGTGATGTGCGTATAGATTTGCGTGGTGTTGATAGACGCGTGGCCAAGGAGCTGCTGTACAGAGCGGATGTCGGCACCGTTGTTTAGAAGGTCGGTTGCGAAGACGTGGCGGAGCACGTGCGGTGTGACCTTCTTCGTGATGCCGGCCTTAATCGCATACTTTTTTATAATCCGCTCTACCGAGCGGGGCGTGAGGCGAGAGGGAATACCCTTGCCGACTGATGTGTTAACAAAAAGCGCTTCGCCCATATCCTTACGCGCTTTTAAATAGGTGGTGAGTGCGCTCTTAGCCGCGGCGGAGAGGAAGACAACCCGTACTTTGTCGCCTTTCCCTCGCACCGAGAAGGAGTCCTGGGTCAAGTCGAGGTCGGAATTAAGCGAGCAGAGCTCTGACACGCGCAGTCCAGTAGAGAAGAGGAGCTCAAGGATGGCTGTACCGCGCGGTTCCTCCTTGGCGGCGTCCATCAGGCGCCCAAGCTCTCCAGGAGTGATGAGGTCGAGCTCGCGCTCAGGAAGCTTGGCGAGCTCAATGCGTTCTGGGTTCACGCATTCCACTTCGCGCTTACGTAAGAACTTCAAAAACGCGCGAAGGGCGATCATGTAGTAGTTCTGGGTGCGGCGTTTCATCGAGCCGCTCCCGGTCCCCGACTGACGATTCAGCCAGAGGCGGAAGTCGCGGATATTCTGCTCGGTTATATCCGCGACGACTTTTATCGCCATCTGTTCGAAGTAACGCGTAAGGTAGTGATCGTAGTTTTCAACCGTTTTTACCGCGCGACCACGCTCGATTTCAATATATTCAAGGAATTGGCGCTTTGCGGCCTCTGCTTGCATAGGGTAATTGTAGCATCCAATATTGTGCGACGTGCAAGGGAGGGTCGAAAACAGGACAACACAATACTTGCAAAGATAAGCAAGGCGTGGTAGGGTAGGGGCATTCATGCTTACCACTAAGAAAAAGGCGGCAGTTATTAAGGATGCCGCTCGGCACGACGCTGATACCGGTTCACCGGACGTTCAGGTTGCGCTCCTCTCTAAGCAGATTGATGAGCTCGCCAAGCATCTCAAGAAGAATCCGAAGGATTTCCATTCTCGCCGCGGACTTCTCCAGATGGTCGCTGACCGTCGCTCACACCTGCGTTATCTCGAGACCTCTAACAAGCGCCGCTACAACGCGCTCGTAAAAAAGCTCGGGCTCAAGAAGTAGTTTCATAGGTGGTATCATGGGTATGTGGCACTCTGCCACATTTCATTATTCGTTTGTTTTTATAAGCAATTTTTATGGCAGTTATCAAACACTCAGCCCAGCGTGTGGGAGTATTTATCGACACGCAAAATCTCTATCATAGTGCGAAGCATCTCTACAAAGCCCGCGTCAACTTCGGTGCGATTCTTGAGGAGGCAGTTAGCGGGCGCGTTCTCGTGCGCGCTATTGCCTACGTCATCTCGACCGAGAGCGGCGACGAGACCAACTTCTTCGGGGCGCTTACCAAAATGGGTATCGAAACCAAGGTGAAAGACCTGCAAATATTCGCCGACGGCGCCAAGAAGGCGGACTGGGACGTCGGTCTCGCTATCGACGCGGTGAAAATGGCGCCCAAACTCGACACCGTTATTCTCGTCACGGGCGATGGTGACTATGTACCGCTCATCCAGTATCTCGATATGAATCAGGGGTGCCAGGTAGAGGTAATCTCATTCGGCAAGTCGACGTCAGGCAAACTCAAAGAGGCTGCGCACGCCTTTACCGATATGTGCGACGACCCGAAGCGCTTCACTATCACCTCACGGTCGTAGGGAGTCTTATAGGGGCGGATAACGCACTCGCGCTTTGCGCGAGTGCGTTATGATAAGTGGTGAATGGACACAGCGCCCGTACCACCGGCTACACCGCCTTCTGCTGACGACGAGTTGGCAAAGAAGTACATTCGCACGTATGCGAGTGACATGGAGGTACTACAGAAGGGCGGACGACCTGATCTGAAGCCGGTCGACGCGACTCCTGCGCCGAAACCTGTTGAAGCGCCTGTGAAGCCAGTAGTGACCGAGCCACCTCCCCCTCCTCCGGTTAGACCCCTTCCGCCCCCGCTCCTACCACCACCGGTCATAGTCGAACCCCCATCCCCACCTCCTCCACCGCCATTACCAAAGATAGAGCCGTTACCCATAGTCGAGCCTCCACCACCACCCGCACCGGTACAGGTGCCGATTAGACCGGCCCCACCACCGATACCGCCTCCTACACGAGCTCCCGAAGTAAACGCATCGCCACTCCAGACGTACTCAAACGACTTCCTCGAGAGGGTGAAGGAAACTCAAGCATCGGCTGCAAGTATACTCGCGACCGAGGCTGACGCGGGAACTCTCAAGGAGGTTGCTCCAGAAACACCGCGTTGGAAGACGGTCCTCTCAGTCATTGGCGGCATCGTTCTACTCGCTGTTGGCGGCACGGGCATATATTTCGGATACGCTCGGTATCTCGTGAAGACGGCTCCTGTAATTATCGCCCCAACGGTTTCAGCGCCTATCTATTTCGACGATAAGGAGGACACTACCGCCAGCACACCTGCAGCGCTTCTGAGCGTGATTGAGCACGCAACAACAGAAACTCTAGCGCTCAACTCAGTACGTCTCATATATGCCGACAACGCAACCACAACCGGCAATGACATATTCTCGCGCCTACAGCTCCCCGCGCCGAGCGTTCTGTTACGCAATATAAACTCTGCCGGGAGCATGGTTGGTATGGTCAATATGACCGGCACGCCGAGTCCTTTCATTATCCTTTCCGTCGAGTCGTACCCTGAAACATTTGCGGGCATGCTCTCGTGGGAAACAACAATGCCGGGAGATCTATCCGCACTCTTCCCGCCACTCTCGCCAACGATCGCGCCTGTGCTGGTTGCACCAGTCATTGCGACCACTACATCCACGACCACTCCGATCGTAAAAAAGGGCAAGAAAACGAAGAAAACCCCGACGAAGGTTGCCACATCGACACTGCCCGCGCCTATTCCACTTCCGCCAGCACCCGCATTTCATGATGAAGTGATTAGCAACCACGATGTACGCGTCTATCGCGACTCCGAAGGACGCAGCGTCTTTATGTACGGGTACTGGGACAAAAACACCCTCGTGATTGCGCGCGACCCCTCTTCGTTTACTGAAATATTGCGCCGGTTGGCGACGTCGTATACGCCATAGCGTGCCCTGCAATATCTGCTATTATCTGCTCAATGAAAACCAAGCACTTCGAGCAGAAATTAGAGACAGAGAAGACTCGATTGGAGTCGCAGATGGATATGGTCGGGAGGAAGAACCCAAGCGTGCCAGGGGATTGGGAGGCAATCCCGACCGAGGTCGGATCGGAGTCCGATCTTGCTGATCAGGCAGAGGTGGTGATGAGTCGCGAGAGTAATACGGCGATTCTCGCCGATCTTGAGGCGCGCTACGACGCGATTCTTGCCGCACTGAAGCGGATTAAGGAGGGCACGTACGGTAAGTGCGAAGTCTGCGGCGAGGAGATACAAGAGGCGCGTCTCGAGGCTGATCCGTCTGCGACGACGTGCAAGAAACATCTCTAATCAATGCCCGTAGCGCTACGTAAGTCTGTCGCTGACACGCCGAAGCACGGCTACGCTAAGACCTTTGCCGCACAGCCAGTCGGCGCGAGCGCAGAGCTCGTCACGGTGGAGGCTGACCTCACGCGCGGCCTTCATAATTTTTCAATAGTAGGTCTCGCTGACAAGGCAGTAGCCGAGGCGAGCGATCGCTTGAGTGCCGCGATACGTCACTCGGGATATAAATCGCCGAAGCAGCAGAACAAGCGCATCGTCCTCTCGCTCTCTCCGGCGGACCTAAAGAAAGAGGGCTCGCACTACGACCTCGCGCTCGCGATCGCCTACCTTATTGCCGCGGGTGATATCGAGCCGCTTA
>JBJOOS010000041.1:0-6362 GCA_046051155.1 Candidatus Parcubacteria bacterium
GCCGCATCGTACGCAACCGTACCCACGAGACCGAAGCTAACGAAATTCTTCACCGACGCCGCACGATTTTTGAAGTAGAAGTGCGACGCAAGGCCGAGCGTACCGTACGCCGCCGCGGTCACCAAGGTCCACATCCCCCACCCGCTGGTTACGGCGTCAAAGGCCGCTATCCCGACGAATCCGAAAAGGAAGCTACCGAGCAAGCCATATCGCTTCGAGAATGGCATCACCGTCGCAAGCAAGGGCTCGACATTCGGCAGACGAAACGGAAGAAGACGGAAGAGAAATACGGCACACCAACCGAGAACGAATTTAAGCCAGCCCGTCGTGAATGAGAATGTCATACAAGTATTTTACAGTATCTTACCCATAAACGTGGCTACCGCTCCCCAGAAATGGCTCCAGAGACCCACTTTCGGCGCGTTCACTACTGCCGGCACGCTTGTAGCGATGTCGAGGGACGGGGCCGAGGCGGCGATCTGCCGTGCACGATTAACCGACTCCATCATCGCATCTACAGAGATAAAGAAACTGGTGGAGGTTGCCTCGGTCGTCGTTGCTGTGACCTCGAGCAGAGTTGTGGTCGCTATCGGCAGAGTGCTGGTCGCGAGAGTAGGCAGTGTAGAGGTCGCCACGATAGACACGCCGAGTACCTGACCTACGAGACTGCCGTCGCTCTGCGAAGCAGGCTTCGGGAATGATTGCAGAAGCGCGGACCACGACTTCCCGAGAGCGGCCGGTATGGCGTACGCAGTCGCCCATACTCGAGTCTGCACAGCTGAAGACGACTCGAGACCACCGTCAGCCGACTGTTGGCTCGTGAGGTACGAGAGCGGACTGAGGCCGCTTGGCGCCCACGCGCTTGGCGCCTCGCCAAGCGCGGATATCGCTTGCAGTGCCCAGCTCGTCGAGAAGCTGTTGCCGAATCCGCCGTTCGCCTGCTCTGCAGAGTGCAGATACTTCTCAGCATTTGCGATGGCTCCTGAGACACCCGGTAGATCGCGCACCTGCGAGAGCGCCTCGACTCCCGCCGCGGTCATATCGGTACTGTTGTCCCACGAACCGTTCGCGCTCTGTGCCGAGAGGATGAAAGCGACTGTCTTCGCGATAACCACGTCGCTCGAGCGGTACCCCGCGGCAAGAAGCGGGAAAAGGGCGAAGATGTCGTCGTTGTCGAGATGCACATCGCCAATCTGCGTTCCGTCAAACGCACTCACGATCGGCGAGATATAATCGACGCTCGTTCCGGTGTAGGGGTTTATACCGAGCGCCTCGAGCGCCATCGCGTGTCGCTCGTAGTCGGTCACACTTGAGAGTGTCGGGGTTGTAGAACGTAGGTAGCTACGGAGCGATGCCGAGTCCTGACCGCTAGCCGCATACGCGAGTGCCGCCCAGTCTGAGAGAAACGATGCGTCAAATGAGCCGTCGGGGTGTTGCTGGCTCGCGAGATAGGCCATCGCGTTTGGCACACTGAACTGAACGGACACCGCACTCCCTCCCCCGCCGCTAGAAACCTGCACCGCAGGAGGAGCGGGCGGCTCAACCGGTGTTGTCGATGTCGCAGCAGTCGACGTCGCGGTCGTCGTTGCTATGTCCACAGGAGTGAGGACGAGCGACGCAGGAACAAAGCCCACCTTGGACGCAGTCGCAGTGACCGGATCAGTCGAACTCGGAACGAAGGACACGTCGCCCTCGGAGTCCGTTTGATACGTGATGTTACCGATCATGACCGTAGTGCCTGTCGATGGAGTCCACACGCCGTTGTAGCTCGCGTCGAAGCCGAACTCCTCTGCGTCAATCGTCGACGTTGCGCCTACCGCTACTGTTGTCGTCGGCGCGTCGAGCCGGAGCGGGAGGAGGCCGAGCGTGACCAGGAGCGAATCTCCATCAGTGAGCTCGTGCTTATTGAGTGCTACTTGACCGTACGCGAGATCAGACCACCAGTTCCAGTACAGACTTTTCGACGTGTCCTGGGTCGTGCTCCCAAGCGCCGTGAGGAACCAGTCATCGCCGCCATAGTTTGACCATTGCGGATCGAGCCCCGCCTGCTCGAGCGCACACTTGGCGCTCGAGGTGGTGGTCGCTGGATCGTCGGTCACCGCACAGGGAGAAACGTCGAGCGTATTGGCGTAGAGAGAGCCTGAGGGCGCCTCGACATCAAGATGTATAGATACTGCCTGTGCCGAAACCGGCGCGAGGCCGGAGAGAAATAGAGCGAGAGTAATAAACGACTTTTTCATAAACTGTGAATGATACTAATTAATAACTTTTCTCATACTTCCACTCAATGCGATCGCCCGGCTTCATAACCAGTGTTGACGCCCCCTCTGTTGCTGACACGCCGTTTACATAGAACACCCAGTACATCCCACCGCTGTTCTCCTTCCCATTAAGTGAGTTAACGAAGAAGCCGAGGCCCGGATAGTCACGCCCAGTGAGCGCGAGCACTCCACTCGACACGAGCGATCGCATCACCTCGTAGAGCGTCTCGTTCGCGACGACGGTGACAGGGTACGTGCGCCCATCGACTACGAGCACCGCGTTTGCTGGCTTCGCCACGACTGGCACAACAGGTGCGGTCGTCGTCGCGACGGCAGTTGTCGTGGCAAGCGTCGGAACCTGCACTACCGGTTGCGGCGCTACCGGCTCGTGCCGTACGTACACAACGCCACCGATACACGCCACGAGCGCGAGGACGACGAGAGCGAGCCGGTTGTGTGTGGACATAAAATAAAAAGCTCTGCCCCGAAGCAGAGATGGAAGAGTGGCGCAAAAATATGCAACACGGTCTCCTGCTCGGGAATAACCGGTTGATGAAGATCGGACTCATCCCCTCGTGGGCATTACCGTTGCGGCACAGTGCAGGAATCTCACCTGACTTCCTATCCACTTTCTTTTCAAAAGTGAACCTAGTCTCGCGACCAGCAATCAACCGTACACAGAGTGTACCCACGCGACTAAAAGATGCAACTAGACAAACCCGAGCGGAGAGGGTGGGATTTGAACCCACGAGGAGCTTTCGCCCCTGCTGGTTTTCGAAACCAGTGCATTCGACCACTCTGCCACCTCTCCAGTGCTGCGATTCTAGCATTTTGGGCCTAATAAATGTAGTATGTGCTTTACAGGACGGCCTCATCGTCTAGCGGCTAGGACACGGCCCTTTCACGGCTGAAACCGGGGTTCGATTCCCCGTGAGGTCACAATTTATGGAGTCTTCCTTGCTCACACAAGAAGAGTTCGATACGCATGTCGCCAATCACACCCTGCGACTATCCTTCATCGGCATGTCCAATTGCGGGAAGAGTTATCACTCGCGCGCGCTACAGCGAGAACATGATTTCCTCTGGTATCAGGTAGATAGTGACATACAGAAATCTCTCGGTATGAATGGACAGGATGCGCTCGCCGCGTGGCTCGGGTATCCGTCGAGCGAGGGGTACGCAGGTCGCGAGAAGCGATACCTCGAGCTCGAAGATGAGTTCACTGGCCACGCGGCGATGAGCTCTCACGGTAAGAATTTAGTATTCGATACGACGGGGAGCGTCGTACACCTCGCGCCGGGGACGCTCCGCGCACTCTCTGACAACACTCTGATTGTCCATTTTGACGTTGGGAACGATGCCCCCGAGACGTTACTCCAGCGCTTTTTCAAAGACCCGAAGCCGGTCGCGTGGGACCACTTCTTTACCCAACAAGAGGGTGAATCTGCCGAAGACGCCCTCCGACGCTCGTATCCCGGACTCCTCGCCGAGCGTCTTAAGCGATACCGCGCGCTCGCACACCTCAACATTAACGCGTCTGAGCTGCGCGATAAGAACGGAGCTGAAACGCTCGCGCTTATTAGAGGAAAATTGGGCGCGGGCATGGTATAGTCTCCGACAAGCGCGGTTAGCTCAGTTGGTAGAGCGCCACATTGACGTTGTGGATGTCAGGGGTTCGAATCCCTTACCGCGCACCATGACTGAATCCGGCCAACGTCCATTAGTTGCCGTCTGTATTATTGTTTTAAATAAACAGGGTCAGATATTAGTGGGAGAGCGCCTTTCGAGCCACGGTGCCGGCACGTACCAGGTCCCCGGCGGCCATATGGAATTTGGAAAAACGTTTGAAGAGCAGGCCCGTACAGAAGTGCGGGAGGAAACGGGTCTGACCGATATTGTCTTTAAAAAGCCAATCAGTCTTAATAATGAGCTCGTCTACGGGAAACACTACGTGAATATAGGACTGCTCGCAGAGTGCTTAAGCGGTGAACCAACCAATCCGGAGCCACAAAAATCAAGAAATTGGAAATGGTACGACCCCGACAACTTGCCGGGACCCCTATTCGCGCCGAGTAAGGGAGTTATTGATGCATGGCGTACGGGCACCTTCTTTTCAGAGATTACATCATAGGGTGCCAATCCCTTGCCGCACGCATAAAGAAAAGCGGCACACTTCTGTTTTTGAAGTTGTGCCGCCAGTACCTATCCGCGAATGAGACTGAGAAATGCGTCCGGCCTCTGAAAGTGACGCTGCGCATAGCTCGTCGCAATTTCTTGGTTCTGCCGCAGTGTGCTGAGAGAATTAACGGGAACTCTTGCACCGTTAGCCTTCCCCACCACACATGCCGTCACTACGCGCTCGTACCCACTGATACCCGACTGTGCCCTCACTTGCGGAATCTGCGCCACCCACGACACGCCAATCCACTTAGCCCTCGTAAACCGCCACGCATTGTTCTGGCGCACTTTCTGCATGGTTAGACCCGAGCTAATGACGTCATCAATTACCACTACGGTCTCCACTGTCGTGATGAGGAACAAGTGTGGGAGAATGGATCCAGCCGTAACAATCGGGTCAGTCCCCGGTTCCCAGAATCGCTTCGCGTAAACGCGCGCGCCCGCAGCCTTTTCACAAATCCGAGAACACTTGCGCGGGTACTCAGAGCCGTTACCGGGAAATACCAGTAACGGCTCCCGGTATCGACTCAGTACGTCGCCCAAGACTTCTTCGGTCTCTGCGGCAAGCTGTGAGTCCTCAAGAAACAGGAGCTCGAACCCGTCCGTTGTTGCGAGTGACTTCAACTCCTCTTGAGTCCCCGGATCAAGAGACTCATCCAAAAGGATGATACGTCCGTCCGTCGTAAGCGACCGTCGATAATGAAACGACGGGTACTCTTGCAGTGATTTCATCGCTCTATCTCCTCTTCTGCATGTTAAAGAACTACCCCTTGAAAAAGAAAAACCCCTTCCAAGGAGGGGTTGAGTGTGATGGAGTATCAAAGTGAAATCACAACCAGCCCCTTCTCGCAAAGGAGTTGGTATGGTGAGCGACGCTCTTAAAAAGACTCTTATTCATATTGTTTTTTCGCGAGCTCTATAGCCTTATTGACCGCCTCTTCCGGTGTTTTGGCCGCAAAGACTTTTACTGTCCCTCTTTCATCGAGATACTCGCCAATCGATTTGTCTGCCCATCCGCCCGTTTTTTCCAACGCAATAATTGGTTTTTTATTACGATACGCGATGGTAATCTCTTCGAGCGTGCCGGCCCCTCCGCCGATTGTTATCAGCACGTCACACATAGTGACAAGCATGAACTCATCAAAGCCATCAGCAACCATTCCCGTAAGAATTTCCACGTCGGTAAAGCTATTAGAGCGAAAACGCTTATTGCCTTTTATAACTCCAACTGTCGTTCCTCTAGCTTTCTTTGCCCCCTTGGCTGCCGACTCCATGACCCCGCCCTTACCGCCCGTAACGACAATCGCCCCTTTCCTCGCAAGAAGAAAGCCCACCTGCTCCGCGGCTTTGTATATCTCTGTCTTCGGAGTTTTTCCTTTTGGATATTCTTCTACCCCTGCGTAGCCGATAACCCCGATTTGTAATTTTTTAGTGATATTCATACATTTATTTTTTTGACCTCTTCAGAGCAAGCTGATATCCACCCATACCCTTCTTGACCCATTTATGAACACGAGCAATCGTGGTTGAACTCATTCCCGTTTCTTGCGAGATCGTAGTGTAGCGGATGCGCTCTGCCAACATTCTCGCGACCTTCCACCTCTGCCCAAGCTCGACGATCTCCTTTTCGGTAAGGAGATCTCTAAAGAACCTGTGCGCCTCGTCCAGGTTCTTCAACGTAAGCACCGCTCCAAACAGAGCATCGACGTCTTGGTTTATCCACTTTTGCTGTTTTGTTACATTCATATGCTTTACTTAGATAAAGTGTAACAAACCACGAATTCCCTGTCAACTGTCGGGCACAACACTCGACCATCGCACAAACCTTGATTTCGTGCTATAGTGTTACCTAATGAGACCCAAGCGCTACAGCAAATTCGACAAGAAACGCCACTCCGCCCCGAAGGGCGAGCGCGCCGCTTC
>JBJOOS010000042.1:0-6223 GCA_046051155.1 Candidatus Parcubacteria bacterium
CATTTATATTGACGTAGCGCGTATCGATCTTCTCCTTGGCGAGTGCGTCGATAATCTGCTGGCCGTATTCATCTTTACCGACGTTTGAGATAAATCCGGTCGAGAGCCCGAGGCGTGCCGAAGAGACGGCCGCGTTTGCGGCGTTGCCGACTGCCACGACGATCTCGGCTGACTCGTACGGGATCTTATCACCCCAACGCATCGAGATGGTACAGTCATCGTTATTAATTTTGCACGTGATCTTAGCTTCTTTAAGATTAATAAACTCATCGACGACGGTGTCCCCAATTGCAATAAAGTCCATAGCGAGATTTTAGCATGCTAAACTATACCCATGACTGATCTTGTTGGAATAGCTCGTGGATTATTTTTA
Organism: Candidatus Parcubacteria bacterium; assembly: GCA_046051155.1. Taxonomy (GTDB): domain Bacteria; phylum Patescibacteriota; class Minisyncoccia; order Phycocordibacterales; family Phycocordibacteraceae; genus C7867-001. The sequence continues at coordinate 374 of JBJOOS010000042.1, forward strand.
AATGGGAGGGGTATCCTTGCCGCAGACGAAAGTGTCAGCTCGGCCACCAAGCGGCTCGCCAACTATGGCGTCCCCGCGAGCGAGGAGATGCGCCGACAGTTCCGCGATCTCTTTCTCGGTACGGAGGGCGTGGAGAAATATCTCTCCGGCGTGATTCTTTTTTCTGAAACGATGTTGCAGAAGGGTGATGATGCCAAACTGTTCCCTGAGTCGCTCGCCGCGCGTGGCATCGCGCCGGGGATTAAGGTTGACCTCGGCACCGAACCCTTCGCTGGGAGTCCTGAGGAGTTCATTACGAATGGTCTCATCGGTCTCCCTGAGCGTCTCGCGGAATTTAAGAAGCAAGGGGCTGTCTTCACCAAGTGGCGCGCCGTCATAAAGATAGAGGGTGATGGCCTCCCGACCCCTCAGGCTATCCACGAGAACGCCAAGCGCCTCGCGAACTATGCCAAGGAGGTTCAGGCCGCTGGTCTCGTACCTATATTGGAGCCCGAAGTGCTCCACGCGGGGAAGCACGGGCGCTCGCGCTCGCGTGCCGTCATCGGCGAGACGCTCTCGACACTCTTTTCAGTACTCGACGAATTCGCGGTCGACCGTGCGAGCGTCATCCTGAAGACCTCGATGGCGCTCTCAGGAAGCGAGAGTGGGAAAACTGACACGCCCGACGAAGTCGCCGAAGATACCGTCGGCGTACTTATGGAGCACGTACCTGCACAGCTCGCAGGGGTTGTCTTCCTCTCGGGCGGACAGAACCCTGACGAATCCACCGCAAATCTCGCGGCGATAAGCCGTGTGGCGGCGGCAAAGGGCGCCCCGTGGCCCCTTACGTTCTCGTATGCCCGTGCTTTACAGGAGGAAGCGCTCGATGTGTGGCGGGGGAAAGAGGAGAATGTGCCTGCCGCTCGCGCTGTCTTCATGGGCCGCTTGGCCAAGGTCTCGGCCGCTCTTAAGGGCTAGTCGAGCATTGCCTTTTATCCGTAAGTCAGTTATAGTCGGGCATTATGCTTACGCTTACAGTTCAGAAACGCGACGGCAAGGGTGCTAAGGCGCCCGCGCTTCGCCGTACCGGAGTTATCCCAGGTGTTGTCTATGGCGCTCACCAGGAGGCGACCTCGATCGCTATCAACTCGGCCGCATTTGAGAAGATCCTTCGCAAGGCGGGCGAGGCGACTATCGTCTCTCTCGACGGCCTTGGCGCTGCGCTCCCGACCCTTATTCACGAGGTCGACCTCGATCCGCTTACGAGCCTTCCGCGCCACGTAGACTTCTACGCGGTCACTAAGGGCGTGAAGGTTGAGGTGCCGATCCCGCTTCACTTTGAGGGACAGTCTGCAGCTGTCGAAGCCGGCGCAAACTTGGTCAAGGTCATGCACGAGCTCGAGGTCAAGGCTGACCCGATGAATCTCCCAGTCGCCATCGTCGTAGATATTTCAGTACTCGCTAAGATTGGCGATCGCATCCAGGCTCGAGACTTGAAGCTTCCTGAGGGTGTTGAGCTCGTTATCGAGCCAGAAGAGGTTGTCGCGCTCATACAGGAGGTTGTCGAAGAGAAGGAGGAGGTCGCCGCACCGGCTGACCTCTCCGCTATCGAGGTAGAGAAGAAGGGTAAGGAGGAGGCTGAGGGCGAGGCTGCTGCAGAAGCTCCAAAGGCCTAACGACAATAATTGCGTGGTAAAATGACCGGACTATGCGCCGGCTTTTTACTTTTGCCATAGCGAGCGTCCTGGTCGCGGCGCCGCTCTCGGCGCTCGCCGACAACGTCTTCGACGAGGTGGCGAATCGTCAGCAACAGCTCCAGAGCCAGCTCAACGATATCGAGAGTCAAATCGCTGAGCAGCAAAGCCTCTTGAATACGGCACAGAGCCAGCATCAGACACTTCAGACCCAAATCGATACCTTCAACGCGCAGATCAAGACTACCCAGCTCCAGATCCAGGCGATTACGCTCACAATAAGCCAGCTGAACGACAATATAGGCCAGCACAATCAAACACTCTCGCAGCTCTCAGCGCAGTTGGACGCAGAGAAGGAGTCGCTCGCACAGATCATGCGGCAGACGCAGATGATCGACGACTTCTCGGTAGTAAATGTCGCGTTCAGCTCGCAGGATGTGTCGAGCTTCTTCAGAGATCTCGACGCCTTCTCCTCTATCAAGAGCTCGCTCGCCGACTCCTTCAGTCAGATTAGGGTGACGAGCTCGTCGACCGAACAAGAGAAGGAGGCGCTCGAGTCGCGTCTGAGCGAACAGCAGCAGCTCCAGGCTGTCCAACAGCTCGCTAAGCAGTCGCTTCAGTCACAACAGCAGGGGAAGAAGGCCCTGCTGGCAGAGACCAAGGGAGTCGAGGCGAATTACCAGAAGCTGATTGTCGCGAACCTAAAGACCGCAGCGCAGATTCGCACCGAGCTCTTCCAGCTTGCGGGCGGCGCCGGGCAGATCTCGCTTCCTACCGCTATCGCGCTCGCGAAGCAGGCCGGCACGGCGACTGGAGTGCGGCCCGCATTCATCCTCGGCATCTTGAAGCAAGAGACCAACCTGGGCGCAAACGTAGGACAGTGTCTCCTCACCAACGTCCCGAACAAGGGTAACGGTAAGGGTAAGAACACGGGATCGCTCGTCTACCGGGTGATGAAGGCGACCCGCGACGTAGATCCATTTATGGAAATAACCGGAGCGATCGGCCTTGATTGGACACAGATGCCCGTGTCGTGCCCGCAGTCGACCGGCTATGGCGGCGGCATGGGTCCGGCGCAATTCATTCCCTCAACGTGGGTGGGGTATCAGGATCGTATCTCGCAGATGGCGGGTCATCCGAACAAGGCGGCAAACCCTTGGGACAATCTTGATGCCTTTACGGCCATCGCGCTCTACATGACTGACCTCGGGGCAGGCGCTCAGACGCCGTCCGCGGAGCGGACGGCGGCGCTGAAATATTTTGCCGGCGGCTACTACAACAAACCCGCCTTCGCCTTCTACGGAGATGGAGTGATGAAATACACAAACGACTTCCAGCAAGAGATCGATATCTTGGGCGGGTAACAGCTGCAGTTTATCCACCAGCCGTACTACGTCGGCAGGGCCTCTGCGCGGTACACTCTATCTATGGATAGTCCTCTGGACTCGCGGATTGTACGTTCTTCTCCTTCCTCGTGTCTCGGCCCCCGTCACAATCTCGGATGGCTCTTAGTCGTGGTAATTATTCTTTCCGGGACGGTCTTCACGTTTGTTTCTCTGAGAAATCTGCATTTCAAGCAGAAGGCTGAAGCGGTTTCGGCAGTTGCGTCTAACACCCCGGCCCACATTGTCGCCGGCCTCGACTCCGTACTCAAGATTGATCCCAACAACGTGAGCGCACTTATCGCGAAGTCAGATGTGCTTGCCCAGCAGGCGAGTATCAAGGCAAGCACGGAAGACGCAGTGCAGGCGGTCATTTCTGTCGAGAGAGCTATCGCGCTCGACCCGAACAATAGCTCAGCCTATCGCATACTTGGTTACGCGAATGAGGTTCAGCAGAACTACCCAGAGGCACATGCCGCGTATGAGAAAGCTATAGCTCTCGATCCCAAGAATGTAGGTGCTCTTGTCGGAGACGCGCGCATATATGACGCCCTGGGGGACACGAAGAGCGCCGAAGCCGGGTATGCCGTAGTGCTTGCAAAACACCCAGAGCTTTTTGCGGTACGGCTGACACTTGCACGCATCGAGTATTTCGTAGACAAGACCCCGGACGTGGCGTTGGGAAATTTCAGAACAGTCTATACAAATTCTAAAAATGCACACGAGAGGGCAGAGGCGGCATACGGCATAGGCACCATTCTCTTGAGTCAAAATAAGTACGAGACGGCCTATCAGTACATGAGTGATGCGACGACTATCGATTCGAAATATGCTTCGGGTTGGTTAGGATTAGGAACGGCGCAGTATTTGCGAGCGGTGGCGAGCACAACGCTTCCAGTGAATACTCGAGCGAATGCGGTTATCTCTTCCGAAGAGACACTGAAAAAGGCTGTTTCCCTTGATCAGAACTTGTCGCATGCATACTACGAGCTCGCGGTCGTAATGAAGGCGATGGGTCAAAAAGACCTTGCCCTCAGCACTCTGGCTACGGCTGGCATTGTTGTATCCAAAGATAGTACGTTGACTGCGAGTGAGAGAGATACTTTGGCAAAGCAAATTAGTGGTCTAGTAGCCTCACTACAAAAGGCAAAATAACTTGTATGAATACCCGCATACCACGCCTATTGTTTAGAACCAAAAAATTCGCGCCTATACTGTTCGTGTTTACTATCCTGGTTGTTGCAGTTGGGTTTTTCTCTGCACCACAAGTCACTCAGGCGTGCTACGTATATGCTGAGGCGTCCTGCGGTACTGCAAACAATGAGTACACGGGAAGCTCGGCTCCGACGTCGGGTCTGTGCGATTCAGGGTATTCTCCGGATTGGAGCATGGGTTATAACCCTATTGATAATGTATACCGATGGGCCTGTGTGTCGGATCCAGGTGCCTGCGAACCGCTTGCGTTCATTTGCGGCACCGTAGCACCTCCCTCTGACGGCTCCACACTCCCGGCATCTCCGACCAACCTGTGGGCCGGCACAGACGCGTCCTGCGGTTCTGGCAGAGTCAACGTTTCTTGGTCTACGGCTACGGGTGCAACTTCTTACCAGCTCTATCGCGGACCAGAAGGCGCACTGGTGTACAACGGAGCGGACACTTCCTTCAATGATACCGGTCTCGCTGACGGCAGAAGCGTGTACTACGCTGTTTTCGCTTCGAACTCCACCGGTCAATCTCCGGATTCAGGAGTGCGTGTGTATGCAAACGCTCCAGCTGCTTGTCCGGTCACCTCGCCACCGCAGTGCGTCGCCTCATCAGGAGGTCCTCCCACGTGTGAGAACGGAACCCTCCAGTCGAACTACGACGACGGTTATTGGTTCCCAGTCTGCACGGGTGCAGGGGTGACCGTCACGTGTCCGGTCACTGGCCAGTGCGGTTCTACCGACAATTCGTGCGCTACTCCTGGAGCGGCGCAAAATTATTCAGGCCCTGCGTGCGGCAGAGACTACGCGACGTGGACCTGTTCGGGCTCAGACGGTGGCAGCTCTACCTCCTGCTACTTACCAGAGGCGGGATATTGTCCTCAGGCTCCCGTTTGTGGCGGTTCAGCAAATACGTGCGCAGTAGGGAACGTGGGTAATCAAAATTCCGGTTCGTGTGGTGGTAGCGCGACGTGGACCTGCTCGGCAAGCGGGGGATCCACATCCTGTTCAAGTCAAAACGCAGCCTGTGGAGGTTGTACATCTGCTCCGAACGCCTGTGGTCAAGTAGGATACGGTTCGCTCGACGGATATGGCAATTGCAACGCACAAACTCCTTCAATGCCATATAGCTACGGCAACCCATGTCAATCTTCTTCAAATGCTTGCGGCCAAACAAATTGGGGAAACTACCAGTGTAACGGTTCCTGTTCGGCCTCCGCCCCCTCTGACTCTTCCTGTGTCTCGACCCCATCGGCTCCAAACGGCTTCTGGGCCGGCGCATCAAGTTGCGGTACCGGACAGATTAACCTTTCATGGAACACCGTCAGTGGTGCTACGTACTACACTGTCTACCGGAATGGTCAGTGGATATACTCTGGCGGTAATAACTGGACCTCAGACTACGGCCTCTCCGATGGTCAGACCTATAACTACAGCGTGACCGCAAGTAACTCCGCGGGTACCTCGGGTCAATCATGGACCCAGACGAATGCGCCCGGTTCCTGCCTCTCTGTACCAAACACTCCAACTGGTTTCTGGGCCGGAGCATCGAGTTGTGGCACCGGACAGATCAACCTATCTTGGAATTGGGTG
>JBJOOS010000043.1:0-5913 GCA_046051155.1 Candidatus Parcubacteria bacterium
GGTATGATGTAGATAATGCTCTCTAAGGAAATGGTTATTAATTTCCGCCCGTTTTATTATTTGGTTGCGCTGTTTGTAGTCTGTGTCGTCTCTCCACTCCCCGCACATGCGGGTACTACGACGACAGTCGTGGCGACGAGCATCATGTGCGGCAGTGAAGCAGACTTGCCGAACTGGGGTGATCATAGTGGTCCTAACATTTCGGCAACTACCGCGAGCGACTTCCTTGCGTCGCACCCGAACTGTCGCGCGGCGTCAGGGTGGACTTTCCAGTGGAATCTGTCATCTGGACAGAACCCGGGTAACAACGTGGGTGTAGCGGGAAGTCCATGGTCGAGTTCGAGCGCAACCGGGAGCGACGGGGCTACGACATTCCAGGTGGATAACAACTCTGGTTTTATACGCGAGGCGGTGCAGGCCGGATACGTGCCTTTCTCCGGAGTTAGCGGCAGTAATGTCTCGGCAGAATTCTACTGCAGTATCGATCATAGCTACTATGACAACGCTGAAGACGTCCAGACTGGCGGAGCTACACAATACTGTGTGGGGTTCAACGCTCCCCCTTCTTCGGCTACGGCCGTTGTAACAACCAGTATCGTCTGCAACAGTGAGGCAGACCTACCGAATTGGGGCAGCGGGACAGGTCCTGATATTGTGGCGAATACCGCAAGTTCTTACGTAGCTACTCATCCGAACTGTCACGTCGCTTCGGGCTGGGTATACCAGTGGGCGCCCCTTGGTGCGAGCAACGTATTCGGGATCGATAACACCGCGGTAGGGTCAAGTCCTTGGGCGGCCTCTAGCCCAACCGATGCGAACGGGGTTACTACGATGCTGGTTCCTGGAACGTTTGCCTGGTTCCGCGAAGAGCCCAAGACCGGCTACGTTCAGTTCACGGGAATAAATGGTAATAATGGCTTACCGTATGCCGACAACTTTTCAGCCGAGATACATTGCAATACCGACCACATATATTACGACAACGTTACGAGCGCGCTGTTAGGCTCAGGTCAGACCGCATATTGCGTCAGCTTTAACGCGCCGCTTACCCACACGCTCTCCATTTCAATCTCTGGAGCAGGCCCCATCACCTCAGTATCTGGCATCAGCTGTCCGGGGACGTGTAGTCAGAGCTACGCAGACGGCAGTACTGTGGTTCTCACGGCCACCCCATCGTCAGGGTATGCCTTTGGGTCATGGTCAGGCGCGTGCGCGGGGCAAGGCAGTACGTGTAGCGTACTTATGGACGCCGACAAGTCAGCTCAGGTAAATTTTGTCCCAGGTTCTGCGGCCGTCTGCTCGACGCTTTCCGTAAGCAGTACGGACATTAATACGGGCAGCCCAGTCACCCTCACGTGGTCGTGTTCCAACGCTCCTTCCTGTACAGAGATATCCAATTCCGACGGCTTCAGTACTGGCGGAGGCATCAGTGGCTCAGACGTGGCGAACCCATCGATCTCGAGCGGCACCGTGACCTACGGTATGACCTGCGGCGGCAGTAATTTCTACTTCCCGACCGTGAGTGTGCACTCGCCGAGTGTCACCATAACCGCAAGTCCGGCCCGGGTGCAGTCAGGCGGCAGTTCAACCATCGCCTGGAGTTCAACTGGCGCAACGAGTTGTTCAGTAGCCAAGAACGGCTCAAGCTGGAAGACAGGTATGAGTAACACGGGCGTGGTCGAGACGAACATTACGACGCAAACCGTCTACACTATCACCTGCCACACAAACGGCGCAGACGCGACGGGTTCAGCCACGGTCAATATTGGGGCGAACTACCAACAATTCTAGACCTGTGGTATCATCGGGAGAATGAAAAAGGATATACACCCGGAGGGCTATCGCCCCGTAGTCTTTGAAGATCTCGCCTCTGGCGCGGCTTTTCTTATTGGCTCAACCATTACCACTACCGAAACGACCAAGTTCGAGGGCAAGGAATACCCGAAAGTAACGGTCGAAATCTCTAGTAAGTCTCACCCCTTCTACACCGGCGGCGATCGCGCACTCGATAAGACTGGACGCGTCGAGCGCTTCAAGCAGCGCGCTTCAAAGAAGAAGTAGATAGTAGGGCGTATACTGGGAGTCATGGAGTACTCTCCAGAATTTAAGAAGAATTTCGCTACCGCATATCTCGCGGAGGAGTATGAGCGTCTTGATAAGGGGGTCGCCGACGCGGCGAGCGCGGCCGGTTCTGACGCAGAACTTAAGGCTATGGCCGAAGAGGAGACGGTCCGTTTGCGCGCTCGCCAAGCGGCCGTTCTCGTCGAGATAGAGCAAATCCTTGCCAAGGACAGGGAAGAGATCGCACGCCCGATCTCGATGGTGATGGAGCTTCGTGCGGGCGCGGGGGGCGACGAAGCCAATATCTTCGCCAAGGATTTGAAGGAGATGTATCAGAAGTACGCAGAACATCGCGGATGGAAAACGCGTATTATCGACGATCTCACCTTCGAAATCGTGGGAGCAGACGCGTACGAAGCGCTCCGGTATGAAACGGGCGTGCATAGAGTCCAGCGGGTACCGCTGACTGAGAAGTCGGGCCGCATTCACACCTCGACCGCCTCCATTGCCGTCTTGCCGATTCGCAGTAAGTCGAAGTACGAGATCAATCCTACCGATATAGAAATGGAGTTCTCTCGAAGCGGCGGAGCAGGCGGACAGAACGTAAACAAGGTCGAGACGGCCGTACGCCTCATCCACGTCCCGACCGGCATCGACGTGCGCTCATCGTCGGAGCGTAGCCAGAAGGCGAACCGCGACAAGGCGATGCAGATCCTCTCGGCCAAGCTTGAACAGCTCCAAGAAGAGAAGGAAGCCAAGGAGCATGCGGCCAATCGAAAGGCCCAGATAGGCACGGGCGACCGCTCAGAGAAGATTCGCACCTATAACTACCTCCAAGACCGGGTCACCGACCACCGGCTCAAGGAATCTTGGCACAACCTGCCGAAGATTCTCGGGGGCGATATAGAGCCAATCGTCGAGGCCCTACGCTTGCAGACTGGCGGGAACTCGAGTACAGTATCCGAATGACCGATTCAGCAAATACGGCAGAACTGAAGCGCCTCTTCGACACCGGGGCGCATTTCGCACAGGTGCGTAGTCGCCGCCACCCGTCCATGAAGCCCTTCCTCGTAGGCACTAAGGGCCGTCAGGAAATCATCGACCTGGTTAAGACGACCGAACAGCTTGAGGCGGCAAAGACCGTCATAGGCGCCCTCGCTAAGGAGGGTAAGACCATCCTATTCGTAGGCGGGAAGATTGAAATCGCTTCAATCCTGAAGAGGGCGGCACAAGAGATCAGCGCCCCGTACGTCGCTACTCGTTGGCTCGGCGGCACCATCTCCAACTGGGTTGAGATCAAGAAGCGCGTCGACCGACTCGCTGACATCATCGAGAAGGCTAAGGCCGGTACGCTTGCTAAACAGCACACGAAGCTCGAGCTGGTGATGATAGACCGCGAGAAGAAGCGTCTCGAGACTCGTCTCGACGGTATCACTGCGCTCACCAAGAAGCCGGACGCGCTCCTCGTCGTTGACACCAAGCACGAGAAGCACGCGGTCAAGGAGGCAAACGATGCGGGCATTCCGGTAATCGCTATTATGAGTTCTGACTGCGACCTCACCGATGCGACCTACCCAATAGTCGCAAACGACACTTCACGAAAGGCGGTCGAGCTCATTCTCTCCGAGCTCGTCGAAGCATACTCAAAGGCCCAGGCCGCATAAGGGGGGTGGAAACGCGTTCAGCGCGTGTGCTATTATTTTCAAATACTTTTACATTATGGAAATTACGACTGATAGCATTAAGCAATTACGAGAGTTAACGGGCGTGTCAGTCATGCAGTGCCGTAAGGCGCTTGAAGAGGCGGGCGGCGACCTCGATAAGGCCACCGTCATCTTACGCAAGCACTCGGCCGCCTCGGCCGAGAAAAAGGCCGATCGCTCGCTTGCCGCTGGAGCAATAGGGAGCTATACCCACGAGGGTTCTATCGGTGCGATGGTTCTCCTCTCGTGCGAGACGGACTTCGTCGCCAAGAATCCTGAATTCATGTCGCTTGCGCGCGATCTCGCGATGCAAGTTGCCGCCACAAATCCGGCGTACCTCACGACCGAGGAGATCTCCCCAGACGCGAAGCAGGCCGCTACAGCAGTCTTTGAGAAGGAGGTTGCTGACAAGCCTAAGGAGATGCAGGCAAAGATTCTTGAGGGTAAGCTCGCGAGCTACTTCCGCGACCAGGTTCTGCTCGAGCAGCCTTTTATCAAGGATGACAGCAAGACGGTGCGCGTGCTCTTGAACGAGGCGACGCAGAAGTTCGGCGAACGCGCTGAGATTACCAAATTTGCACGCCTCTCGGCTCGCTAATCGCCGTGATACACCTCATCTTTCTTCTTGTTTCGTGTGCGCTTCTCGTAGGCTTCTTTGTGCTCACGAGATACGAGACAAGGAGAGGGGTGCGCATCTATCGAGCAGAGCGGGAGCGCCTCGACTCTCTTGTCGGGCGCATTGAGCTTATTGTCGAGCACGTCGATCTGGGGGTGTTCCTGCGCGACGAGCTCCGACACCAGGCAGGCCGCATTAGCCACGACGTAGCGCATCTCTCGCTCGTCGTCGTACGTGCGGCCGAGCGAGTGTTGACCCGACTCGTGCGCCGCTTGCGGGCACACCCCGAGGTGGATACCGCGCCACGCGAGACGGCTCGCGAGTTCGTGAAGGTCCTTTCAGAGTTTAAGGATAATCTGAAGACGACCGACTCCGAGACACGATCAGAAATGTTTGATATACAGTAAAGACTGCCGCCTTAGCTCAGTTGGTAGAGCAACTCTTTTGTAAAGAGAAGGTCCCCAGTTCGAGTCTGGGAGGCGGCTCCGGATAACGTGTTTATTGCAACGGAGTCGAAGTAGAGAGTGCGCCCTTGGGGAATTGCTTCTCGAAGTCGTCGAGGGAGGTGAAGCCGTAGGAGTGCTTGCCGTTAATCACGAAGGCGGGGAAGGCGCGCTCCACCTTGTTGAGCGTGATAAACGTCCTCAGCGCGCCGAGGTTCAAATTGTAGTCAAAGGAGTACACGCGCAGTGTCGGGTACGTGTTGCGCAGATACGAGAGTGCGTAGCCGGCCTTGTCGCAGTCAGGGCAGTCGCTGTTGTTGCTGTAGAAATAAAGCACCGTGACGGGCTTCGTACCGCAGGCGGCGGCGAGCTGTTTGGTAATCAGGTAGTCGCGGATCTCGAGCAGAGAATACTGCTCTTTCAGCCGCACCACCTGAGCGTCGTCATCGCCGAGTTGGTTCTCGGCGTAGGAGAGGCGACTGCCGAGATCGGTGAGTTCGCTCGTGAGCGTGGTCGAAGATGCGGCGCTGTCACACGGAGCAGACTCGAGGAGAGAGAACTGCGTGTCGAGGGAGAGCGTGTCGATGGAGAGCTGGTTTTCTATCGCAGAGAGTTGGGCGACGCGGGCGCGGTTCAGGTAGTTAATGGCGTATACAATAGTCCCCGTGAGCACGACAGTAATACCAAGAGCGATAATCGCGTTACGGGCCGGGAGAGACATACTAGTAGCGCCAACCGCGACGGACACCGAAGACGACGTCGCTCGTCGCACGCATGAGCCAGAAGGGCACAATAAGCCCGTAGAGGAAGATGTAGGAAAGAAGGCCGAGACCGATATTCCCCGGTGTTTTTGAGATGCGTTTGCCGGTCACGATGAGTGCGATCGAGGTGGTAAGGACGGCGACAGCGAGGAATGCATAGAGACTGGTTGGGAAGTAGAACCAGTCAAACTTCCCGTGCGGGAGAAAGGCGTATGAGAGCGGCACGCCAGCGCGGATATAGATCGCGGTAAACACGCCGTGCACAAAGAGATAGATCATAAGGAAGAAGAGAATAATGCCGCTCCCAATCGCGAGGATGGCAGACGGGA
>JBJOOS010000044.1:0-5865 GCA_046051155.1 Candidatus Parcubacteria bacterium
AATTCCTCGGCACGCGCACCAACAACTACGCCGAATACGAAGCCGTGATCCTCGCATTCGGAGTACTCGTTAAACTCGTCGGGAAGAAAGTAGGGGAGACGGAAGTGGAGGTGAAGATGGACAGCCAGCTCGTGGTGAAACAGATGAAGGGCGAATACAAAGTGAAGCACCCGACTATGAAAGAGCAGCAAGCGAAGCTTAAGCAGGCAATGGAGAAGTTCGGCAAAGTCTCATTCACCCACGTCTACCGCGAAGAGAATGGCGATGCCGACGCGCTCGCCAACGACGCGATGGATCGGGGATCAAATACGTAGAGTTATATGGACTGGTCATCTATCTTCAAAGACTCTCTTACAATTGCGTTTTCTTTTTGCGGTTTATTTATTGCTCAACAAGGACTTCAAACTTGGAAGGAGCAGTTGAAGGGAACAAAAGAAATGGAAGCTGTTTATAATTTGCACTTCTCCCTACTCAAATTAAGAGAGGCAATTAAATACGTTCGTAACCCATTTGTGCCTGTTACAGAAAGTAACAAAGCACTCGAGTTATTGAAAGAGAAACGCCCCGAAAAGAATGATCTCGAGCTTACTGATACTGCCAATTCATACGTTTACGAATTGAGATGGGAAAAAATTACTGCTGCCTATGCGGAAGTTGACTCTCACCTCCTCGCCATTGAAGTATTGTGGGGCTCGGAGATTTTGGAATTAATGAAGGCCGTTCATTCAAAAGTAAACGAACTTAACTCTGCACTGAGACAAAACTTCAACCCTGATCAACGAATTATTAGTCCACAAGAGATTCATAAAATAATTTATAACCAAAACCTTGATGGTGACGACGAATTTGGGAGGCGCATTGCAGAATCCGTTGAGACGATTACTACTTACTTAAAAAGTATGGTTCGGTAGAAAAGTAGCGAGCTCGTATGATTTACCTTATTGGGGTTGCAGCAGGATTCGCGAGCGGGGTATTTCTACGATCACTTTTCTTCACGAGTTGGTCGCCGGTGTTGTTTTTCGTTTTGATTGGAGCGCTGTGTGGCGCTTTTTATTTTATTAAGCCGCGAATTGCGCACGGACTCTGCGCAATATTTTGTTTATGCGTCGCGCTTGGCATGACTCGTGCGACGCTCGCAGAATCGCCACTGCCAAAATCTTTTACGAGTGACATGCATCATAAGGTTACCTACGAGGGAGTCGTCGTGAGCGACCCTGATGTGCGCGATGCGAATCAGCGGATGGAAATAGAAGTGACGAAAGGGGAGGAGAAGACGACACTACTCGCAGTGGCGCCACGCACGAGCGACGTGGCGCTTGGCGACCGCGTGACAGTGACCGGAGTACTCCTCACTCCCGAACCATTTGCAGACGACAACGGCAGAACATTTCGCTACGACAAATATCTCGAGCGCGATGGTGTGCGATTCATGATGAACTTCGCATTTGTAAACGTAAACTCATCTGCGCCATGGTACTCGCTCCCTGCCGCGCTCGCACGCGTGAAGCATTCATTTCTAAACGGAATCAACGCTACACTTCCCGAACCGCACTCATCGCTCGCAGGCGGCATCGTGATAGGAGGGAAGTCGGGGCTCGGAACTGACGTGCAGAGCGACTTCGTCCGCTCCGGACTCGTGCAGATAATCGTGCTCTCCGGATACAACGTGATGATAGTCGCTGAATGGGTGATGGCTGCGCTCGCGCTCACCACCCTCCCGCGTAGGTGGAGCGCGCTCGCGGGAGCAGTCGCCCTCCTCTTATTCGTCGGCATCGCAGGCGCGACGGCCACGTCGATACGCGCCGCGCTTATGGCGCTCATCGCGCTCTATGCGCGCGCCACGGGTCGTACCTATGCGGCAGGGCGCGCACTCCTGTTCGTCGTCCTACTCATGCTCGTGTGGAATCCGCTCTACCTCGTCTATGACCCCGGCTTCGGTCTCTCGGTCGTCGCGACTGCGGGACTCATCTGGCTCGCGCCGCTTATCGAAACAGTGCTTTCAAAATGGAAGAGTGCGTTCTGGAAAAACGCAGTGGCGACTACTCTCGCGGCCCAAATCGCCGTGCTTCCACTCCTCCTCTACGACACAGGGAATCTCTCACTCGTTTCCGTCCCAGCAAACCTGCTCATCATGCCGTTTGTTCCGCTCGCGATGCTATTCTCCGCGATAGCGGGCTTCGCCGGTATGCTGTTTGGCACTCTCGCGCCCATGCTCGGCATCGCGCTTGCGTTCCCGGCGTATCTCGCAAATGCGTATCTGTTATGTATCGCTCACGAATCAGTCGCGCTGCCCTTTGCAGCGCTCACACTCCCGCCATTTCCGTTCTGGCTGGTACTCGTAGCCTATGCGGCACTTGTTTATTTAGCGTCGTCGAAACGCTTCTCTACAACGCTCCAGTTAAGATTCGCAAAGAAAGCGTCAATATAATTCTTCTTGTCTGCCGGAACATAGTCCACCATATATGCGTGCTCCCAGAGGTCGAGCGCGAGGAGGATAGGGAGGCCGGCGAGCTGGCCGACTTCGTGATCGGCGACAAACGTCGTGTGGATGGTGTTCACCTTCGGGTCCTTGTATACAACGACCCAGCCGATGCCGCGACTACCGGCCACTTCGCGAATGTGCTTGAGAAAATTCTCGCCGCTGCCGTACTTCTCTGCAGCTCCCTTTGCGAGACCTGACTCAGGAGAACCGCCCTTTTCGCCTTCAAACTGCTCGAAGTAGTACTCGTGCATGCGCATGCCATCGAACTCAAACGCGAAACGGCGGCGTAGCTCAGCAATTGCGTACTTGTCGCCGTCGGTTGCTTTGTCACCATATGCCGCATAGCCCTTGAGCGTTTCTGCCATGAGGTTCACATGCTTCACGTAGCCCTCATACAGAGCGAGGTGCACCTTGACTTGCTTCTCCGAAATACCTTCGAGCACAGGAAAATTGAATTGTTTTGGTGTGTAGGTCATACGAGACAATTTACCATATACTGCGGCCATGAGGAGTTTCTATTGGATTTTGTTTTTCGTACTTATAGCCGCTAACGCCTATGTATTTCAGGCGCTTTGCGCTCCGCCAGTGCTTACCGTGCGCGTGCTTGATGTGGGGAAGGGAGATGCTGTGCTGGTGCAGACACCAAGCGGTAAGACCCTCCTTATAGATGTGGGCCCCGACGCGAGCATCCTCCGCGCACTCGGTACCGCACTCCCTATGTGGCAGAGAAGTATCGACGCGGTTGTCCTAAGCAGCGCGGCGCATAGTTCGACCGGTGGTCTCCCTGATGTGCAAAATCGCTATCATATTAAAAATCTCATCCGCTCGGACACGACCGAGGAGGATCTTTCCCTTGGGGGCAGCACACAAGCACACATTCTCTCGTCGGCCAAAGGCAATCCCATTCTCCATATTTCCTACGGTAGCGCAGTTATCGCTATATCTTCATCTACGCCACCAGGCGTCTACACTTCAAACGGAGAAGTCGTTACTAGAAATTAGAAGAGGACCTCGCGTAAACGCTAGGTCCTCTTGTCGGAACAGAAATCCTTTTGACTTTGTCACAGAGATTTACGTTGCAACCAATCTATCACAACGTTTTTTAGCACCTGTGGCCAAGAGGTCTGAGGCTCTTATCCCTTGATTTGCGGTTTGCCGTATTACAAGCTCTGTTGCTGCAATCCGGACTAATGGACCCAAACCCTCATGCGACATTGATTGGCGCGCATGCTCACCTCTTCATAGAGACTATATGACATATTATAAATTGTCAAGCCCCTTTCGGGGCTTTGATGATATTACCTGAAAAACAACCTAAAATAAGGCTTTTTAAATAACCCCTGCTTTCTTGAGGGCGGCAAAGGCACCGTTCTTCTTAATAGTCTTAAGACCCTTTACCGAAACGTCTACAATGACGGTTTTATTGAGTTCTGGGACGAAAATGCGACGCTTCTGCAGGTTTGCACGGCGGCGAACCTTCCCGGTAGGGTTAAATTGGGTCGCGCGGGTGCGGTTAGAATACCGCCCGCCGATCTGGGTAGTTTTGCCGGTAATTTCACAAGCTCGTGCCATAGTCAGCGCATGGTACCATAGGTTCCTACGCCCGCAAACACCTATGCTCGGTCCAATCCTCAGCCTCATCATTCTTATTCTCTCGATAATCGCCCACGAGGTGGCGCACGGCTATGCCGCCAACTCGCTCGGAGACCCTACCGCCCGCCTCGGAGGGCGACTTACATTGAATCCGATTCCTCATATCGACCTGATGGGTTCGATTATTGTTCCCTCGCTGCTCCTCTACTTCTATTCTCACTCCGGAGTTATCTTCGGCTGGGCAAAGCCGGTTCCCTACAACCCATACAATCTTAAGAACCAACGCTGGGGCGAGGCTATCGTCGCTGTCGCCGGACCAGCGACCAACCTTCTGCTCGCACTCGTCTTCGGACTCCTGGTGCGCTTCGGCCTAAGCATCGGCTTCGACCAAACCGCTCTCGTGTTTGGCGGCCTCATCGCATTTACCAACCTCTACTTGGGGTTCTTCAACCTCATCCCGTTCCCGCCCTTGGACGGCTTCACTGCGCTACGCGCCGCACTCCCATGGCGTTTCGCCGCAGGACTTGCGCGCTTCGAGACTCAGGCACGGGCAAGCGGCGCAGTGACCCTCATCTTCTTCCTTGTTATTTTCTCGGCTATCTTCGCAGTGCCGTTTTCCATGTTGATGAGGCAGATTTTTTTACTTCTGACCGGCAGCAGTATATAGTCACTCTATGGACTTCAATAAAATACCAAAGCAATTTTGTGAGAACGTTGTCGTCGGCCACTCGGAAGAAAATTTCGTAATGCTCATGAATGTCGGAGAGACGGTGGCGGCCTACGCACTCACGCCCCAGCATATGAAGCGTTTGGTGCAGAGCTTGAGTCATCAGGTGGGGGAGTACGAGCAGAAATTCGGGACGATCGATGCGAAGTGGTCGCCGGGGATAGAAAGTCCGCTCCAACCAAAAGATATCAAGGGCAGTGGGGCATAGTGCGTGGCGCGGGCTGGTATACTCTAGTGAATGGAATACCAAGTGCCGCAATTTATCGAGGTTGAGGACAAGCTCATAGGTCCTCTGACGTTCCGGCAGTTTATCTACCTCGCCGGTGCGGGCGGACTTTGTATCGTGTTCTTCGCCTACTTACCGGTACTGCTCGCGCTTTTATTCTCGGGGCTATTCGTGGCGCTCGCGGTAACGCTCGCGTTCTACAAGATGAACGGGAAAACCTTCATCGAGGTACTCGAAGCGGGCTTTTCCTACTACACAGGCGGTAAGTTCTTCCTCTGGAAGCACAAGGAGCTGACTCAGCGGGAACAACACACCGCCGCGACAACTGCGGCCGCAGAGGCGGAGGCCGCACGTCCGCTCGCCGCCGGGACGCCCAAGCTCACGCGGGGCAAGCTCGCTGAGCTCGCCTGGTCAATCGACGTCCAACACGGCAACTCGGACGACGACGAACCCAAGAAATAATATGGCGGTAAAACCTTCAGGCGCGACCCAGCAGTTCGTTCCCGTCAAAGAGATCAAAGACGGCGTCATCATCCTTAAAGACGGCGGCTACCGCGGCGTACTTATGTGCTCCTCTATCAACTTCGGCCTTAAATCGGCCGACGAACAGCACGCGATCACGCTCGGTTTCCAGAACCTGCTCAACACCCTCGACTTCTCGATCCAAATTGTCGTCAACTCGCGTCGCATGGACCTGCGCCCATACCTCGCCCTGCTCGAAGAGAAGCAGGCTGATCAAAAAACAGAGCTCATGAAGATCCAGCTGCATGAATATATGGAGTTCGTCCGCTCCTTTGCCGACCAGGCGAACATCATGACAAAGTCGTTCTACATCGT
>JBJOOS010000045.1:0-5775 GCA_046051155.1 Candidatus Parcubacteria bacterium
GTTTGGGGTAGTTGACGGAAGACGTAACGTCGTATATACTTCACCTATCTAACTATTAGATAGCATAATGAATACTACCCACAGTTTGTCGGAGCTGCTCCTTGCGTTGCGCAGACAAATAAACGAAAACGTCAAAGAGAACCGGCTGAAACACGAGCTCACGGTCACTCAGCTGGAGGCACTATGGCTCATTCAATCTGCAGGGAAGAGCACCATGGAGAGCGTCGCCACGCATCTCGGGATCAAAGCTCCTTCAGTCACCGCGCTCGTTGATAAACTTGAAAAGTCTCGCTACGTCACGCGGACGAGAGACAAGATTGACCGGCGCGTGACCTACGTCACCCTCGCCGAGAAGACTAAGCGCCAGCTCGTCGCCCTCAACAAAGAAAAAGAAGCCTTCTTTATCAAATTGCTTGCAAAAATTCCTACCAAAGACCGTAAAGAATTCGAACGCATCCTCTCGCTTCTCGTCACCAAAACCATATGAAACAAACCATCAACCAACTCATACATAAGCCAAAGATAGTGATCCCCGCGAGCGTTGTCGTCGCGGTCGTTCTCGGCGCACTCTTTTACAATTCGGTCGGTCGTGCGCCGGTACCCGAATTGGGCGTCGATACCTCGACAGTTGAAGCCACGACCCAGAAGGGGACTATCAGCCTCTCGTTCTTGCAGACGGGCCGTCTCGCGACGGTCTCGGTGAAGCCGGGCTCAGTGGTCAAACAGGGTGATGTGCTCGCCGCGCTCGATGCCGCGAACGCTCTCGGCATATTGAACCAGGCAAAGGGAGCGCTCGAGCTCGCGAAGGCGCAGTACGCATCGCTCAACGTGCAGTACGCTTCAGCCAAGACTCAGCAGGATGTGCTGGTGGCAAATGCCTACCGTACGCTCCTCTCGAGTGGGCTCGCCGTGATCGCAGAAGATCGCGACAACAACAGCACACGCACCGTTGATAGCTCTCAGATTCCGCATGTGAGCGGCACCTACTCCTGCACCACGACGGGCACATACGAGATTTATCCGTACGCATCAGGTTCGTCGTCAGGGTATGCCTTCGAATATAAGGGCCTCGAAAGCGGCACAGGAGCGGTAGCGTTCTACACGCCCCAGTCCTTCGGCACCTGCGGGCTGTCGATTGTGTTCCCGGTGGGGTATCAATTTGACCCCTCTATCAAATGGGTACTGTCTATTCCGAACACGTTGGGCGCCGATTACGCAGCAAATAAAAACGCATACGACCTCGCTGTTGCTACGCGCGACCAGGTCTTGAAGCAGCTTGAATCAAATATTGGCAAGGGTACTTCACCAGACGCAAACGTCGCCCAGGCGGCCATCGACGCCGCTGAGGGGTCCTATGAGGTCGCACAGGCCGCATACGACAATACGCGCATCGTGGCGCCCGCCGATGGCACCGTATCGTTTGTCGACGACCACCTTAACGTGGGCGAGACGATCCCTGCCAACAAAGTAGTTATTACTCTCACACGCTAACTATGGAAACAAAACCAAAGCAATCGTTTTTCGCACGGCCATGGGTCCACACGGTGGGTGGAGTGATTCTCATCGCGCTCTGTCTCTTCGGCGTGCTCTACCTCAAGTCAGTTTCCGCGTACGTTGCCATAGACACCGCAGATATCTCTGCGCCCGTTATTAATATCGGGCCGCAGGCGGAAGGCGTGCTGTCTACGGTGTATGTCAGTCCTGGTGACACGGTGACCGCAGACGAGCCGGTCGCACAAGTAGGCTCAGAGGTACTCTCGACTAAGACAACAGGCCTCGTGATAAGCGTGCAGAACACTCCAGGCCAAGTGTTTATGCCAGGCAGTCCCGTCGTGTCGATGATTGACCCGACACAGCTACGCGTCGTAGGGACTCTCGATGAGGATAAAGGCCTCTCGCGGTTGAAGGTGGGGGACCCAGCCAGCTTTACGGTTGACGCTTTTGGGTCGACCGTGTTTACCGGCATCGTCGACGAGATAAGCCCCACGTCGGACGATTCGGGCGTACTCTTCAGCATCTCAGATAAGCGTCCCACTAAGCGGTTCACCGTGAAGATCCGCTACGACATCACCCAAAACCCGGCATTCAAGAACGGCATGTCCGCGCGACTCAAGATATACACCAAGTAACTCATGGCTACTGCGGTGACGGGAGACGAGAAGCCGATTATCCACTCGCCGTGGATGGTGCTCGCGACCGTGATGGTCGGCACCCTGCTCATCGGGCTTGACCGTACGGTCGTGAACCTGGGCCTGCCAGGCATGATTTCTGACTTTCGGATAACGGTGTCTGACGCCGGGTGGATAGCGACGGCATATATCATCACGAACGCAGTGTTCGTGCCGGTGTTCGGGAAGCTCGGCGACAAACTCGGGAATCGCGTCATATATCTCTGGAGCTTTGTCGGGTTCATCGCGGTCTCGCTGTTCGCCGGTCTGGCGTGGAATCTGTCGTCGATGATTGTGTTCCGTGCGATACAGGGCCTTGTCGGCGCAGCGATTTACCCAACCGCGATGGCACTCATCGCTCGTACGTTTGAGGATCCTGAAGCGCGGGCGCAAGCGCTCGGTATTTGGTCGGCGTCCTTCGCCGTCTCCGCGGTGCTGGGCCCGCTCATCGGCGGCCCGCTTATCGACGCACTCTCGTGGCGCTGGCTGTTTTACATCAACCTTCCGGTAGGTATCTTAGGTATTTTCATGACGCTCTCGTATCTCCCACACGACAAGCCCGTCGACACAGAACCAGGCTTCGACTATTTTGGCGCCATCACGCTTGGTGTCGCGCTTTCTGCGCTCGTGCTCGTGCTCGACCAGGGGAGTGACTGGGGCTGGCTTTCGAGTGCGAGCCTGATCTCATACGCGGTGACGGCGATCTTCGGATTCGTCTTCTACTTCGTCGAACGAAGAGTGAAAGATCCGTTGGTCGATCTCAGACTATTCGCGAACCCTATCTTCAGCGACGTGCTGATTATTTCTTTCCTATCGTTTGGCGCCATGATGGGTACGATGTTCCTCGTGCCGGTGTTCGCGCAGACTTATCTCGGGTTCACTGCTACGCAGACGGGATACCTCTTCATCCCGATGGCGCTCACGATGTTCATCTCTGCGCCGCTTGGCGGCAAGCTCGGGCGCAAAATACCGCTCAACTATCTGGTCGCGCTCGGCATGGCGATTTCAGCATTCGGCATCTTCCTCTTCTCGAGTATCGATGTGAAAACAACGAGCCTCGACCTGGTATTGCCGTTCGTGATATTCGCCGCAGGGTTTGGGCTCTGCATGGCGCCGCTCACAGCGGCGTCGACTAACTCGGTGCCCACAAAGGAAGTCGGCATGTCTTCTGCCGTGCTCAATCTCGTGCGCAATATTGCCGGCGCAGTGGGGATAGCATTTTTCGGAACGATTCTCTCGAACCTAGTCGAATCAAATGTGCTCAATCTCGGCCAGAACGCAATCGTACACACGGCCGACCCGCACGTATTGCAGATAGTCAGCACGCTTATCATACTGAAAGGGCAGGTAGAGGCGTACGCTGAAGTCTTTGTCGTTGCGACGGGAATCATGGCACTAGCAGTAGTGGCCGCCTTTTTCCTACATAAACCAGAGCCGCGTACGGGCGGTTCAGACGAGTCGCTTACAGCGACAGCGATGCATTAATTCGCACTACGCGCGCCCATAGCGATCGTCGAGGCGCTTGATGTCGCTCTCATCGAACTCGCCAAACGCAATTTCTAGAAAGGTGATCCCGCCGGTGCCGCCGGTTACGCGGTGTTCTGTGCCGCGAGGAGAGAAGAACGTGTCACCTGCAGCGGCGGTAGTGTCGTTACTGCCGATATGCACCACTCCCGAGCCCGACAGCACACGCCAGAACTCGTCGCGATGGGTGTGCGTCTGCAGGCTGAACGCCTCGCCCTCGTGTACGGTGATAATCTTGACCGTCGACTTCTCGTTCAGGGTAAAGCGCTCGAAGGTACCCCAGGGGCGGGTCTCTTTTTCGTAGGTGGTGAGTCCTTCCATGAGTTAAATATAACACTTCATTGAATACCTCTTGGTCTGTAAGTAGAGTTACTATATCCACAGGACCTGCTTTACTATATAGGTTTGAGAGGCCATATTAAAATAATGGAAAAGAAACTTCTAGAGCGATGGTATCTCCGTGATAAGAAATCAGTGCATGATATTGCCAAAGTTCTTGGTTGCTCCCAGGGGAAGGTAAATTACTGGTTAGAAAAACACCGTATACCGAAACGTTCAATCAGCGAGGCTGTCTATACGAAACATAACCCAAATGGGGATCCTTTTTCGTCTCAATCTTTGCGCTCTAGCGAAGATTTCTTTCTCTTCGGCCTCGGCCTCGGCCTGTATTGGGGTGAGGGAACAAAAAAGAGTCTCTCCACTGTTCGACTAGGGAATACCGACCCGTATCTCGTTAAGATCTTCCTGGCGTTCTTGCGGGAAAGGTACGCTATCGATAGTTCAAAACTACGTTTTGCTCTTCAGATTTTTACCGATATGGACCAGAAGAAAGAAGAGGAGTTCTGGCAGAAGTTTCTCAACGTTGATGCGAGGCGGTTTTATAAAACCATGAACACTCGTTCTGGGAGCATAGGCACATACCGGACTAAATCAGAACATGGTGTGCTCACGCTCTACTTCGGAAACAAGAAATTGAGGGACATTCTTATTGCTGAAATTGAAAAAATCAAAAAACTCCGTTAGTATGCGTTAGTGCATACGCCGAGATAGCTCAGCTGGTAGAGCACCACCATGGTGGGTCGCGAGACTCCGCCCACTCCTCTGGTAACAGATTAGTGAATCCCGAATTACGGTTAATAGCCCCGCTGGCCAAGACCGTGGCACTCCCCGTGAGGGCCCGAACGACTGACAAGGGTACCCCTCGTGGGTAAAGATACAGTCTAGCCCTTCTCCTTGCGGCAATAGGGGAGAGAAGGTGTAAGCGAAGGTGGGGGTCCCCGGTTCAATCCCGGGTCTCGGCTCAGATTTGACAAATGTCAAGAAGTACGTAATAATGGTCGGCAGGGGATTGTTCTTAAGAGGGACAACCACATAATCTGTTTACACAGGAGTATAGTCTCATGTTCACTAGCAAAGTCAGTTTGGTGGCACTCGCCACCGCATGGTCCCTTCTCGTGGGGTCTGTGGTCCACGCCGACGACGGCGGGATCGATCAGTTGATCGTGCAGCAACAGGGTGGTCAACCGAAGGACGAGCCCCAAAAGGCTCCTCAGCCGGAACAGCCGCAACAGCCACCGCAGAAGCAGGAGCCGCCCAAAGCGCCTCCTCCGACTCCGGCGCCACCATCTATGCAGCAAGGTCAAGGACAGAGCCAGCAGGAGCAGCAGGCGCAGCAGCAGGGACAACAGCAGGGCCAGTCGCAGCAGGCGACCGGCGGCAAGGCTACTTCAGTCTCCAGCGCAGGTGCCTCATCGGACTCCTCTTCCGCTGCCAACGCAAGTGGAAATGGAAGTGGAAACAAGACGAAGACCGGGAATCAGGCGCAGACGGCCAATGGCAACGGTACCGGTAACGGTAACGGGAATGGCACTGGTAATGGCAACGGCAATGGGACGGGGAATGGAAACGGCAACGGATCCAGCTTCGCGTTCGACAGTCATGCCAAGACGCTGAACGCGTATCCGGTTCAGGTTGGGGGAGCGCAATCGGCACCCTTGTTTATTGGTGGCATTGCTCTCTACAAATTGGAGGAGGGGTGCGGTCCGTGGCCTAAGCTCAAGAAACTGAAGAATGGATCCCGTAT
>JBJOOS010000046.1:0-5560 GCA_046051155.1 Candidatus Parcubacteria bacterium
CAAGCAGCGGATAGTAACTACAGTGACCGGATGCCCCACAGTTAATCGACCCCACTGGAGCCACGAAGTGAACGAACTTTCCGTCGGGGAGTTTTGCTTTGGACTGTATATCTGAGTAGTCACCACAAACAAAGTCGGACAAGGGGTGAAGGTCGGTGGAGCTGGAAAGCTCGTTATCAATAGGGTCAGGACCTTGCCCTGACGTCTCGTAGTACTTGGCGCAGTTCGGATTCACTTTGGCGAGATCAGCGACATATTGTTGGTCTATCGCACTCGTGGTGGATGACTGGGTTGAAGTTGGCACGCTCGCGAGAGCAACACTATTTTTACCGCTCTGATAAAAACCAACAACCAAAATGCCAACCACAACAGTAGCGACAAGACATCCAATTAGCCACCACATTCTTTGCATGGAGCTGAGTATAACAAGCCAATGAAAACTCGACACAAAAACTCAAAATGATACAGATGAATTAGCCACCACTAAAGTGACTGGCAATACTTTGCAAGTCGTTTGATTCTGCGCATATATCCAGATCTATGATTTTTATATATCCATGCTGCAGGATGATAAAGAGCCTCACCATAAAATAATGTTCCTTTGGGAAAATCAAAGTCACGAAGAGCTTCAAAAGCTGTATCTTTTAATGCAACGACTAAGCGAGGTTTAATTATCTGGATTTCTTTTTTAAGAATCGGTCGCCATTCTTTTTTCTCATCTTCAGTCGGTCTTCTGGGTTTAGAAGACGTTTTTACAAGATCGGTGATATAGCTACCACCGAACCCATGTTTAACCAAGGCCTGCATAAATTTCATATCAGTGGGGCTAACGTTAAAATTGACTCTTGGACCCCATATTGAATTCCACTTTTTACTAGAAGACGGCATTTCAGCAACAAACATGACTGTAGTTTTCGGATTCGGAACAAAACAGCCGTACATGAATTCCCTTTTCTTGGAAATCCGTTTTACGTCAGTATTTAGTTTTTCTAATTTCTTTAGTATGTTGTCGGTCATTGTTTTATTTAGTGCCATGGCCATCGAAGCCAGGTTTAGGTCATGTCTCACCTCTGTATGGTACTCGGTTGGAGGGCTATGTAAACAAGGGGTAGGTTGGAAGGTACAGGAGAGGAGTCTCTCCCTCGCCTCTCGGATTCTCCGTCGCTCATCCTCGGGCTGGGCACCGCCTCGCCGTTTTCTTCTGCTGAAGAAAACATGCTCCGGCGCTTCGAGTCCTCTCACGCGAAACGCGCAGGCGTTTCGCTCTGCGCACAAAAATAAAAAGCCCTGGCGGGCTTTCTTATTTTTGTGCGCAGGAGAGGACTCGAACCTCCATCCCGTAACCGGGGCTACCACCTCAAGGTAGTGCGTCTACCAATTTCGCCACCTGCGCAATACCGCACACTATACTACAATTCGCGCGTTTTTATTCAGCCGCCGCTACTACTGGCTCTGCCTCCGCGGCGACCTCTGCGACCGGAAGAGTCTCATCGCTCTTAACGTTCAGCATGCGTGCGTTACGGAGCTGGCGACGGACTGCCTTGGTCGCCTTCTCGCGGATGAAGTAGAGCTTCGCGCGACGGACCGGAGAGCGCTTCACGATTTCGATAGAGTCGATGACTGGTGAATAGAGCGGATAGGTCTTCTCGACGCCGACGCCCGAGAGCGTCGCACGGACCGTGAAGGTCGCGCCGGCCTCAGTACCGTGCTTCACCGCGAGGACGAGACCCTCGAAGACCTGCTTGCGCACGTTCTTAACCGTCTTCTCCTTCTTGTCGGTGCCGCGGCCCTTCTTAAGCTCGACGATGTTCTGGGTCACGCGCACAGAGTCACCCGGGCGTATCCCGAGCTTGGCGCGACCCTCTGCGTTGATTGGGGTTATTACCTTCTGCATATGTTCGCGCACTGTAGCACGCACCCTACGAGAGAGCAAACTGCTCGCCTAGGCCCGGGAAGCTCGCGAGCGCCGGCGCGAGGTCAGTCGGTATGGGCGCCACGATAGTCGTGCGTGTGCCACCAGGGAGCGGGAGATTGAGCGAGTACGCGTGGAGAGCGAGACGGCTCACACCGAGCGCTCCCTGACCTTCTTTAAAGAATCCTGTCGCATAGAGAGGATCGCAGACTATCGGGTGGTGAATCGCCTTCAGGTGCACGCGAATCTGGTGTGTCCTGCCCGTCTCCGGCATCATCTTAACGAGCGAGTACCCCTCGGTCTCCCCCACTACTTCGTAGCGCGTGAGCGCATCACGCAGGCGACCCTTCGCCTTCGGCTGTGCGCTCCGGAGACGGAAGTCTTGGCGCGAGCGCCCGATGTCGAAGTCTATCGTGCCGCTTTTATCTTTAAGCGTGCCGTACACGAATGCGAGATACGTCTTGTGCACATCACGGTCGTGAAATGCTTGGCGTAAGAATAAATACGTCGGCATATTCTTAGCGAAAACGAGCACGCCCGAGGTGTCGCGGTCGAGTCGGTGGGTGTAGCCGCCCTCGGCGGTCGGATATTTCTCTTTAAACCAATTCTCGGCTGTCGCCTCTTCGGTCCTGCCGTCAGAGTGTGTGATAAGCCCCGCGGGCTTAGCTACCGCGACCACATCAGCGTCTTCGTAGAGTATGGGGAGGTCCATTGCCCTACCCTAGCACTGTTTGTGTTTTCTGTGCGCGGTGAGGGACTTGAACCCCCGACCTTCTCAGTGTAAATGAGTTGCTCTACCAACTGAGCTAACCGCGCCTGTTCCCAGTATTACATACTCTGTTCTTGTGGGCATGGAGGGACTCGAACCCTCAACCCTTGCGGGATACGCTTCTGAGACGTACGTGTCTACCAGTTGCACCACATGCCCTTTCCGCACGGCGAAGGGGAAACTATGCCTGCGCAGAGTTTTCCCTTCGCTGTGCCCCCGCGAGGAATCGAACCTCGAACAGCGGCTTAGAAGTCCGCGGTTATATCCATTTAACTACAGGGGCGAGAACATCTCTACCCTAGCGCACATAGGCTCTATTGCGAAGGGTCGGTGAAGTGATAGATGCCCGTCGCATACTTCGACTCTTCGACCGCACGATTCTGGAAGACCGTGTTGATACCGTTGACTGCCGAGCGGCTAAAGACTGCGGGCGTACTTGTCGCGACCGGCCCGATAGCGCCGCCCTGCGCGACGGTGTCGAAGGCCCACGCATTCCAAACGATAATACAGACGAGCGCGAGCACCCAGAGCGTGAGCAGAACGAGCCAGTCGCGCACTGGGTCCCCAGCGACTCCAGATCGGAGGCGGCGAAGATATGAGGAGAATAAGTCAGTGATGTGCATAGATGTTACGGCGACGCGGGCGCCCCTCCCGAAGGAGCTGGTATCGACCCGACCGTGAGCTCGAGGTCCGCGTGCCAGGAAGTCTTCGCCACCTTGTGTATAGCGAACTTAGATATTGAAATGTCATACGGCGCGTACTCGACCGTCCCGACCGTGCGCATGACAGCGTCGAAGGTCCCGTCGATACTTACCGTGAGCAGGAGCGCCGTCCCCCCTTGTGCCGACGCACCGGCAGTAGACACCGAGAGGACCTTCATCTCGGCCGACTGCGAGCTCGCCCGCTTCTGTAGGTCGTCGATGAGCGGGACGACGCCGGCCTCTGATACGAAGTAGCTCTGCACCAAGGTCTCGTCTCCAGCTATTTCTGCGAGCGCAGTACGCGTAGCGGCGGCCCGCGCAGAAGTCTGTGTCTTATCTACAATCTGACGCTCGAGATCCGCGACTTCGGCGCTCTTACTGGTGACGGTGGTGTACCACACCCCGTATCCGATAAGCACACCCGCGCATATGAGAAGCCAGAATATAAGGTGGATAAAGGGAGATTTCATGGTGCGAGAGTGAGGGTGATAGTGAAGGTAATGTTCGTATCATTTGCATACGCAGAGACCGGCAGTACCGCTGTACGCACAAAAGGGGCGCTCTCGAGAGCCAGCTGGTAGCTGTGGAGTGTTTCGCGCGTCGTTGAAGACCCCGAGACCACCACCGTGGAGAGGAGCGACGGACCTGCCGATGGCGTGTACGAGAAATTGGTAAGGACGATGCCCGGGTGCGCGATAGCCAACACCTTCTGCAGGACGACACCTACCGATGGAGCGCTTCCAAGCGCGGTCAGTTTTGCGGCGTTGGTCGATAGTGTAGCGAGGCGCGCGGCAAGCGAGGCGCCGTCGCTTGCTGAGAGCGCGTGCTCTACGTTCGCAAGATGATCCTTCTTACTCTGCGCACTCGCCTGAAGAAAGATGTAGGTCGGGAGAAGCATGGCCCCCGCGACAAGGGTGAGAGAGGTGACGAGGACGACGAGGACGACCGCGATGCGGAGGGTGAAGTCGCGCGTCAGGCCTCGACGGCGCTCAGGAGGTAGGAGATTAGTCATGTGATTATCCATAGAGTTGGGTGTCGTCGCGAAGTGCGAGGCCGATAGCGGTCGCATAGGCGAGCGACTCGGTGAAGTCGAGGGTCGGTATCCAGGTGTCGCGCGACGCGAAGTTGGCGAATATGTCGCCGGCGGCGACCGGCATCTTGAGCGCGCTCTCGAGATACTCGCCGAAGCCGCGCACCGACGCGTTGCCGCCCACGAGTATCGCGTGCGTCACCGGGCCATGCGCTCCTGATGCCACTACCTTCTCCCTCCAGTAGTCGAGTCGCCGCGAGATCTCATCGCGTATTGCTGAGACGGTCGAGAGCATCGCTGAGAGATAATCTTCGTTCCCCGGGACGGGCACGATGCCGCGATCAGCCTTAATCTTGCGCGCCTCCTGTTCGGTCACGCCGAAGTGCTTCTGTACGGAGAGCGTGAGCGCGTGCCCACCGATACCGATCGTTGTCGCGAAGCGTGGGACGCCTCCTGCCACGATGGAGAGCTTTGTTGTCGATCGACCCACGTCGATGATAAGCACGGTTGTATCGTCGCCCTTGTGAAGTAGTGCGCGCGCCGAAGCGAACGTCTCGCCCTCGAGCGCCTGCACCTTGACGTGTGCCTCGTCGAACACCGAGAGCATGTCGTCGATGATGCGGTGTGCGAACCCTATCCCTGCAACAAGCGCGTTTCCTCCCTCGCCCTGCCCCGTCTTCACAATGTCAAAGACAGTTTCAGGTGGGGGGAGCGGTACGAATTCGTCGAGCCGTTGTTCGACTGCGGTGCGCCACTCCGCCTTGTCACCCCCTGGTACCGAGGTTTCAAACAGGTACGACTTCGACTCGGGGAGGGAGACGTTTGCGGCGTAGATGCCTGCCGTTTTAGCCGCCGCCGCAACGGCGGCGGCTACAACAGCACGATCAACGATCTCCCCATCAGCAAACGCGCCGGAGATGAGCCGCTCGTCAGCATAGCCGGCGAGTATCAGGCCATGCGACCCTTCTGAAAGCCGAACCGCCTTGACGCCGCTCGTCGACACGTCGATACCAGCCAGCGGCGGCGAGAGATACCGCGGCGGCGCGAAGGCGGCGCGAACCCATTCTCCAAACAACGAAGTCATTAGTTAGAGTATAGCGCGACTCTGCGCACTCTTTTTGGTATTAATGTGCGCTCGTACCCGGTGG
>JBJOOS010000047.1:0-5216 GCA_046051155.1 Candidatus Parcubacteria bacterium
AAGAGACTCCGCGTCACCCGCAATGGGAAGGTCATTGCGCGTGCCAAGGGTCAGAACCATTTCAATGCGAAGTCGAGCGGCGGCGAGCGCAGCGCGAAGCGTCGCTCTGTCTCTATCCAGTTGAGCATGCGGGTTCGCCGACGCTTCCTTCCGGGCATGGGTGCTAAGTAATTAATCTAACAATTCTTTTAATCTTTTTGTATGACACGTATTAAAGGTGGAGTGATGGCGCAGAAGCGCCGCAAGAATATCCTCGAGCGCGCGAAGGGGTACCGCGGCGTCCGCTCTAAGAAGGAGCGCTATGCGCACGAGGCATTGATGCGTGCTGGCCGCTACGCGTTTGCACACCGCCGCGACAAGAAGACTGACTTTCGCCAGGTCTGGATAGTCCGCCTTAACGCCGCAGTCCGCGACAATGGTCACAAGTCCTACAGCACCTTTATCGCGAAGCTTAAGAAGAACAGTTTCCAACTCGACCGTAAGGTCCTCGCCCAGTTCGCCGCAGAACACCCCGAGGTGTTCGCCCGCATCGCCAAGAAGGTCGTCTAACAAAAAGCCCCGCTGATGCGGGGCTTTTTATAGCATAAAAAGAAAAGCCTCAGAGAGGCTTTTCACCCACAAGGGGTAACAATTCAATCAGAGAATGAACGTAGTGGTCGAAGCCCTCTACTCTTCTAATCGTCGGGCGTAGCGTCTGCACAGTAACCATCCCCAGTTCTTTACCCGCTTTCAACTCCGAATGGGGATTGTCACCCACTACGAGCACTTCGCCAGGCCGCCACGTGTGCTGAGTCATCAGGTCTTCGAAGATACGCTTCTTCCCTTTCCGAGTCTTCGCATCATCAATAACATCTATGATGACCGCGTCGAAGAGGTTTGCTACTCCGAGCTGCTTTATTTTCTGCTCCTGCCACGAACGATAGCCCGAAGTAACGAGCGCACGATACGTGGGCAGGTGACGAATACAGTCTTCGTCACCAAACGTGCGTATCGTTTGCGGGACAACGAGCTTGCTGTGGGCAGCCCGCATCAGCCCCGCAACATCTTCCGGAATCCCGAAGAGCGGAATGATGTCCTCGAGACTCGTCGTCCAGAGTACGCGATCAATCTCGCTCTTGATTTTTTCGGGCATCGACGATGCATGTAGTGGTGCAAGCACCGAGTCGAGTATGCCCTCACCGAGAGTCCTCGTGTCGAAGATGCACATATCCAAGTCAAAGATGATGGCCTTGATCATAGTATGTTTCTCCTACTCGTCTCTGACCGGTCGAATGAGCGGCATACGCAAGCGGAGCATACTTTCTGCCCGACTGCCGAACTGCGTTCGGAATCCGCACACCCCATCACCAAACTGCTTAGCATAGATGCTCATCGCGTTGAAGTTGAAGGTGTACCCCCATACAGTAAAGGTAATGTGGCTCTCGATACGGTCGTTCTTCTGCTGCATCCATTCGACCAGCTCGCGCATACATTCACGCATCAGGTACGGAGCGAGCTTGTGTCCCTGATACCGTTTGTCGATACCGATCTGATCCAGCTCGATGACAGGCTCGGCTCGGTGAAACCCGCCGTGCACCTGCCACCCCGCATACCCCGCCAGCTCGCCATCTAACTCGACGACGAAGTACTGGTAGAGAGGGAACGCGCGATACCAGCAGCGAGCCCACTCAAGGGCGCTGTCGAGTCGATCCCGGTCTCCGAGGAACACGGCTGTGTTGATGGAGGCAATCGCTTGCAAGTCTGCTTCGATCGCATGACGTACGACGACTTTCTCAGTCATATGATGATTCCCTATGTATAGAACAAAAGTATCCTCTGTATGAAACTCACCCCGCCACCAATAGGTTCCTAAATCTGCTGGTACTGCTTTTACACCCGCTTCACCAACTCCTTCGTCACCTCCCACGTCTGACCAAATTCGGGAACGATGGCATTGCCGTCCAAGTAGTCGTGGATACGCTGGGCGAGGAAGCGCTCTGACGCCGGTTCGCCAAGCGCGGTGAAGATGACTTTAGGGCGCTTGTCCTTAAGCGCAGCTTCGGCAAACTGGATGAGCTCGTCGCGGTCGGCATGGGCTGACCACCCCTCCATAGTCTCTATTTTGGCCTTTACAGAGACTTCTTGGCCATTGAGTCGTATGTGTGACGCACCCTCCTCGAGCCTCCTCCCGGGCGACCCTGGAGCCTGGTAGCCGACTATGAAGAGCGTTGTCGAAGGGTCCGGCAGATAACGCGTCTCCCACCCGCCGATTCTGCCGCCATGACTCATCCCGGCACCAGCGATGATAATCTTGGGTCCCGCAGTCTCGCCTATCACACCCGACTCTTGGTGCGAGAGTGTTTTCTTAAGGAATGGGAACTCGAAGATGCTCCCTTCCCTTTTCATCTCATCTTCTGCTTCTGGCTTGAAATAGGTCGGACCCCACTTCTCGTAGACATCGGTCACGTGAATCGCGAGCGGAGAGTCGAGGAAGACTGGTATCTTCGGCAGGTCGCCCGCCTCGAAGAAGTTTGAGAGTTCGTAGAGCATGAGCTGAGTGCGCTCGAGGGAGAACGCGGGGATGAGAATCGTGCCGCCACGCTGAATTGCTTTCGCCAGCGAATCGCGCAAATGCTCTACGCGTTGCTTCCCTTCTGGGTGAACGCGATCCCCGTACACGCTTTCCATCACGAGCGCGTCCGCGTCTGGCACGGGCTCCCAGTCTGGCAGAAGCGGCGACGGAGAGTTGCCAATGTCGCCCGTAAGCACGACTGTCGTCCCCTCTTCGTCCGTAATGCGCACGCTACAAGACCCGAGGATGTGGCCCGTATTGCGCAGATAAATCGAGAGGCCAGGTGCCGCCTCTTTCTCGGTGTGATAGTCGAGCGTCTCGACAAGCGCGAACGTCTCGTCTACATCTTTCGCTTCGTAGAGCGGCGGGAGATTGCGGCGAGACGCATCGCTCGCGAGTATCGCCACTGAATCGCGCAGGATGAGCTCAGCCAGGTCTCGCGTCGGCGGTGTCATAAAAATCTTCCCGCGGAAGCCGTCCCGCACCAGCTTCGGGATGCGGCCCACGTGGTCCAGGTGCGCGTGAGTGACCACGAGCGCATCAACACTTTTTGCATCGTATGGAAACGGCCCGTGCATCTCCGCCTCGCTCACGTCAGCGCCCTGCTCCACTCCGCAGTCGACGAGTATCTTCGCCTTTGCGCCTGTTACTAAAAAGTTAGAGCCCGTTACCTTCCCTGCTCCGCCGTAGAAACAAAGTCGTAGTGCCATGACTAGAGTATACGGCCTGGCGCCCTGATTCCGAAGAATCAGGGCGCCAGGGGAGCCGTTCTAAGTAAGCAACTTAATCTTGCCAGGTGGGTGTTCTATTGCGCGCCCATCGGAACGCCGAGGCACTCAGCCAGGACGAGCAAACCGCGAACTCCCGTGAAATAGGCAAGTTACTTTTTCAAGAACAGCTCCACTTATAACTATACACCCCGTGTCAATACGGGGTGTGGAAAGCAATTATTCGAGAATGCCGTCAAGTTCTGGTGAGTACACAATGGCGTCTTTCAGTAAGCGGTACTCGATAATTTCTTCCGGCTTAAACCAGTGCGCAATCTCGGCGGTAGCTTCAGAGACTGAGCCTGATGCATGGATAAGATTACGGATCGATCGCTGATCGTTGTCGGACATTTGATATGAATCCAGTACGTAATCACCGCGAATCGTGCCCGGCGCGCTCGTAAGCGGCTCCGTGCTTCCCACGAGCTTGCGAACTATCTTGATGGCGTGAGCCCCTTCCCAAATCATCACGACAATTGGTCCGGCAACCATGTACTTCTTAAGACCCTCGAGAATTTTTCCTGTGATTTCATAGGGGTCTTCCGAAGGAGGAACGAGCCCTTTGTCTTTATATCCTGCAATAGTCTTCTCTCCCGTCACGCGGCGCCACTCGGGGTCGAGCGTATAGTGCTGCTCCACGTGTCCAGCATTCGCAATCATCATTTTGCTCGCTATCATCTTTAGACCGACATTTTCAAAACGCTTTATCGTCTCGCCGATGAGCCCGCGCTGTATCGCATCAGGCTTTAGGATTATGAGTGTGCGCTCTTCTTTAGGGTGTGCCATAGTTTTTAAAATAAAATGCGCCTGCGCGCGGTTATGTGGTTATGATACGCGCTCCGCCCTTTTCTATCAAGATGGTGTGCTCGAAATGCGCGGAGCGAGAGCCGTCCTTGGTGCGAATCGTGTAGCCGTCTGGGTCGAGCTTTACGGCCGCTTTGCCAGCAGAAGAAATGGGCTCAAGCGCGAGCACCATGCCCTCGACGAGCTCTGGTCCAGCGCCGGGCTTGCCGAAGTTCGGTACGAAGGGCTCCTCGTGCACCAACTCGCCCACACCGTGTCCGCCGAGCTCTTTAATCACCTTAAAGCCAGCGTCCTCAATTTCCTTCTGAATCGCACTTCCGATATCGCCAATATGTTTCCCTGGCATAGCGGCGGCGATACCCGCTGTGAGCGCTTTATCGGTCACCGCGAGGAGTTTCTTATTTGCGTCATCTATCTCCCCTACTGGCACCGTGATAGCTGCATCGACGATGATGCCGTTGTGCGAGAGGCCCAAATCAAGCCCGACAATGTCGCCTTCTCTCAGGGTTTTCACCGACTCGTTCGGAATCCCATGCACGACCTCGTCGTTTATCGACACGCAGAGCGTCGCCGGGTACTCGCGATCTGCGCCTTCGGGCGTATAGCCGAGGAAGCATGGCTCGTCGCCCCCGTCGCGTATCATTTGCTCGGCGAGATCGTCGAGCTCTTCGGTCGTTACACCTGGGGCCGTCTTTGCGCGCAACGCCTCAAGGACGAGGGCGAGGCGCCGACCTCCCTCGACCAAATCTGCTCGCTGTGTATCGCTTGTGATGGTCATTTACTGTCCACTACCTGAGCTACCTGCACTGCGATTTCTTCAGGAGTCGGCTCGCCGTCTATCTCGACGAGTACTCCCGCCTTACGGAAGATGTCGAGAACCGGCTCGGTGTGCTTCTTATACTCCTCGAGGCGTTTCGCCACCGCCGAGTCGTCGGCACGGCCTTCAACACCCTTGCGGAGGGCGAGGCGCTTGAGCACCGACTCATCAGACACTTGAATATTTAAAACCGTGAAAGGGCGCCCGAGCCAGCGAAGCGAGTCGACAATCAGTTCTGCCTCCGGCACCTTGCGGTTAAACCCATCAAAAATAGCCC
>JBJOOS010000048.1:0-4876 GCA_046051155.1 Candidatus Parcubacteria bacterium
CGCTCATTGTCTTCTTCGTTCTCTCGAGCTACTTCTTCATCCGCTTCCTTCTCGACGACACCAAGCTCTTGATGCTTATAGCCGCAGCCGGCTTCGGCTTCTGCGCGTCGCTGTCGCGCTATGACGGGTGGGCGCTGGTGCTGATGGAGGCGGGAGTCCTCTTCCTCTACTACTTCCCCGTTAAGGTGAATCTCGGCTGGTTTAAGTCTCTCGACGAGAGCATCCCTCTTATCGCCGCGCGGGGCGTCGGCACAGCTAAGGAACTCTGGCACCGTCTC
Organism: Candidatus Parcubacteria bacterium; assembly: GCA_046051155.1. Taxonomy (GTDB): domain Bacteria; phylum Patescibacteriota; class Minisyncoccia; order Phycocordibacterales; family Phycocordibacteraceae; genus C7867-001. Next base: position 279 of record JBJOOS010000048.1, read on the forward strand.
GAGGGTCGCGAGATCCTCTTCATCACCCTTGGATTCTTCGGTATTTTCCTCTGGTTCGCGTGGGGTGCGCTCATTCTCGGTGACCCTCTCTACTTCACCCACAGCCAATTCTCTGCAAGCTCACAGCAGAACAGCTGGCTTGCACGCGGCGAGCTCCCCGCGTATCACCATCCGCTTATCGCGTTCTTCTACTACACCGCCACCAGCATGCAAACAATGGGCACCATCATCGCGCTTGTTGGTATCGCAGGGATGCTTATTTTTGCCTCTAACAAGGAGACGCGCTATCACTGGCTCATACTACTGGTGCTTCTCGTGCCGTTCTTTTTCAATGTGCTCACCCTCTTCCTCGGCCAATCCGTCATCTTCTTGCCTGGGCTTACTCCGATTACATTTGATTGGACGCTCTTCAATGTGCGCTACGGCGTGATGATGGTGCCCGTTATCGCACTCTTCGTGGGGTATCTATTTTCGCAGAGTAAAATATTCGGACGAGTGCTCATCGGCGGGATGCTTCTCGCTCAATGCTTGTTCTTCTACATAGGCTTTACTCCCATACTCTCGTTACAAGATGGCGTTTCCGGACTCTCCTCTGCTACGGCGAAGATGCCCGACGCTCAGGAGTGGCTTGCCACACACTACGACTACGGCATTCTGCTCACCGATGACTTCGCGCGCACCATCAGCATCATCCGCACGCCGATTAAAATGCACGACATAATCTATATCGGGAATAAGCCCTACTGGGAGGAGTCGCTTATCGAACCTGAAAAGTACGCACGATGGATAGTTATGCAGAAAGACGACGCAGTATGGAAAGCTATCAACAACGATCCGCTCATCAACGCTCGTCTCTATAAGTACTTCAACAAGGTCTACACGTCCGAGAACATTCTCATCTTCAAGAGAATCGACTAGAATAAAGCGATGTCTCGTTTTCTCAATCGCATCCTGATCATAACCGCAGTCATTCTCGCCACACTTGTGGCCGTAGGCTGCGTGTTCCTACTCTCCTACCACCGGAGCGTGCTCTATTACCTCGCGCCGTCGATAAGCCCGCACCCCTTCGCGGTCCAGTCTATCGATACGATGAAGCATTCGCGGGACATGGCAGAGCAGGTGCTCGATACGCCACGCGACTTCCAGTCGATGATCGACGGCGAGATGTCCCTCATCGCCGGTGCCGGTGCGACCCACGTAGCGCTCGGCACGCCCTACGACGCGCACTTCCTGCCGGTGCTTAAGCTCTGGGTCGCTTCAGCGCGTGCCCACGGCTTGTCGGTGTGGTTCCGCGGCAATTTCTCAGGCTGGGAGGGCTGGTTTAATTACCCCAAGATCGACCGCCCAACACACGAGCAGATGCTTAAGGATTTCATCCACGCCAACCCTGACCTCTTCAAGAGCGGCGACGTCTTCACCCCCTGTCCCGAATGCGAGAACGGCGGCTCGGGAGATCCAAGGCAGACCGGCGACAAGAGCGGGTACAACGCCTTCCTCGTCGACGAGGAGCGCATCGCCGCTACTGAGTTCGCGCTACAGGGCAAGTACGTCGCCGTCTATCCGTCGATGAACGCCGATATCGCCCGACAGAGTATCTCGCCGTCGACGGTGGCGGCCTTTGGCGGGACGATTCTCATCGATCACTACGTGTCTTCTGTCGCCCAATTTACAAGCGACATCAGCGCGATCCCCAAACAGCTGAACGCGAACGTGGGCCTCGGCGAGGTCGGCGCGCCGATCCCCGACCTGAACGGCGATATGACGCAGGCACAACAGGCGAAGTATATTGACTCCCTTTTTAACGCGATGTACCAGGCGCGCGACACTATCCCGGTTGTCAATTATTGGACTCTGACCGATAGCTCAACCAAGCTTATAAACGACGACGGCACCCCGCGCGAGGCGTACACTACCGTGCAAAACTACTTCAAAGCGTACAACGCGTACGGACTCGTGTATAACTCGCTTGGCGAGAGCGTCGGCGGCGTAGAGGCACGTATCGACGGTACGCACTACCACACGACTGCAGATGGCACGTACCAGCTATTTGTCCCGCGACAGTACTCGTCGATTACGATTGAAGCCCCTGGGTATAGTGCCGCCACGCTTGAGATGCCCACCGACGCGACGACGACCCTGCTGAGACGGGACGTACACCTGAAGCCGATTGCACCAGACTGGTGGTACGAGACGCGCGCGTATCTCTACAAGACTCTGCGGCTCGACTAAGAAGTAACGAGCAAGCGTGCGTAATAGAGAATCGCGTAGAAGATAGCAGTCGTTACAATGAACGACATCATTGCGGCGCCAAAGGAGAGCGACACCCAGCCGAAGGAGAGGAACACAAGGAACCACCACGCCGTAAAGATGGTAGCGGAGGCGAGCTTGAAGGGCGTGCGGCGGCGCGCGAGCATCGACGAGATACTGATGATGATGAGCGCGAGCGCGACGAGCATCCAGTAGCTCGGCGTGAGCGCAGGCTGGGGCGTGACCGGCACCAAATACGCCGCGACAACCAGACAGAAGGACGAGATGAGCATAATCGTCAGCCCGTAGCGCAGTCCGTGGCCTATAGCGGTGAGGTGTGCCCGCTCAGCGTGGTCGATGTGTCCGTCGCGCATCGCTTTCACGTAGGCTCGCTGTGCCCCCACCGAGGTCAGTGCGCCGACAAGTGCGCCAAACGCCTGGCCCAAGACGAGTACATCAACGAGATTGTTGAAGGTAATCATTTACGTTGCATCAGTGTCGAGAGCTCGGTGCGATATTTCTTCATCACCTCCATAGCCGCCTTCATCTCGTTCTCCCCGCCCTTCTTGCGCCGCTCGATCTCTTCGCCGATTTTCTTAAACAGCTCGGGATCCTTGGTGACGAGCTCGGTCATCTGCTCACGCTGTTCCTTGGGAACGTCCTTCATCTTCCACTTGGCGTATTGATTAATGAGAAAGCTTTGGAATGACATGCTGGTAGTATACCAAGAGCTACAGGAGAACTGTTGCCTGGTTGTGTGACACCTCCACGATGCCACCTCGGGGCATCTCAAACAGGTGCGCCTGTTCGTCTGCCGCGACCACTCTTAGCTCGCCCGGCTTGAGTTCTGATACGAGCGCTTCGTGTCCCGCGAGCACTTGGAATACGCCTTCGTCTCCGGGGAGCGTGGCCGAGACTGCTTCCCCGCTGAACAAATTCTCACCCACCTTGGCGACGGTCAGGTGAAAGGTTTTCATACTTGGTCAATACTGCCCTTCATATAGAAGGCCGCTTCCGGCTTGTCATCGTGCTTACCTTCTACAATCTCTTTGAAGCCGCGAACGGTTTCCTCACGTGAGACGTACTGACCCTTGAGCCCGGTGAAGGGCTCGCCGACGAAGAACGGCTGTGAGAGGAATTTCTCGAGCTTGCGCGCGCGATAAACCGTCTGCTTATCGTCTTCCGACAATTCCTCGATACCAAGGATAGCGATGATGTCCTGTAAGTCCTTGTAGCGCTGGAGAACTTGCTTCACCTGGTTGGCGACCTTGTAGTGTTCCTCGCCCACGATCTCTGGCGTGAGCGCCGCAGAAGTCGACTGGAGCGGGTCGATAGCCGGGTAGATGCCGAGCGACGCGAGCTGGCGCGAGAGCACCACAGTGCCGTCGAGGTGAGCGAAGGTGGTCGCTGGAGCTGGGTCGGTGAGGTCGTCAGCCGGCACGTACACCGCCTGCACCGAGGTAATCGAGCCCTTCTTGGTAGACGTGATGCGCTCTTGGAGTTTGCCCATCTCTTCTGCGAGGGTCGGCTGGTAGCCCACTGCCGAGGGTACGCGACCGAGGAGCGACGACACCTCAGAACCGGCCTGAATAAAGCGGAAGACGTTGTCCATGAAGAAGAGAACGTCCTTGCCTGACTCATCGCGGAAGTATTCAGCCTGGGTAAGGCCGGTGAGCGCGACGCGCGCACGGGCACCCGGAACCTCGTTCATCTGACCGAACACAAGCGCTGTCTTCGGGAGCACCCCTGACTCGCTCATCTCGTGGTAGAGGTCGTTGCCCTCGCGCACGCGCTCGCCGACGCCGGCGAAGACAGAATACCCGCCGTGCTCGGTCGCGATGTTACGAATAAGTTCCTGGATGACCACCGTCTTGCCGACGCCGGCACCGCCGAAGAGGCCGACCTTGCCGCCCTTAATAAACGGCACCATGAGGTCGATAGCCTTCACACCCGTCTCAAACACTTCTGCCTTGGTGGTCTGCTCTTCGTATGACGGTGGTGCGCGGTGTATCGGGAGGCGCGGGACACTCGCGGGGATCGCTCCCTTCCCGTCGACTGGCTCGCCGAGCACGTTGAAAAGGCGACCGAGTGCCGACTCGCCGACCGGAACAGAGATCGGTGCGCCCGTAGCCGTGACGGTCTCGCCGCGTGCGAGGCCCGCGGTCTCGTTCATAGAAATGGCGCGGATGCGATCGAGGCCGAGGTGCGATGCGACCTCGAGCACAATGCGCCGATGCTCGCCAGCCTTCTCGATAACGAGCGCATCGCCGATAGCCGGGCGCTTCTGCGGGAAGTGCACGTCGACGACTGGCCCGATGATTTCTGTAATTGTTCCGTTCATACTAGTAAAA
>JBJOOS010000049.1:0-4566 GCA_046051155.1 Candidatus Parcubacteria bacterium
TCGACTGGAGCGCCTTCCGTGCTTCGCGCTCGGTATAGCCGAGGGCAACAAGAGTGTCGAAGACCTCGCCATCTTCGCGCGAGTGCGACTGAGGCCCCACCTTGTCCGCAAGCTCGACCAGCATCTTCTCCGCGCTCTTCTTGCCAAGGCCGACAACCTTGGTTAGGTAATTGAGGTCGCGGGTGCCAATAGCGCCTTCGAGTGCCTCGCGCGGAGCTTTACGCAGAACGGAGAGAGCGGTCTTCGTGCCGATGCCCGACACGGACAGAACCAGCTCGAAGAAGTCGCGATCGGCAGGGTCGGTGAAGCCGTAGAGCTCGAGACCGTCCTGCTTCACTGCGAGGTGCGTCGCGAGGATGGCCTCTTCGCCGACCTTGAGCGTTTGCGGGTTGCTCATTCGTACCTCCATGCCGAAGCCGGCGATCTCGACTGTGGCACTCACGAGGCCGACGTTCAGCACCTTGCCGCGTATCTGGCGAATCATGGGTGTATCGTAGCACTTAGCCGCTACTATTGCGCTTCTCGCCGAGATGCATTACATTTGGCAGACATGGCTATCACCAGCTCAGCAAAGAAAGTTATCCGCGCTTCGGCAAAGAAGCACGTCTACAACCTGCGCCGCAAGGATGCGCTTACCGGCACGACTAAGGCCCTTCTTAAGGCTGTCGCCGCGAAGGACGTAGCAGGGGCAGAGAAGCTTCTCCCGGCCGCGTATCAGGCAATCGATAAGGCGATGAAGCGCGGGGTTATTAAGTCCAACACTGCCGCTCGCAAGAAGTCTCGCCTCGCGCTCGCTATTAAGCGCGCGAAGGTCTAGCCACTCTGGTGCTCTCGGCCGGAGTCGAACCGGCATCAGCCCCTTCGGAGGGGGCCATCCTATCCATTGAACGACGAGAGCTGTCTCTGGAATCCTAACGCATTTCCTGCATCTTGGCCTCTTGCGAAGAAGGTGTACGTACGGTACTGTGTCGTCGTGATACGCGCGAATTCATTTTTCAGTTTTTATTTCGAGAACTCCGAAAACCGAAGGGTGAATTAGCGTTGTAGAACTCCAAAAACAAAGCGACCACCCTTAGAAGGGTGGTCGCTTTGTTTTTGGGAATAGCACATTGACAGCACGGTACAAAAGGAAAGGAGAAGACAGATGACACACATTACGTTTCTTGGGCCCTTTGGGGCAACGTTTTCGCATCACGCGTATACCGTTCTCGCTGAGAGGTTCGGAGCGCCACAGGCAACCGTCGAGAACTACGTTTTCACCACGTCAAATGGCGATGTGTTGAAGAACATTCTGCAGAACGGCGGCTACGGGGCAGTCGCGATGGATACGCTCGCCGGTGGCAGAGTGGTCGAGCCTCTTGAGTCGTTTGTTGGCCTGCTTGGGTCTTGTGGTCATATGGAAACGTGTCCGATTCGAGTGGTGAGTGCCGTTCGGATGAAGGTTCACTTCTGTCTCATGGCGCGTAAGGGGGTGACTAAATCCATGATTACGAAGGTGATCGCACACCCGAAGGCTCTCGAGGCATGCAAACGGGGGGTTGTGGCGATGGGTCTCGCGACGTGTGGTGCTGCCAGCAATGGGGAGGCGGCACAGCGCGTGGCCGAAGGTCACGAGTGTGCCCGGTATGCCGCGCTTGCTCCACGCTCCGCCGCAGACGTGTACGGACTCACGGTGCTTGAGGAGTCTTTCGAGGATGATACGGCGTTTACGACATTCTTCTTGATTGCGCCAGCAACATATCCAGTGCATCTGGGTGAAGAGAATCGGGTCCTCATTGTGTATAAGATTCCGCATGCGCCGGGAGCGTTACTGAAGTCGTTACAGCCCTTCCAAGGGTTGAACCTGGTTCAGATACACTCGGTGCACGCCGGGAATCGCACCTACGATTTCGCCATCGAGATCGACCTCAAGAGGGGTGAGCTCGAATCGCTTGAGAGAGCGATGGTGGAATTTAGGGGTCGAGTGAGCGCCCATCTTAGCTTCGGACCTTTTGTGGTTCTTTCTGAGTAGCCCAAGGGGCCGCACGATGTCGTGCGGCCCCTTCGTTCTTAACTCCTCATCGGTGCCCCCGGTAGGAATCGAACCTACATCACGAACTCCGCAAGCTCGCGTCCTATCCATTGAACGACGGGGGCAGATACTCAACTACACCTACCTGTATATCAGAAACCAAGCCAGGCCGCCACCAGGTCGACGACCGTGTGTGGGTGCGCGGCCTCGTCGACATGCGCGAGGAAGTGCGCGTACACGTGGTCGGGATCGACGTCTTGGAGCGGGATCACTAAGTGCGGCGACAGCCAGCTCTCGGTCTTAATAGAGAGCATCGGCGGGTATTCGTTTTGCACGTCTTCGAGCACGGAGAACGAAATCATTTTCTCAAATGGGTGGAGATCTTCGCCAATGACGATGCCCTCGTCAACGAGCTGGAAGCGGTGGAGCGGCGGCTCCTTTGACGCGTGGAGGGCGAGCGTCACCGCCGCGATGATAATAAGTATCGCGAGCAGGTAGTTGGCGAAGAGTATCGAAGCGACCGTACATGCGACCGCGACGATGCCGACGACCCAATACCAATCCGCATCTTTTGGATTGTGGTCGTATTCTCTACCTTCCCATTCTAAAAGAGCCGTACGGGCCATAGAGGGAAGTATAGCATCAGACCTAGAAGTTCACGGTGAGGGGTGTTCCTAATCCGGTGACGTAGTCATAGTGCGCGCGGGCGTCACAGACGTACCCGCAGTCGCCATTGGTCCCGCTGGTGATATCGCGGAAGTATTTCTGCGACGTACCAGATGACTTGTCAGAATAAAAGTTCTTATTATTCACGCCGCTTCCAAGTGCGGCGATAGCCGCCCACTGCGGGGCGCCCGCACTCGTCCCGCCGACAATGCGCCAGGCGCCCTTGCGCACAATGGAGAACCCGCTCGCAGGGTCGGCATCGTATGCAACATCAGGTATGGCGCGCATGCCGCTGCTCTTCGCGATGGAATAGGCGCTTTGAAATGCTGGTGTTTTTTCGTATGCACTAATACCGCCACCCGAGCCGCTCCACGCGGTCTCGGTCGTTTTCGTGAGAGAGGTGCCCCCGACGCCGATGACCTCGGGCGAGCTCGCGGGCCAAGATGCGCCAGAGCCGTTGTCGCCAGCAGAAGCAAAGAAGACCGCGCCATTCTTGGAGGAAAAGTGCGAATCGAGTGAGACTTCCTCGGGGAATTCGGGGCCACCGAAGCTCATCGAGACGGCGACAACATCGCTACGGCCGGCAGCATAGTCGATGGCGTTCAAAAAGTTTTTACCCGAAGGGGTAGGCGCTTCGATCAGTAGAATCTTTGCTGATGGAGCAATCGCGTGCGCCCACTCGACATCGAGTGTCGTCTCGAGCGCCCAGCCGCTGTTCGCGGACTCTGCGGTTTTCATTTTATGCTTCTCAAAACAGCCATTGCTCGTAGTGCATGCGGGAAGGCCGAACGCATTTGAAAAATCGTTCAAATCTTTTTCGATAGAAGCATCGTCATAGGCATCAATAATCGCAATGGTGCCCGAGCCGCCCGAACTTGGGAGATGGTACGCCGCTTTTATCTCGCTCGGGGTAAGTCCTAGAGGCGTTTTACTTGTGCCAGCAAGCGTGTGGAGGGGCGGTCTGCCGCGGTAGTTAGAGAAGTGATATGCCGCATGAGCAAAAGGGGTTCCGACAGTAAAAGCAAGAGCGACGCCGAGAATGCTGGCCCAGATCTGCGTGCGTGCAGGCATGACGGGCCCATACTAAACCATGTCAGCAACACTGACAAACCACCGCCAACCCCCGACTCGCTTTGTAGGGAGTTGATGAGTCGGGGGGAAGGGAACAGCGAATACGCTATGATGCGTCCCCGTTCGCAATAATCCACTGTGCTGCTTCAAGCAGGGTGGGCGCTTTATAATCAGCCAAATGTTCGTCCTCTGGTAGGAGCGGCTTTCCTTCTTTATCCCCGACGAGCACTGTTTTCATGTTCGGGTGTGCATTGCGTCCCGTTTCAAGATCGGTTGGTCGGTCTCCGGCAAAAAATGATCGTGACAGATCGATCTTATGTTTTTCTGCGGCGGCGTGCACATGTGTCGGGTGGGGCTTACGACACACACATTCGTCATCTGGCGAATGAAGACAGTAATACGCATCGTCAATCTCAACTCCTTCTTGTTGCAAAAGCTCTATGGTCCTGTCGTGCACCGACGCCGCCTGTTCGGCGGTAAATTTCCCTAGCCCAACTCCGGATTGATTTGATATGAACACAACCTTGTAGCCGTGCTTTTTGAGTAATTGTAGCCCTTCCGTCGCCCCTGGAGATAATTCGACACGATCGGGAGAGTCTATATAGCCCGTATCAATAACCACGGGACCATCTCGGTCAAGGAACGCACCTTTGTGCTCGGGAGTCCCCTCATTCATTGTGCTGTTATAACACGACTTGGCGGAAGGGGTGAGATTCGAACTCACGGTCCCCGTAAGGAGACTCCGGTTTTCAAGACCGGTGCATTAGACCGCTCTGCCACCCTTCCGTACTACGACTGCACCGTTGATGAAATGATCG
>JBJOOS010000050.1:0-4530 GCA_046051155.1 Candidatus Parcubacteria bacterium
TCACCCTGTGCGCCAATAACGCGCAACTCGGTCGCGCGGATCTCATTATTTATACGAAGTCGGTCGGTAGCCACTGGAAGTTGCGAACACTATACCAGCAATTCCTTCACATCGCAATCATGCCGCCCGCGTTCCACACACCCTCACTGAGAACATTTGGTATAGGGCCGACCGTTTGCGAATGTCGCATCAACACATGTGGTCGGGCCTGGCTTGAAGTTTATGCGGTAATCCGGTGGAATCTTAGGAACAGCAATGAGGTTCATGCTATCGCTAGGCATGGCTGTCATACAAAAGCGCTCCACCGACCGCACTGCATAGGTTGCCGTTTTTTGCGCATCGTCTCGACTATACGTGCGAGAGAATTCGTTCCGCATGCACGAGGCATCGGTAACCAGCTTCCCCAGCACTGTATATTTGCTGAAATCAACAGGGGGAAGGGGGTCTTTGCAGGTGCTTGTGCGATGGTGCAATAACTGCTCGTACTCAGTTTCCGTGTTGATTACCAGTTCTTGATCTGCGACTGGGACGGCCCCTTGAGGAGCGAGCAGTGTGAAGATAAAGCACGAGCGCTCGTTAATCGGCAGAATACTAAAAGGCTGGTCGTTTCTATGCCAGTACCATTGCAGCAGCGTGGGTGCCAAGATTACGACAAAACATGCTCCGACAAGCGAATACCAAAATCGTTTCGAATGAGGCACAAAGGCGAACCAATAGACGCTGCCACTTAGCAGGTACAACACAAGAAGCATAAACGCCCATCCCAAAATTATACCGACCGTCACGTTATGCGTTACCGTCGAGATTACATAGCTCGGTATGATTAAAGGAATAAGAAGTAAGTCAAAGGTGGTGGGGGTAGAGGGCTTAATCCACTGCATCACGTAAAATGCCACATAGGCGATTGTCATTACTCCAAAAATCCAAATTCTTTTTGTTGGTGGTTTAGTGAATTTCATATTTATTTTGTTCGAATTGACTCGACGATGGAGTTAATTTCTGTTTGGTCCGCGCCAAGGATTGATAGGTCGTACTGGTCATTGGACGGCGTAAAGAAGGAGACGAGGGTAGACGTCGCGTTTCTGGTGAAGACATACACATGCTCGCCGTTACTCGTGTCATAGGTATATACGGGGTGGCCGGAAGCGCCAAATATGACGGCTTTCACTATAAGTAAGGAGTCTATTTTTATTTGTTCTTGCAGCGGTGCAAAGAGGTGGAGGTCCGATGGGGTTACGTTGACGATTGCATTATAGAATGCGCGGCTTGAGTCCGTGTCAGAACCGAGCGCTGGATTTGATGCAAATGTGGAATAGCCATTGTCAAACTTTGTAATAAAAAATGCCTTATGATCCGGGAACTTGATTGCGAGCATCGTCGTGGTGCTGACACGCGGGGCGCCTTGAGTCCATGGGACTGTGAAGGACACGTTATGGAATGAGAATGTCTGTCCGTACATGATGGGGTCGGTGGGCGCTTGTATCGGTGTGGGGACGATGCGAACGTCTGGATGATGACGGAGGTCCCACAGTAGCCATGCACTGCCTGCGGGTACGATCCAGAGCCGATAGGATAAAAATAGTAGGGCGATAATCGAGAGCAGGATGAAAGCACCATTGCGGAGTCTGTGTCGAACAGTCGGGGACAGGGACATTATCCAAGTATAAATCCTATTGCGTCAGCTGATTGGGAGATGAAAGGATAATCTCAGCCTTACCTTGGTAGGAGGAGATTTTACCGGTGAGGGTGACGGTTTGTCCTGCGTATTTCGAGAGGTCTCCAAACTTTTTTGCGTCACCCGCGAAGACGACTGCCGTGAAGGGACAGGTCTTATAGCTTTTACAGAAGTCGAGGAAGACTGTGCCGCTTGCAGACGCATGGGCGTCTACGAGTGTGCCGCGCACAGAAGCAGTCTCGCCGACGTGGGTCGGTGCGTCGGTGTAGTCGATGATGCCCGCCGAAGCCGTGGGCGCAGGAGCGCCCACGGGATTCCCTTTGTATGTATCAAGGAGTTTCGTCAGAATGTCCTCATACGTTTGGCGAAGGGTGGGGTCAGTCCCGATCTCAAGCAGTTCATCGTTTACAGTTGTCGCAGAGCCAGTCCAGTTGTAGCTGCCGAGCGCATACGCGGAGTCGGTCACTATAGCCTTGATGTGCATGATGCCCGTGCCGCTCGCGTGCTTCTCGGTTTCGACCGGAATGCCCGCGCTCGTGAGCGACGCAATGACCGGCGCGTCATAGCTATTTGCGCTTTCGCCAGAGTCGACGAGTCCGCGCACATCGACACCGCGCTTCGAAGCCTCCACAAGCGCATCGGCTATGTCTTGGAGCGTGAACTCATACATCGCGAAGTAGATTTTCGTCTTCGCTGCATTAATGAGCGCGATAATTTCCTGATCATTCTGCTTTTTATCCAGACTATAGACTACCCGTACGGTGCCTGGGGCAGGGGCGACCACGTTCTGCTCGGGTATCGCAGTGCTCGAGCCGTCGTGCGCCATATAGCCCACGATGCCTGAGGTAAGCGCCAGCACCAATCCTACTGCTGTACGGACCGTTCTTTGATTCATGGGGAGAGTATATACTAGCCCGATGGCACTCGTATTCGACATAGAAACGGTGGGGGAGGAGTGGAATACGCTCGATGAGGCATCACAAGACGGCCTACTTCGCTGGACGCGCGAGTCTGCACGCGACGATGAAGAATATGAGCAGGAGGCGAAGCAGATCCGAGACGGACTCGGCTTCTCTCCACTCACGGGATTCATCGTCGCTATCGGCGTGTACGACACAGAAAAGGGGAAGGGTGCGGTATATTTCTCAGCTCCAGACGCAAAACTGAAAGACAGCGAGGAAAGCGGAATATCCTACCGACCGATGGACGAGAAGGGGATACTCGAACAATTCTGGAAGGTTGCGAAGGTCTGTACGGAGTTCGTATCGTTCAACGGCCGCGCGTTCGATGCGCCCTTCCTCGCGATACGTTCGATGGTGCACGGGGTGAAGCCGACCAAAGATTTGCTCGAGGGCCGGTATCTCTATCAGCAGCGAGGCTGTAAGCACTATGATTTACTCGACCAGCTCTCCTTTTACGGTGCCGCGCGTTTCAAGGGTAAGAGTCTCCATCTCTTCTGCCGCGCGCTTGGGATCGAGAGTCCGAAGGTCTCTGGCACAACCGGTGACGACGTCGCCAAGCTCTACGCAGAGAAGAAATATCTCGACATTGCTCGTTATAACGCCGGTGACTTACGCGCCACCGCCGCGCTCTACAGGCACTGGAGCGACACACTTCGCTAGTTGCGTGATACGCTGGCGGAATGGACTTAGTACCGGACAAAGTTGAACGAGAAAAGGACCTTCTGTGGTACTTCGACCTGGCACTGCTCCTCAAGGCGGTGAACGGCGGACTCGAGGTGCTTGTCGCGTTGCTCATACTGGTTATCCCTCCCTCTCTGGTTGTTGCGGTGACCGAATTTATCACCGGCGGCGAGTTGACCCAGGATCCCGAAGATCCGATTGCACGGTTGCTGGTACACGCGGCGCAGTCGTTTACGATTCACACGCACTATCTCTTCGCGGTCTACCTCGCGCTTCACGGCGTCGTGAAAGTTTTGCTCGTCATCGGAATCTTTTCAGGCAAGAAAATAGCGTATCCGCTCTTCATTGCGGCACTGACTGTCTTCGGCGCGTATGAGGCGTATCGCGGGTTCGTACGCCACGAGACGCTTCTGCAGGTGTTCGCTGTTTTTGATTTCTCCCTCCTTATTCTTACGTCGTACGAATATCGGCGCCGGTATCCGACTGCACCAACTCAAGTTTCTTCCTCCGGTACGTAAGCACGTTGTGGCGGGCAACAAAGAATACTCCGATGATGAAGAGCGCGGCGACACCCCATCGCACTTCGCCGACCCACTTCGCTGATAAGCTGCCAAAGACGTATGAGATCGCGAAGAGTGATCCACCGAGGATGAGCCCGCTTGCGATTGCAGAAGGGAGGTAGCGAGAGAAGGGAAGGCGGAAAAAGCCGCTCGCGACATAAGTCGTAAAGCGCCACCCCGGCACGAAATGTCCGGAGAAGACGAGTGCCATATAGCGGCTCTCGAGCCATGAGCGGAAGGGCGCGGTGAATTCGTGATCAACGTAGTGCGCCAGACGGGGGTGGTTGCGCGCCACGCGGCCGATGGCGTAGAGCGCGATGTCGCCCATGAGCATCCCTGCGTACAGAGACGTGAGCGCGAGTGGGATAGAGATCGTACCATCGGCCGCGAGAACGCCGACGACAATGATCGTTGCGTCTTCGAAGAGGAATGCGCAGAGTATTACCGCAAGCGGAAAGAGGAGCGTACTGCCTACCGCGGCGCCAATGAGATGGGAGAACAGGTGGACCATGATGGCCGTAGTGTATCACTGGGCAACGGCGGGTGAAATGCGCACGAGGTCAGAAGCGTATATAGTGATAGGCGCCATGCCGCCCAAAACAGACGAGGAGGTCGTCCAAGAGACGCTCGCCAATAAAGACGCGTTCGTGCT
>JBJOOS010000051.1:0-4382 GCA_046051155.1 Candidatus Parcubacteria bacterium
GGCGGTTGTTGGGTCAAGATACGCGAGTGCCGTGCCAGCGGTAACGTGCTGTCCGGCTGTCACCGCGATAGAGAGAACTTCTCCAGAAGACTGCGACGGTACGTCGATGTTCGAGCTCGCTGACACTTGGCCCGTTTCGCTCACCGAGGCGACGACGGTACCGGTCGCAACAGAGGTGGTGACGTAGCGGGTTACCGCAGGAGGAGTCGTGAGTGTGCTGTAGACGCGATAACCGCCATATATAAGTACAAGGGCAATAATCGTCGAGACGACCTGGTGTGACGTAATAAAGGCCCACAGAGTGTGCCGGGTCGTAGAAGGCTTATTTGCGGTCTTTGGGGGCATGCGGAAGGGGTTAGTCAGTCTGATAAAGCATACGCTTCAGGCCTTACTACGCCACAAATGGCGGATTTGTTGCACTATGGCTTAGAGCGAGGATTTCAGCATGTCACGCTTGATGTCGTCGAAAGTGCCGCCCACTTTCTTACCGGGGTTGAAGATATTCTGCGGGTCGAAGATACTTTTGGTTCGCTCGAAAAGGGAGACCATTTCAGCCCCGAAGAGTTGAGTGAGATAGGGTGTGCGGATGATGCCGTCGTTGTGTTCGCCGGTGGTGGTGCCGCCTTCTTTAATTACAAGGTCGTAGACCTTGGGTGCGAGGTCGAGGATAACTTGGCGATTTTCTTCTTTACCAAGATCCATGAGCGGTATGATGTGGAAATTTCCGTTGCCAATGTGTCCGGCAATAGTGTAGATGAAGTGTGACTTGTACTCGTCGAGAAGAGCGTTCAGCTTCGGTAAGAACTCCGGGTAACAGGTTGGCGGGACCACAAAGTCGTCGATGAATGGTGCGGTGTGGAGTCCGTGCACGTTCTTACGCAGAAGGTTGAAGCTCTCACGGCGGATAATCCAATACTTCTCCGATGCTTTCTCGTCCTTCTCAATCTTCGTCTCGAGCTTGAGGTCGGCGAGAGAGGCTTGCGCGGCAAGCGCCTTGCGGTCGGCTTCCTCGATGGTGTCCTCAGCAAACTCGGCCATGAGAAGCATCTTGGGGACGCCACCTGTCGCCACCGCAAGCGCCTCGGGTATGAGATCGATACCAAGCTTTGCCGCCTTAAGGAAGCCCATCTGTGCGAGCATCTGAGGGATAAACTTCACCGCGAGAGTGAAGGTGTGTTCGTCAAATGACTCAAATGACTCGGGGTGTTGTGTGAGCACGCGCTTCACGATCTCGGGGAGATTATCGAGCGCAGGGAGGAAGATGACGAGCATCGCACGGTGCTCCTTGGGCTTCACGAGCTTAAGTTTCGCCCTCGTCCAGAGTGCGAGCGTACCTTGGGAGCCGCAGACAAGCTTCGCGAGATTAAAGGCGCCTGTCTGTGCGTCGCGCACCCGCCATAGGCCGTAGCCGGCAGAGTTCTTAGACACCTTCGGGCGCTTCTCTTCGATGAGCGCCGCATTTTCGGTGATGAGTGCGTCCATCTCGCGGTAGATAGCGCCCTCAAGCGTCTCGAGCTTCTTCTTCTCTTCGAGCTCGGCGGGGGTAAGCGCTCTAAAGGTGGCGTGCGAACCATCGGAGAGGACGACGTCGACTTCTTCCATATACCGTTCTGTCTGTCCGTACTCGAGCGTGCGCTCACCAGCGGAGTTGTTAGAAACAATACCGCCCATCGCACAGATCTCGCGGCTCGCAGGGTAGGAGGGGAGTATCAAATTCTTTGCGAGGGTTTCCTTCTCAAAGTCGCGATAGAAGACGCCGGGCTCGGTGACCGCGTAGTCGCTACCGACCTCGATCACCCGGTTCATATGTTTGGTAAAGGAAACGACGATGCCGGTGGTGAGCGGTCCGCCAGACATATCGGTACCCGCGGCGCGCGCGGCAAGCGAGATCGGTGCACCAGCGGCTCGCGCTAGGCCCACCTCTTTGACGACGGCGCTCACGTCGTCTACGTCTACGGGGTACACCACGAGCTCAGGTCTGCGCTCGAAGAGGGAGGTGTCACGGCTGTTTGCGGCTAGCACTGCCGCATCGTCGGTTACTTCTCCCCGCATAGCGCCCTGCAACGCCTTCTTCAAATCGGCTGGATTCATATCTCTCTAGTATAACCGATTATCAAACGGGTGCCGCACTTTATAAACTGCCCTCGGTCATTTCAGGCGCAATCAAGAGATGGATACGGGCGATCGCTCTCGGGTGCTACGATGGGGAGAATGAAAGCGTTGGCAGGAATCATTCGCCGTTGTTATACCTGGAGGAATCTCGCGTGGCAGGCGCTCGCGGCTCTGCTGACGTACGTCCTGGTCACGACGGGGTTCGACTGGTACTGGTTCACACATACGCGCGACCCGCTCCTGCAGAGCTGGACGTTTCCGGCGGCGATTATCGGCGGACTCGTGCCGATCCTGTTACCTCTAACGTTGCTCCTTATCGGGAAGCGCGAGAAGGGAGGAGTCGCTTGGCGGACAGGACTAGCGCTCGCGTATGCGGTCGCTACCGGGTGGCTCGTATCCTCTTTTTATAAATTCTTCACGGGCAGGATTCCGCCGCCGTTTCGTGCAGAGACGTACACTGACATCAGTCGCCAGTTCAACTTCGGCCTCTTCCGCGATGGCATCTTCTGGGGGTGGCCGTCTTCGCACACGACGATCGCCTTCGCTATGGCGGTAACCCTTTTCGTCTTGTGTGCGAATCGGCCAGCAATACGATACGGCGCGCTCCTGGTCGCGCTCTATATTGGTCTCAGTGTGTCCACCAATATCCACTGGTTTTCAGAGTTTGTCGCCGGAGCGATTATTGGCTCGGTGATTGGTGCCGTCGTGGGTCGTACGTTTTGGTATACTGCAAGCCATGAATAAAGTTGCATTTTTCATCGGGATTTTCGCACTCGTTTTAATCGGGGTCTGGGGGATGCGGGGATATGTGGCGTCACCAGTAGGCGAGAAGGCCTGCACCGCAGAGGCGAAGATTTGTCCCGACGGCACGGCAGTGGGTCGAGGCGGACCCAACTGCGAGTTTGCCGCCTGTCCCGCGGTCGTCACTACCTCCGCGACCACAACTCTCGCTGTCGGAGAGAGCGCAAAGGTAAGCGGAATAACACTTGCGGTGAAGGGCTTGGGTGAGGATAGTCGGTGTCCGGTAGACGCACAGTGCATTCAGGCAGGGACCGTTCGCGTTAGTGTCTCGGTGGACTCCTACACGGGCGACCTCGAGCTTACACTCGGCGAGCCGCAGGTGGTGAAGAATTCTCTACTCGTGCTCGAGTCCGTGACTCCGGAGAGAAGGGCGAAGCAGACCATTACGCCGGGTGAATACCGATTTACCTTTACCTTAGTGCCGCTTGTCGCGTCTGATCCAAGCGCTGGTATACCGTAGTCTGCTAGAATGCGCGGATGACGCAGGGCGACGCACTCACCATACTTAAGACGGGGGCGAACGTATTTCTCACGGGCGAGCCGGGGAGCGGAAAGACGCACGTCATAAACGAGTTCATACGGTGGCTCCAAGGCTCCGGCATCGAGCCGTCGATTACGGCGGCGACTGGCATCGCGGCGACGCACGTGGGCGGCATGACGCTGCACTCGTGGAGCGGTATCGGTGTAAGCGAGTCGCTCTCGAGGGCCGACGTCGACCGCATCGCGAGCAAGGAACACATCGCGCGGAGAATACAGAAGGCGAAGGTGTTGATTATCGAAGAAATCTCGATGCTCTCGGCCGCTACGTTCCAGATGGCGGATGCGATTTGTCGCGAGGTGCGTAGAGTGGATAAGCCGTTTGGCGGACTCACCGTCGTACTCGTCGGCGACTTCTTCCAGCTTCCGCCAATCTCGCGTAGTCGTGAGCCTGTGTTCGCATACACATCACCCGTCTTCCGCGATCTCCACCTGCTCACGTGTTACCTCACCGACCAATATCGCCAAGACGACAGCGAATTCCTCGACGTGCTCGCCGCGATACGCTCGGGAGAGGTCGAAGAACTGCATCACGAGCGGCTGATGACACGCAATGTGAGCTCGGCCGATACGCCCACTGAAGCACCGCGACTTTTCTCACACAACGCCGACGTCGATCGCATCAATGCGGGCGAACTTACGAAGCTCAAGGGAGCGGTGAAGAAGTTTTACATGTCGTCAAAAGGGAAGGATTCGCTTGTAGAAGGGCTTAAGCGCGGGTGCCTCTCGCCTGAGGTGTTGGAGCTTAAGGAGGGCGCGGCGGTGATGTTCACCAAGAACTCGCCGCAGGGGAGATTCGTGAACGGCACGCTCGGCACGGTTACTGGCTGGGACGCGAGCAGTTATCCGATAGTGGAGACGAAGGACGGTCTCACGGTATCGACCGAGCCGATGGAGTGGCAGGTGGAGGAACAGGGTAAGGTGAAGGCAAG
>JBJOOS010000052.1:0-4234 GCA_046051155.1 Candidatus Parcubacteria bacterium
ACCGGAGCAAGGAGGGCGTTGAAGGCGACGCAGTAATAGGTCTGGCCTGCCTGTGCGCCCTGAATCCAGTCATAGTTGTCGTAGTTGGTGTGGTCGGTGTTGCAGTAGAACTCAGCCGAGACATTATTGCTCGTGTCTGCGCCAGTGAACGGCACATAGCCGCTCTGGAACACTTCGCGGAACCACGTGGAGACTCCGCTCGCTGTCGTAGGGACTTGTGTGCTCACAGTGCCATCGTTCCCGGTGGAACCAAAGATAGTCCACGGACTTCCTGCAACGCCGGTGTTATCGCCCGGATTACTGGTGCCATCTGGCGCCCACTGGAAGCTCCAACCAGACGTAAGGTGGCAGGTAGGATGTGCGGCGACATAGTCTGTCGCAGTCGTCACTGTAATCGTCGAGCCTGCGCCTGCGCCCCAGTTCGGGAGGTCGGACTCGTTGGCGCAGACAATCTTCGTCGCGATGACCGTGGCCGTCGTAGGAGCTGGAGTGTGGTTCCCGTCGCCACCCTCGTTGTCATTATTGTCGCCGTTACCGCCATCGTGCTGATGGTGGTTGTCGTTATTATTGTCGCCCTGGTTCCCGTCGTTATTATTCTGATCACCGTTATTCTGCCAGCCGTCTTGCTGGTGCTGATTGTCCTGATTGTTCTGGTCTGCGCTCGCCACAAGCGGGAAAGCCGCTCCGGACGTCGCGAGTACGAGAACAGCGACCTGTGTCACCGCCCAGCCCTTATTGAGTGTTGATAGTGTCATATCGGTAAAATACTAAGGAAACTAGCGCCTATTTCGCTAGTTTGAAACGATTAATAATCTATAGAGAACGCCACCCCGCTAACGTTTGGACTGTACTCTCACCTGGATTATTGTCAATGCTTTGACAGATTTGTATAAAAGTTCCTAATTTTTACCCGCTTTCTTCAAATCGGCGAGGACT
This sequence comes from Candidatus Parcubacteria bacterium, assembly GCA_046051155.1. Classification (GTDB taxonomy): domain Bacteria; phylum Patescibacteriota; class Minisyncoccia; order Phycocordibacterales; family Phycocordibacteraceae; genus C7867-001. The sequence continues at coordinate 937 of JBJOOS010000052.1, forward strand.
TCTTCTGCGTGGGTCTCGGGCTTCACCTTTTCGTACACCGTTGCGATGTTCCCTGCAGGATCGATGAGGAACGAGCTCCGACGCACGCCCATATAGGTGCGCCCCATCATCTTTTTCTCACCGAAAACACCATACTTCCCTACCACCTCCTTCGTCTCGTCGGCGAGCAGTGTAAAAGGTAAATTAAAAGCATCAACAAACCGCTTGTGGCTCTTGACCGAGTCGGTCGACACCCCAAGCACCACTGCATCAATCTTCTGAAAATCTGTAAACTGATCGCGAATCGTACACGCCTCAATCGTACAGCCCGGCGTATTGTCTTTCGGATAGAAATAGAGCAACACCCACTTGCCCTTGTAGTCAGACAGAGAGTGCTCTACTCCATCTTGGTCCGGAAGAGTAAACGCTGGCGCTTTCTGTCCTACGGTTGGCATTTCCATCTGCCTAGTATAGCAAACTTGCTATTTCTCGCCCTTCAAGATAATTCTCCCGCGGAATCCACCCCTCTCGGCTAGTTTCTGCTGCCGCAGTTGCTCTACGTTCTTATACTCTGGCAGTTCCTTGAGAGCAGATACGACCTCGAGCACATCAGCGAGCTCCTCGGGCGCGCCCGCTTCGCCAAACTCCGCAACCTCTTCGGCAAGCTTTTTTATTAACTCTGTTTTGTATTCTTCAAACGTCGCCACACGCTTCTCGTACGACACACCTTTTCCGTCAAGAATCTCGGGGATTCTATCTCGTACAAGCTTGTTATACTGCTCCATTGCGCCACTATACTACTAGTCGCGCTTGCCGCGCAGGGCGAGCGAGAGCGCCATCGAAATGAACCCCAGATGTTCAAGCGCGTCGAGCGTATTCACTCCTATAACAATCACTACTGTGGTAATCCAGGCCGTCGCGTAAGTGGCAACACGAGAGGTCTTCCAGCCCGACAACAAGAGGAGTGAGACGGTTAGATCGTTGCATCCGACAAACGTGATAAAGGCGGAGACGCTTAACCCTATCGATGAGAGTATGCCCGCAACAAATGAGCCTGAAATCAAATCACTAAATTCGCTCGGGGAGAAGAAGGCGGTGAGTGAGTTGGCTAAGAAGACACAGGCGAGACCGAAGCGAACGATGACAGGAAAGGTAAAGAGTTTCTTCATACATAAAGTCTAGCACCGCGCCTACGAGTGCGCGGCCGGATATCCACCTTCCTCTATTTATCCAAATCCAAAATCTCGTCGATGCGAATTTGAGAGACAAACTCAGGCACGTGAGATACAAGAATCATCGCACCCGCGTACTCGTCGAGCGCTTTCGCGATGACCGGGAGGTGACGGAAGTTGATGTGGTTCGTCGGCTCGTCGAGTATTAGGAGTCCCGGGCGCTCAAGCACAAGCGAAGCAAACGCCACAAGCCCCTTCTGCCCTTCGGAGAGGTCGCCGATTTTTGTATCCATCACATCTGCAGTGAGTAGGAATCCTGCCGCGGTCGCGCGCAGTCGCTGCTCGTCTGGCTGGCCCATCGCTTTCTTGAGTGCTACAAATACCGTCGCGTTGAAGTCGAGTGTGGAGAAGTCTTGGCGGTAGTAGCCGACCTTCACGCCCGGCGCGATGACTGCGCCCTCTGCGTTGCCGCCCGCTATGGCCTCGAGCAGAGTGCTCTTCCCGATACCGTTTGGCCCTTTGAGCAGAAGGTGATTATTTTTGCGTAGCGTGATGTTTGCTTTTTTCTTGGTCGGCTTCTTCCCTTTTGAGACCGTGTAGGAAGTGAGCGTGAGTATAATGCCACCCAACTCGGGTTGCGCCGGGATGATGAATGGTCGAATCATCTTGTCCTCTTTGCGCACGTCCACTTTGGACTCCTCCATCTCCTCTACTTCGGTACGCATCTTCTTGGCGACGAGACGCATCTTGCCTCCCTTCTGTGCGAAGAAGTTCGCTTTGTCTTTATTCTCCTGAATTTTTTTCTCGAGCTGGGCATTCTTGCGATTCTCGCGGTCGATACGCGCGAGGATATCGCGCTGCACGTCGTTGTAGTTCCCCGGATACTGCTCGATTTTACGTGTGAAGACATCGAGGTAGAGCACGCCGGTCGTAAATGCATTCAAGAACTCCGCATCGTGCGAAATAACAATGACCGTCTTCGAGTAGTCCACGAGGAACTTGGTGAGATGCTCGATACCTGCCGTGTCGAGATTGTTCGTCGGCTCGTCGAGCAGAAGGAGGTCAGGATTCTGAATAAGCGCAGACGCGAGAAGGAGCCGCGCTTGTTGACCGCCCGAGAAGCTCTTCATCACGCGGTCGTGCAGTTTTTCATGATGCTTTAGGTTCACCACCTCGAGCGCCTCGTCGATTCTAGGGTCGATGTCGTAGACCGTCTCGCTGAAACACTTCTGGAAGAATTCGCGCACCGTGAGCTCCATCTGGTCGCGCGGAATCACCTGCGGCGCAGTCGCCACCTTCATACCGCGCGAGACGTGTATCTGACCGCTCTCGGGCGCAATCTCGCCAGTCATGAGAGAAAAGAGTGTGGACTTGCCAGCGCCATTCTGCCCCATCACTGCCATCTTCATACCGCGACGAACAGGAAAATCTACCTCGTCGAGGATTGGCTTATTGTGTCCGTATTCAAACGACACTTTCTCGAACCGTATGACCGCTTCGGCATTCATTAAATCACCATACCGTACTTCCTCTATATATGAAAAGGCCGCGGAATCATCTCCGCGGCCTCTACTCACCTCCCTTTGCTACACAGAGCATCGCCTACTTCCCCGCTTTCGGGGTAAACCCCGTCTTCGGCGGACGGGCATTCGACTCCCAACCGGGGAAAATATTCCTGGCAGGAACCCATGGCTTCCAATCCCTCCGTTTAGGGTAAGCGAGCGCGAGCAAGAGTCTGTCTCCGCTGCCAGGACCGGCCCTCTTCAGCCAGTACTCGTGCAGACGCATCTCGTGCTCCGCGACTTCTTCCGGTGTTGCCTGCTTCTTCAGCTTCGGCAAGCCCTCAAACACAGGACCCTCTGCTTCGAGACCGGTCTTCATCTGTCGCAGACCCGCGAGTAAGTCTTCGAGCGAATCGATGCCCTCGAGCTCACCGCCCTTCTTCAGTTCGCCGAAGATCTCCTGCGCTTCTCCGGTCGATACCGAAAGCACTTTCTGCGCGCCTAGTCCGATAGAGCGAAGCGCATGCTCGATCGATGCGCGCCGCTTGGCGCGGCCGATCCTTATTCTCGACTTCTTGTGTCCCAGCATGGTCGCAACCACCGCATCGACCTTCGACTTGACAACTCGTCCATCGGGTCGACGGG
>JBJOOS010000053.1:0-4049 GCA_046051155.1 Candidatus Parcubacteria bacterium
CGGAAGCGGAAGGATGGACCCAGGACCCGGACGTGCTTGATACCTGGTTCTCGTCGGCGCTCTGGACCTTTTCTACCCTCGGGTGGCCCGAGCTGACCGACGACTTAAAACGTTTCCATCCCACCGCCTTCATGTCGCCGGCGTACGAAATTCTTTTTCTCTGGGTGTCACGCATGATCCTCATGAGCGGATTCCACCTCGGGCAGGTGCCCTTTAAGACGGTACTCATTCACGGTCTGGTGCGCGATAAGCAGGGCCGTAAGTTCAGCAAGTCGCTTAACAACGGTATCAATCCGCTCGACATAATCGCCAAATACGGCGCGGATGCGCTGCGGATGGGGCTCTTGGTCGGCACCTCGATCGGCAATGATATTAGCTTCGATGAGAGTAGGATCAAAGGCTATAAAAATTTCGCGAACAAGCTCTGGAACATCGCGCGATTTATCCTCGAGAACACGGCGAGCGTAAACGAGCAGGAAAAAGATAGTAAGACTTGGCCGAGCGGCCCGGAGCGCGATCTTTTTCCTGCTCGCGAACGCGAGCTACTAGAAGCGCTCGACGCCCTCACCAAGGAGGTCACAACTGACATCGAGGAGTTCCGCATCTACATGGCTGCAGAGAAGCTCTACCACTATACGTGGCATGAACTAGCGGACAAGATTCTCGAAGAGTCGAAGCCAATACTCGCCGGAGCAGACCAGCAGGCGCGCGCTTCGCGCGCGCGCCTGCTCCTCGCGCTTCTCGACCGCGTCTTGAAGCTCCTCCACCCTTTTATGCCCTTTGTAACCGAAGAAATCTACCAGTCGATGCCGACAAAAGATTCACAATTCCTGATGGTCGCGAAGTGGCCCGTATAAGTGCGCTAGAATAGTGAAGTGACTTCTGCACTTTACCCTTACCTCTCTCTAGAGACGCTCGGCTACGCATTTATCGGCGGCCTACTCCCCTCGCTCATCTGGCTCTACTTCCTACTCAAAGAGGACGCCAAGCACCCAGAGCCGAAGCCACTTATCGCGCTCACGTTTATCGCGGGTATGTTCGCGGTGCCGCTCGCGATCCCGCTTGAGCAGATAGCGAAGTCCCTCTTCCACGACACGTTCTCAATCATGACGAGCTGGGCGCTTATCGAAGAGCTCTTGAAGTACGCGATGGCGGCGTCCTTTATCCTCTGGCGCTACGCCGTCGATGAAGCGCCCGACTACGTAATCTATATGATTACCGTCGCGCTCGGCTTCGCTTCTGCCGAGAACATGCTGTTCCTGATTCATCCGGCGTGCTCGATCTTGTGCACGAGCGACATGCGCTTCCTCGGCGCGAACCTGCTTCACGTCATCGCCTCTGCCTCGATCGGATTCGGACTCGCCTTCTCGAAGAATTGGCATCCGGCCGGCCGCATCGGCGCCGCGGCATTCGGACTTATCCTCGCCGTCGCATTGCACACCGCGTTCAACATGCTTATTATTACAACAGGTGCTTCTTCTGCGCTCGCCGCTTTCTTTCTCGTATGGGTTGTAGCGGTCATCCTTTTCGCGGCGTTTGAAGTGCTAAAATATTTCCAGTTACGCAATCCTTAATCACCCGTATGCTACACATGAACAAAAAGCCATCGTTCTTTGAGCGTCTTTCCGGCGGCAACTCCTCCCGGGACTCTTTTGACGCATTCGACGACGAGATGCCGGCGACTACCCAGCCCGCGCGCGAGAAGCCGCGTTCGCTCACTGCCGCACCCTCCTCCCGTGCCGCAGCCGCGCTCGACGACGACATGATGCCTAGCAGTAAGGGCAGCGAGGGACAACTCCCTGTCGACGTACACCAGACCGCGAGCGATATCGTCGTCCGCGCATTCGTCGCCGGCGTACGCCCTGACGAGCTCGGCATTTCTATAAGCCGCGATATGGTAGAGATAGCAGGCTCGCGCATGGAGCGCGAACAGGTCGCTGGCCCCGATTACTTCACCCGCGAACTCTTCTGGGGCTCGTTCTCGCGCGCTATCATGCTCCCCCAAGAGATCGACGTCGACGCCTCCTCTGCGAGCGCCAAGGACGGCCTCCTCACTATCATCCTCCCCAAGCTCGACAAAGCACGCCAGACCAAGCTACGCGTTAAGGCTGGATAATGGACATATTTTCCGCCCATACCGAGAGATTATCGAGAAGAAGCTCTAGTCAACGTCCGGCTCGGTAGACACTTGCTAAACCGGTAGGTCGTGTTATTATGTTCTACAGCAACAAAGGAGTTCTTCGATGGATAATCCGAAAATCTCTCGGGTAGTAACTGGCAACCCAGCTAGTGACATCTTCGCTATGGCGGCCTGGATACTAGCGATTCCGCGGATCAAACCCACGGCAATCGCGGTGCATACCGGACTCGGCGAGCACATACGGGTAGAGTATGCGATCAAGGAGTGGGAAGTACGACGAGTTCCCCTACTCTTGCTCCTTGGGACCAACCCGCACGAGCGTACCTACGAAGCTCTGACGTTCGAGCGTCTCTGCAAAGGTCCGTTCTGGGTCGACCCGTCGGCGCGGGGAAACGTGGTGACACAGGTCACTGCGGCTCACAGCAAGGAGCAGGCCGTCTGGCTGGTGGATGAGGTGCGCGAACGTGGTATCCGCTCGGTGGAGCTCCACGCTCCGGCCTATCACATGCCGCGCGCCTATCTCACGGTACTCGCAGCAATGGATTCGGCCAACCCGTTTTTGCTTACTCCGCACGTGACACCGTATCCGCCAGGGTACGTTATCCCGGAGACGGGCGTCCGCGCGGTCGATATGACCGACGGCGAATACCAGCGGATTGAAAAGTACCAACAGAGCGGAGACGTGGCGTCGCGCAAAAAGCTCATCGATTATCTCGACTGGCTCTGGCAAACCCCGGAGCTACTATACGCCGACTGACGCCTCGATCTGACGGGCAGCACCCTTAAACGACCAACTTCGCGAGAAGCTGGTCATCTTTTTTTATTTAAGCGTGACGGTCTCGAGCACGGGCTCGGCTGTGGCGAGCTCTACGGTAAACGGGAGCCGCGCTATCAAGCGACCGTCGACCGTCTCGACATTGACGCGCCACTCTCCCGCGTCGCTAATAGGGAGAAGGGTGTAGCCGCGATACCCGCTGTCTCTCCCCCCGACGATCGAATAGGTGACGGTAGCCTTCGTCACCCACGCTCCCGTAGTCGGGTCGTACCACTGCCAGCGATGCACCACGCTCGTCGTGAGCGCCGTGGGGGCGAAGACCGAACTGTATGCGTACACAGCGTCTCCTGAAAATAGATGGAGCGTGGGCGCGAAGCCGAGATAGCGCACCGTCCACGGCTGACCTGACTCCTGCGTGCCGAGATACGCGCCTGGGATCCGCTCTATATCGTGATACACACCAGTAGCCGTAGCGGAGAGCGGCAGGGGCGGCAGAATATTGGTGAAATAGAACAGATTCATAAGCACCAGCACGATGCCGGCCCCCGCGCGAATACGCCACACGTCGTCAAGGAATCGGCGTCGAGCAAGGACGCGAAGCACCATAGTAAAGAGCGCGAAGATACCCACCGCGAGAGCGCCGCTCTCGAGAAAGGTCACCGTACCTATCGTGTGCGTATAGATGGGGAGGATAAAAATCGCACAGGAGTACAGCGCGAAGAAGAAGAGTACGCTCGTGAAGACGAGTCGTGTGTGGTAACGATGGAAGTATTCGCTACCGAGGAACACGAGCGCGAGCAGAATAAGAAACGGCCACGACGCGGCGAAGTCTGCGGAGCGCCCGTAGAAGATGACAAACGCGCTCCAGAAACCGCCGAGCGCGAACTGGGTCACAAACGGCAGGAGCACGCGCCAGCGCGCATCTCTCCCCAACCGCTCGCGCCGTATCTCTATGAAATGCAGGACCGGTATCGAGACGAAGCACGCTATCGCATAGCCAGCGAGAAGTAGCTGGGTCTGCAGGAGGTCAACCCGCGTGAAGAAGAGGTTATCGGTCACGAAGCCGGCAATCATCGCCAGCGCCGAGAGATGCTTCTCGCGCTTCTGTGCCCAGAGAAGGAGCTGTTGCCGCAT
>JBJOOS010000054.1:0-3813 GCA_046051155.1 Candidatus Parcubacteria bacterium
AGCTTCTCCTGCCAATCGGTACGAGTCTTGAGCCACTCCTTAATTGGAATGGGGAATCCAAGCTTCTTGCGCTTCTGGGTCGTCGGCGGGACGAACTCCTTAGCCGCCTTGCGCAGGAGATACTTCGCGTTCAGGGCCGTACCGTCGACAAATTTCAGCCGATCAGGAATCGTGCTTGCGAAGGACGCGACCTCTCTGTCCATAAATGGAACGCGGAGCTCGAGCGAGTGCGCCATCGTCATCTTGTCGGCCTTCGCGAGGATATCGCCCACGAGCCACTGGTGGATGTCGACATATTGCATCTGCGTGGGGTCCGACCACGCGCCCGCTTTCTTATAGAGCGGGGAGAGGTCGTAGCGCGGATATGACTTCCCTTTCCACACCGCTTTTGCGTCGCTTGTAGAGAAGACATACGCGTTTCCGATGTAGCGGTCGGCAAGCGAGAGCTGGTACCTGCGCAGGAAGTTCATCCCGCGCATACGAATCGGTAGACGGGTGAGAAGCAGAAGAGCTTTACGCAGTATCCACGGCACTCGGTCAAACTTTGCAAATGAGTACGGCTCGCGATAAATGCCGTAGCCACCGAAGAGCTCGTCAGCGCCTTCGCCCGAGAGCACGACCTTCACCTGTTTCGCGGCCTCGCGCGCGAGGAAGTAGAGCGCCACAGCCGACGGGTCTGCCACCGGTTCGTCGAAGTGATACGCGATGCGCGACAGAGTGGCGAAGTATTCATCTGGGTCGAGGAGGATCTCTGTGTGAGTCGTGTGGAGCGCGTCGGCCTGTTCCCGCGCGGAGGCAAACTCATTGACCTCTTTTGAACCGATCGTGAATGTCTTCAACTCTCCCGTCGGCTGTACCTTCCGTATCGCTCCCACGATAAGGGCGCTGTCGACGCCGCCGGAGAGGAATGCGCCAAGCGGCACATCGCTAATCAGGTGATGCGCGACAGAGTCTTGCAGAATGCCTGCGAGCTTCTTCTCACCGGCGTCTTCCTGCATCGCGTCGTCCTGCGCAAATGAAATGTCCCAATAGGTGTGCTCTTCCGCGCACCCGGTCACCGCGTCGATAAGTAAATAGCTCGCCGGAGGCAACTTATAAATGCCTTTAAAGAAGGTCTCGCGCATCGGATTGTACTGATAGGAGAGGTAATGGAAGATGGCTTCGTCGTTAATCTCCCTCTTGTAGCCGGAAATCGTAAGGAGGCTTTTGATTTCTGATCCGAGGGCGCCGACAACTCCGTCCTTCATCGTGTAATAAAGCGGCTTGATCCCGAATGGGTCGCGCGCGGCCATCACCCTGCCCTTCTTGGTGTCGTAGATAAAAAACGTGAACATGCCGCGCAGATCCTTCACCACGTCCTCGCCCTTCTCTTCGTAGAGGTGGAGTATGACTTCGGTGTCGGTGTGCGTTTTGAAGGTGTGTCCGCGTGCGACGAGCCCCTCGCGCAACTCTTTAAAATTATAAATCTCGCCGTTGAAGACGATGATAAGCGAGCCATCGGCAGAGGAGATGGGTTGTTTGCCTCCCGCTACGTCGATAATGCTCAATCGGCGCATGCCGATCGCCACCTTCGCGTCCACAAACGTGCCTGAGTCGTCGGGGCCGCGATGTTTGATGCGCTCGAGCATCGTATCGAGAGCTTTTTGTCCCCCCGAAGAGGGCTTGATAATGCCTGCAATGCCACACATAATGGGCCCATTGTATCACGCATGGAAAAGCTCTTAAAAACGATTAAAAAAATCATTCCCAAGAGCCTTTTTACGTTTCTCCAACCGCCGTATCACTACTCGCTAGTCCTCGTGGGGGCGATGCGTTTCGGCTTCCCTTCGCGTAAGCTCTCTATCATTGGCGTCACAGGGACCAACGGTAAGACGACCACGGCCACCCTCCTCCACAGAATCGCCACGTCGCTCGGGTACAAAGCAGGGCTCATCTCTACGGTGGAGAACATCATTGCCGGGAAGGTGCTGAAGGCAGACCACACGACGCCAGACCCCGTATCGCTCAATAGACTGTTCCGAAAAATGATAGACGCTGGCTGTACGTACGTGTTTATGGAGGTGTCTTCACATGCGCTCGACCAAAACAGGGTGATGGGCGTCCATTTTGTCGGCGGTATCTTCACGAACATAACGCACGACCATCTCGACTACCACAAAAGTTTTGAGAATTATTTCAGAGCAAAAAAGAAGTTCTTCCGCATGCTCCCGACGAGCGCATTCGCCCTCGCCAACACGGACAATGCGTATGGGAGCCGGATGCTTGAAGGAATACGTGCCAAGAAGTACTCCTATGGCTTCAAGGCGGCGGAGGACTTCCACGGAGAAATAAAAGCGAACTCACTTAACGGACTTGACCTCGTCTTCCGTGGAACACCGGTCCGCTCAAAACTGCTCGGCACCTTTAACGCGTACAACCTGCTCGCGATTTGGAGCGCGTGCTCACTGCTTGGGTTTGATATGGGGAAGGTTGATTCGATTCTAAAAGAAATAGAGCCGCCTACGGGACGATTCCAACACTTCACTTCTCGAGATGGAGTGACGGTGATTGTCGACTACGCACACACGCCTGACGCGCTCGAGAATGTGCTGCAGACCATCCGGACGTCGTTTGCGGGCGCGAAGGTGATTACGATTTTCGGCTGCGGCGGAGACCGCGACCCGTCGAAGCGGAAGCTGATGGGACAGATTGGCACTCGACTCTCAGAGGTCGCCCTCTTTACTTCTGACAATCCGCGAAATGAAGACCCGGAATCTATTCTAGGTCAAATGAAGAGCGGACTCTCACCCGAAGAACTTAAAAAAGTGATCACTATCGCCGATCGCCGTGCAGCGATTCGAGAAGGTCTGCGGCTCGCTCACAAAGGAGACATCATCCTCTGCGCCGGCAAGGGACATGAAGACTACCAAGAAATCAGAGGAGTACAACAGCACTTTAACGATGTTGAAGAGTTCCAAAAGGCCTTTGCGGAGTGATAGCACTAGCCGTTCGAGAATCGTCTAACTCATCGAGAGCACGCCCTCTGCTTCTGCAAGAAGGTCGCCTACCTGAGCACTCGTGAGGTGGAGTGGGTCAAGCAGTTTTGGGTTGCGGACGACCTCGTCGACGGCGATAGTTCCCTTCTCGATAAGAATTCGTTTCGCCGCGCGAGAGAGGCCGGTGAGCGTGGTAATCGGGTAGACTTTTGCGCGGCTCATGCGCGCAAAGAGGTTCTCCTTCAGCGGGTAGCCCCACCCGAGGAGCTCGACGCGCGCACATTCGGCGTATGCTATGGCCTCGGAGGTGAACTTGGTATTCGTAATCAGGATCCCGCGGGTGATCGGACAGGTGCGCTCGTTCGGATCGCAGGAGAAGATGTCGTCGAAACGACTCTTCACATAGAGCGCGACCTTGAGATCGGTCTTGTAGCTTGGATCGTTGTGATACTTAAGCTCTGCGGCGAGGAACTCGTTCTGTTCGCGGTGCGAAGCGTAGAAGTCGACCTCGTGGAAAACGCACTTGCCCTGCATTATCTTACGGGTCTCTACTTCCCAACCCTCGGCGCGATAGAGATGCGAGATGAAGTCTTCAAACGGGTGGCCCGTGGGACCAAGCTCAAGGAGCGCACGGCGAAGTGCGTAGCGCGCGGCGACGGGGCGCGCCTCTCTGCGCAGAAGCGAAAACGCTTTGGTGTACACCTCTTTTGACGAAGTGCCCGGAGCGATCGAGTCGGTGATGGTCTGGGCTATGCGCTCTGCGGTGTACGGTTGTGCACCAGAGCGCTCGAGCGATATCGCGAGCCGCTCGGGATCAAACGTTTCCTGTTGGCCGTCT
>JBJOOS010000055.1:0-3782 GCA_046051155.1 Candidatus Parcubacteria bacterium
GACTGCGTCTAGTGTCTCAGGGCGTAGGTGGGTACCGCCCATCTGCTCTACATTGCCCCAGATGGTCTCGATAATGGCGCGATGGTGCGGATGCGAATTAAGCTTCAGGTGTTTAAGGATGTCTTCTTGGATGTCGATCGCGTAGACCCTACCACTCTCGCCCACGACGCCAGCCGCGGCGCGCGTGTAGTGGCCGGTGCCTGCACCGAAGTCGCCGACCGTCATCCCTTCGCGGAGACCCAATTGAAGCACGTTCTCTTGTGGAGAACTGAAATGCGAGGTCATGCCTATAAAATAGCATGCGCGGCCCGCAACGGGCCGCGCAATTAACAACAAAAAGAAAAGCCGCGAGAGTGTGGCAAGTGTACAAGGCGCAGTCGAATCGAGTTTCAGATTCACATGCGGCCGTACCACACTACTCGCGGCAGCCTAGCAGCGTCGACTGGAGCTTCCTCCAGCAAGGGATGGCTCGGCCACAGCCCAACCCTGCTGCGACAGAGCTTATGATAATGCCACTAAAGAAGCAATATTAGCTGAGTGGGTATATATCTATCGCAGGCTCTTCATAGGGATGCACACGACAAATGGCAGCCACGACATCTGCGACGAGAGGGTCTTCGCAATTAACCTCAATTCGCTCCTCTTCCACTTCTTCGCGCTTCCCCACTTCGCCAATCGCAGGGCGTGCGCCATCTCCCGGTAAAAATCGCCCTACCCCGCGCACACTGAAACTACAAAAAGAATAATTCCCGACCTTCCCACCACCCGCCTCACCTATCGCCTGCCGAACAGCATCCGCGTGAGTGACTGGAACCGTGACAGTTATCTTTTTCATTTCTCTTTTGTTCTCCAGTTTACCTCGAAACTAATCGAATTCTTGTTTGGAATATTCCATTTAGAAAAGCGCAGGAAAAGGAATTGAAATTTGTTATCGGAGATTTTCCCAAAACCGAATCGGTTTAAGGTGAGCTCTATGTCTACAGACATATGAGAACGTTTTACAAAGCAACGATGCTGGCGATAGAGTCGCCCTCGTAGAGACGCATGACGCGGACGCCCTGGGTCGCGCGCGAGAGCGATGGGATTCCGGCGACCGAAGTACGAATCACCTGCCCCTTCTTAGAGATGACGACGAGCTCCTCCTCTTTGAGGTCTCCAAACACCACCTTTGCGCCGATGATTTCGCCAGTCTTTGCGGTCACCTCTGCCGTCTTGATGCCCGAACCACCGCGACCCTGGACCTTATATTCATCCATCTCGGTGCGCTTGCCATAGCCCTTGCTCATGACGACGAGGAGCGATGCATCCTTCGCTGATATTGCTGGGATAACCTCTGCCGAGACCACGCGGTCGCCTTTCTTGATGCTCATGCCGCGTACGCCGCCAGCAGTGCGACCCATCTCACGCACATCCTCTACCTCGAAGCGAATGCTCTGACCCTTCGAAGTAACTATAGACACTGTGTCACCCTCTGCCGCGAGGTGCGCTGAGACGAGTGTGTCGGCGCCCTTCAGATTAATAGCGATGATACCCGAGCGGCGCACATCGGCGAAGCTCTTGGCTGCAACGCGCTTCACCACACCCTCCTTAGTTACAAAAACGACCGACGACGCGTCGAGTGCGGCACCCTTCGGCACGGCGGCGACGCTCGTCACGGACTCATCACCCGCGAGCGGGAGAAAGTTCATGATGGACTTACCCTTCGTAGCGCGCTTGCCCTCAGGAATTTCGTACATCTTAAGCTGATACACCTTGCCGAAGTTGGTGAAGTACAGCAGGTTGCTGTGCGCGTTCGTCACGAGGAAGTGGGTAACGATATCCTCTTCCTTGGTCGCAATATCTACCACGCCGACGCCACCGCGCTTCTGCACTTTATATTCGCTCGGGTTCGTGCGCTTCACGTAGCCGCCCTGGGTGAGCACGAGCATCGACTCCTCGTCTGGCACGAGGTCTTCGGTAGAAATATTCTGCACGCCGCCCTTCACGATGCGCGTGCGGCGATCGTCGCCGTATTTCTCAGCGAGCTCTATGAGTTCGCTCTTCACCACCGCGAGAATCTTCTTCGCGGATGAGAGGATATCCTTCAACTTCTTGATGAGCGCCTGAACTTCAGTGAGCTCGTCCTCGATCTTCTTGCGCTCAAGACCAGCGAGCTTCGACAGGCGCATCTCGAGAATTGCTGCGGCTTGGAGTACCGAGAAACCGAACTTCTTCTGGAGATTTACGCTCGCCGTCGGGATGTCCGGGGCTTTCTTAATAACGGCGATAACTTCATCGATATGATCGAGTGCCTTCGAGAGACCGAGGAGGATATGCTCGCGTGCTTCTGCTTCGCGGAGGTCAAATTCCGTGCGGCGCTTCACCACTTCACGGCGGTGCTCGACGAAATGCGTGAGCATCCCCGAGAGCGAGAGCATCTCCGGTACACCCTCGACGAGCGCGAGCATGTTGTAGTGGAACGTGCTCTCGAGCTCGGTATTCTTATAGAGCGCGTTAAGGACCGCCTGCGGATGTGCAGTACCCTTGAGCTCGACCACGACGCGGATGTCTGAAGTGGATTCATCGCGCAGGTCGCGGATGCCCTCGATCTTCTTCTCCTGCACGAGCTCGGCGATGCGGCTGATGAGTTCGCTCTTGTTTACGCGGTACGGAATAGACGTGATGATGATGCTTGAGTCCTTCTTGCCGTCGTCGACAATTTCAGCCTCGCCGCGAACGACAACCGGGCCCTTGCCCGAGCCGTACGCGTGCTTGATGTCAGTCTGATTAAACGCGACCCCGCCAAGCGGGAAATCTGGCCCCTTCACGAACTGCAGGAGGTCGTCGGTGGTTGCGTCTGGGTTCTCAATGAGGTGCACGGTCGCCGCGACAACCTCGCGCAGGTTGTGCGGAGGAATGTTCGTCGCCATACCGACCGCGATGCCGAGCGTGCCGTTAAGGAGTAGGTTCGGGAGCGCAGACGGAAGTACGTTTGGCTCATCGCGGGTCGCGTCGTAGTTCGGATTCCAAGCGACGGTCTCTTTATCGAGGTCGATGAGGAGCGCCTCGGCGATTCTAGAGAGCTTCGCTTCGGTATAACGCATGGCGGCCGGAGAGTCGCCGTCGATGGAGCCGAAGTTACCCTGGCCAAGCACGAGCGGATAGCGGTGCGAGAATTCCTGCGCCATCTTCGTCATCGAGTCGTAGACGGCAATGTCGCCGTGCGGGTGATACTTACCGAGCACGTCGCCGACCACGAGCGCGGACTTACGGAACTTAGCGCCCGGCATGAGCCCGAGCTCTTTCATCGCATAGAGGATGCGGCGGTGCACCGGCTTAAGACCATCGCGCACGTCAGGGAGCGCGCGGCCCGTGATGACCGTCATCGCGTAGTCGATGTACGACTGACGCATCTCCGACACGATCGGTTGGTTTATTACGTTTGCCGCAATCGGCATCGGCGCACTATCCTTAGCTGGTTCTAATTTCCCGCGAGCCATAGATCTGTATTAAAAAGGAATGGTCGTCTGCTCTGGCTTCGGCGTGGGCTTCGGGGTCACATTCACTATTTGAATGTGCGCGGGAGCGTTCTTTTCGTCCACTGCCGGCGCCGCTGCGGCGCCGGCCAGACCCGCAGCGCTCCCGTCCACCGTGGTCGTGTCTACGACCTGACCTGCCGAACTCGCGTTCACCGCGTCGGCAAACGATGTATCCTTGAGCGCGAAGTTGCCCATACTCAGCGAGCCTACGAGCCAGACGATACCGATGAGTCCTGCGACCCCCGCGGCAGTACCGAACGCGAC
>JBJOOS010000056.1:0-3740 GCA_046051155.1 Candidatus Parcubacteria bacterium
ATTGAGAAAATATATACTGCCCTCAAGAAAGGTGACGAAGCATTTCTTAAGAAGGGAATAAAAGCACGCATGATTGGACTCCTTCGGGAACACGAGGAAGACGCGCGATTCTCCAAATCACTCGCGACGATACGCCTCGACGCCCCTATCGCATTCACTTTGCCAGAAAAGGTGTGGAGCGAGACAGTAGATCTACAGAAAGCGTTGGCTCTCTGCGACGAATTCGGTTTTCGGACGCTACGGGAGCGGATTCGGAGCGTCCTCGCAAAGGTGGGCAGCATCGGCGCGCAGGAGGAATTTGCCGAGTCCTCGGGTCTCGCCTCACTCGGAAGTGAGTCGCCAGACTCGCAAATTCCTCCTGCGCGCCTCGCTGAGGCGAAGGTGATGCTCTGGCTCATCTCTTCCGAATTTACCAACCCGTCGCTCGATGACATTCTTGCGTTCACTAAAGAACGCGGATTTGACGGCGCATACGCCGTGCTCGAGAAACAGTTGGCGACTCTGGGGAAAGTGAAAGACGTATATGACCAGATTGAGAAGCCGCTCATTCCTATTGTGCGGGAGATGGGGGCGCACGGCATCTTGATTGATCCGAAGGTGCTGAAGGATTTGGCGAAGAAGTACGGGGGCGAGCTCGCGCAGATTGAGAAAAGTATCTACAAGCATGCGGGACACGAGTTCAACGTCAGTTCGCCGAAACAGCTTGGCGATGTGCTTTTTGACGAGCTGAAAATTGTACCCGAGAGAATGAAGAAAACAGCGGGGGGTCAGCGTTCGACTAAGGAGAGCGAACTCGAGAAGATCCGCGATATGCACCCGATTGTTGCCGAAATTCTCGAGTACCGCGAATTGAAGAAGCTCCTGGGAACGTACATTGAGAATCTTCCGCCGATGCTGGACTCGGAGAACCGTCTCCATGCTGAATTTCTCCAGACCGGTGCGGTAACGGGGCGTATGGCTTCACAGAACCCAGGTCTCCAGAATATCCCGATGCGCACCGAGCGGGGGCGCGCGATACGGCACGCGTTTGTCGCGTCGAAGGGGTTCACACTCTTGGGTCTCGACTACTCGCAGATAGAACTGCGCATTGCCGCGATACTCTCGGGCGACGAGAAGCTCTGTGCGATTTTCAAAAGCGGTCGCGACGTGCACCAGGAGGTCGCATCGATGGTATTCGGTGTGGCAGCTGATAAGGTCGATTACGAAATGCGGCGCCGTGCGAAGATTATCAACTTCGGCATTCTCTATGGCATGGGAGCCAACGCGCTACGGGTGCAACTCGGCTCTACCACGGCCGAGGCGCATCAATACCTAGAAGACTACTTCGCGACGTTTAAGACGCTCTCAGAGTATCTTGAAAAGACTAAGGGCTTCGCGCGCAAGCACGGCTACACTGAGACGCTCTTTGGTCGCCGCCGCCAATTCCCAGAAATGAAATCTTCGTTGCCGTACGTGCGCGCGCAGGCAGAACGCATGGCGATCAACGCGCCTATACAGGGCACCTCGGCAGACATCGTGAAGCTCGCGATGGTGCGCGTCGACGAACTCCTCGCGAGAGAGGGAAGGGGTGAAGACGCGCACCTCTTGCTTCAGGTGCATGATGAGCTCGTGTATGAGATTCGCGATGCGCAGGTCGCAGAACTCGCCCCCAAAATAAAGTCTCTCATGGAAGAAACTCTCACCAAAGAGGAGGCTCAAGGAGTGCCTATAATCGCGACTATGAAAACGGGTAGCGATTGGGGTTCGATGCACTCAATATGATCTACTTATTTTATGGCAACGATGTGGAGAAGGTGCGGAGCAAGGCGTTTGCCTGGGTCGCGACGGCACGCTTGAAGGAGCCGAACCTCGCCTATATGCGGCTCGCGCGCGAAGAACTCACAGGCCCTGCGCTTGAAGACGTAGTTGCCTCGGGCGGGCTGTTCGTGAAGCGCGTGCTTGTGCTTCTCGACGATCCATTTCCGGCGGCTCGTTCAGCTAGCGACGAAGAGGAGACAGAGAAGGAGTCGAGCACGGGCGTTCTCGAAGAGTATCTCGACGCGCTCGCGAGCTCGGATAACGCCGTCATCATCCTCGCGCCGAAACTCGCGGCGCCGAAGGCGAAGAAAATCGCCGCGAAGGCGAAGGTGGAATATAAATATGACAAGCTTGAGTCCCGCGCGCTCGCACGCGGATTTAATTCAAACTTAGTAAACGCGCTTGCTAATCGCTCGCGCGGTACGCTCTGGCTCGAGATACACCGCGCGCTTCGCGCTGGTGACGCGCCAGAAATGCTCCACGGACTGCTCCACTGGAAAGCGCGCGACCTGATGGAGAAGGGCAGTCGCGCGTGGTCGGCGAGCGAGTCGCGGGCTCTGTCCCTCAGTCTTGTCGAGCTCCTGCAGGCTTCGCGCCGTGGCGGGGGCGATTTAGCTCTTTCGCTTGAGCGGTGGGCGTTGTCGGTTTAACTACTAGGAAAATACGAGAAACGCGGTAGATTAGGGATACGCCCAGCGAAATACCTCGCGCCCGTATCGTATACGATACGAAGCGCTCGCTCGGCGAGAATGATTTGATTTATGAATCAAATCATTCTACCTCGCTCGCGCCCGTAGCTCAGTTGGTAGAGCAGCTCCCTTTTAAGGAGAAGGTCGCTGGATCGTTCCCAGCCGGGCGCACATTTTTAGTAGTTAAAGCTTGCTACGGTTTTCCCGCGGTTGTCGAGGAGTTCTACGACTTCGTACTTACTCCGCCACATATTTGTTTTACGGCCGAGATAGATGTACCACGTGTTGCCGTTGAAGTCGGAGTCGGCACGGTGGTACGTCAGACAGCCGTTATAGTTGATGTGGTTCTCCAAGAAGTCTTGGCAGGTGAGCGTTAAGTTTGAGGAATTGGTGGTAACTGCAGTTTGACAACGAGGGAGAGTTTTTGTGTAGTCGATACAGGACGGGTCGTGGATATAGGGCGTACCGTAGGCGGCAGAGAGCTCGTCAGAAGCCGAGGGGCAGTTGTCGGGGAGAGAGGGAGTGAACTGCTGGAAGCTGTTGAAGTATCCGATGCATTTATTCTCTCTGAAGGAGGCGCCGACGGGAGACTCACCCGAGATAATATACGCGCTCTGTCCGGGCTCGAGAATAATATCGTCGGTCGCATTCACGACGCCTGAGGCGGGGACGGTGGTGCCCTTCGGGATCAGCTCTTCGTTGCCGGTAGCGCCGCTCGCGAGATACCACTTGGTGATATCGATTGGGCTACTGGAGTTTTGTGCGACTGAGATCTGTACGTACTCAGTCTTTGGGTCAGACGAGCTGGCATTGCCGACGTAGTTGGTCATGCTGACTACGTTGCGATATTGAGATGGGGGAGTGAGCAGTACACCAGTGACCCCGCTCGGGACAGGGGTTAGATCCGACTCAGAGTTCGTACTCCCAGTGCTGGCGGGGGAGTTGTTGTCGCTGTTTGTACCGCAGTAGGTCGAGCCGGGTAAACACACGGCAGTGCCCTTGATGCCCAGGTTCGACTGCGGGAGCGCGAGGTAGGTACCGCCACCGAGTACGCCCGGCTGGGGAAGTTTGACGCCCGTAAACGCGATGGGGTGGACCGGCCCGCCGGTTGCGATCCAAATAAGAAAGATGAAGACGAAAATTCCTATGAAAAACCACGCGTCATGCTCCATGACCCAATAGTAGCAAAGATTTTTCCGTGATGCCTATTATTGTGCAGAGAGTGCGGCCTTAAGTCGCGCCTCTTTACCGACG
>JBJOOS010000057.1:0-3492 GCA_046051155.1 Candidatus Parcubacteria bacterium
ATTATTTGGGTGGGGCTACCTTCTCCTTCTAGTTATTTTTTTCCGTTTTTTCATCAATCGTATTTGGGAATGGGAGGTAAAGAAGGAACGTTCGATTTTTTGGACAAAAAGTATAATCTTCTTTGCAATTTTTATGATTCTTCTGCTAATGGTGGCACCAGTAATAACTGCGCATATTCGAGAAAAAAATGACGACGCTATAGCTAGATTTGAAATGCAAGCGAACGAAATAGACCTCCACATCCACACTGGAGATTCGAAAAGCGATGTTATTTCCTTTCTTAAAAGTCACAGCATCCCATACACTCAATTTCCGACCGATGCTTCAATAAGCACCAACCCTCCGTCTTACCGCGTATATTACTTTGGCCCCGATAATCCGTGGCCGTATGACAATCCACACTACCGGGGCTTTGATTTCAAAGATGGTGGGGTGGAAGCTATTTACCTTAAGGATTGTATAAACAGTATCCGACCAATTTGCTTTGTTCACGGACAAGTTTCCAACATATCGGCAAGTGACTATGTAGATATCAATTCACCACTTCTCAAATCAATACCGAAATGTGACTTGACTAAAAATGATTTGGACATCTGCCTTCTCAAGCAACCGTATTAAGTCAAGACGGGTGCTAGAATAAAGCAATGAGTTTCTTAGGCGGATTATTCCACTCAACTAAAAAGGAGTCGCTCGTTCTGATTGAGATCAGTGCCAGCTCAGTCGCGGGCGGATACGCCTACTACGTCGGCAATGCGAAGCCCGTGCTCGTTTTCTCGCGCCGCTTACCGATAGAGATTCAGGGCGACGAGCCGCACGAGAAGGCGATGCTCCGCGCGCTCGAAGAGCTAGGGTCCATTCTTATTAAGGAAGGCGCACCCGCCCTCTTGCGTCAGACGGGTAGCGGATCTGCCGGCACCGTTCTCGTCTCGATAGACGCGCCGTGGCAGGCGACCAGCGTGCGCACAGAGGTCCTCGAGCGGAAGACGCCATTTACCTTTACCAAAGCGATGGTTACTACTGCGATAGAGAAGACGGCTGTCGCCACTCCGGGGAAGATTCTCGCCGACGAGAGCATCATCGGCATCATCCTCAATGGATACGAAACGCGCCAGCCCTATGGGAGGAGGGTGCACCGCGCCTCAATCATCGTCCTCACCTCGCTCATCGACGAGCAGGTATCAAAGAGTATCGTCACTACGCTCCGTCATCTATTCCATACGCACAACATTCTCTCTATCGCCAGCAGTTCTCTGCGCTATCAGACGATGCGCGTGGTCTTCCCGCACGAGCGAAGCGCACTTATTCTCGACGCGATGGGCTCTCTGCTATCCATCTCGCTTATGCGCCGGCGCCTCCTCGTCGCGGTGACCGAGGTGGCCGAGAGTATCCCCGTCAAGGATGTCGACCTTCTGGTACAGAAAATTATTGATGAATTCACCGAGCTTGCGAAGCGGTACCCGCTCCCGCGCACGATCTTCCTCCTCGACCAAGGGACCAACGGCAACGCGCTCGACAAGACGCTCAACGCGACTAAGCTCGCCGGCCTCTGGCTTACCGACAATCCGCCGACGATCGTCTCAGTCGCTCCGAGCAATCTGACTGACTTTGTACAGCAGGCGGCGACCACGGCCCCCGATCTCTCACTGCTGATGATGGCGCTCTACTGGCAACACCGCGCTCCGGCGTAAATCAATACATCAACAGCCCGCGTTGCGCTCGCGAGGGCACCCGGGTGTATACTACTACTCATGCGTACTCTCAACGACATCGTCCCGCCGTCCCGCCGTAAAGATATGGAGCCGGCAATGGGACCAGCAAGCCGTCAGCCAATGAATCTTTCAAACACCCCTCGAGCTACGTTCCCCTACATCACCCTTATTGCCGTCGCCGTGATCGTCGTCATCTCGATAGCGACGCTCCTCTACTTCTCAAAGGCAGAAGTCGATGTGGCACCAAGCAACGTCTCAGCGGCAATCCAGAGCTCCTTCTCTGCGTCGCAAGCCGCCGGCGGTCTCCCATACCAAATCATCACTGCCCAGAAGATCGCCTCTCAAGCGGTCAAGGGAAGCGGCACCAAGACCGTCAATTCTTCTGCATCCGGCTCTATCACGATCTACAACACCCAATCGAAGCTGCAGACACTTGTCGCCAACACGCGCTTCGCGACAGCCGCGGGCCTCATCTTCCGCATCCATGCGTCGGTAAGCGTCCCGGCCGGCAGTGCGACGAAACCGGGTAGCGCTACGGCGAAGATCGTTGCTGACAAGGAAGGCAGTAGCTACAACGTTGCTCCGACGAACTTCACCGTTCCGGGCTTCGCTGGCACCCCTCAGGCAAGCCAAGTCTACGCTCGCTCTGCCAGCCCGACGACGGGTGGCGCTTCCGGAGCCGTCCCGGTTGTGGATAGCGCACTTGAGACTCAGACGCGCACCGCTCTCCAGGCCGCACTTGAGCCGGACCTTCTTTCCAGTGTCCAGTCACAGATACCGTCTGGATATGTACTCGTACCTGGCGCCTCGCTGACTACCTACCAGGCTGTCGACTCGGCACCCTCGAGCGTTACGGGTCAGGTTGACGTCAAGGAGCAGGGAACAGTGACTGCCATCGTTTTCCCCAATACCGCACTCGCCAAGACGATAGCTAAGATCATTCCAACCCTCGGCTACAACGACGAACCCATCACGCTCGCGTCCACTAACCAGCTCCTCTTGGCCACTGCCGCGATGCCCGCCACCGATACTGACACCTTCACCTTCACCCTCGCAGGCACTGCACAGCTCGCCTACGGCATAGACTCGAGTAAGATCGCCGCCGCGGTAGCAGGTAAGAGCCGTCAAGCGGCACAGGTGGCGGTCTCGAACTTCCCAGAGGTGAACCGCGCCGTTATCATCCTCCGGCCATTCTGGCGCTCGACGTTCCCCGACGACCCGTCTGCTATCAAGATTGTACCCAAGACCCCGTAGGAGCTATTTGACGAGGAAACAACTACCTGATAGATTAAGCAAGTACCTGCATGGGAGCGATTCATAAATGAGCGAAGGCGAAGAAATCAAATCGGCAACGGTCGGTACCGTTGAAGAGGTTTTGCCGAATTCGCTTTTTCGTGTCCGACTTTCTCCAAAAGAGGAAGGCACGGATGGAGAACTTGTTCTCGCGTATCTTGCAGGAAAGATGCGCCTACACCGCATACGCGTCTTGGTCGGTGACCAGGTAGACATGGTGTTGGACCCATACGGTGGCCGCGCCCGAATCGTGCGTCGATTAACATAACCATTTACAGACTTTTAAGATGAAAGTTCGCGCGTCAATAAAAGTGCAGCAGCCTGGAGATCTCCTCGTACGCCGAGGCGGTCGTTTGTACCGTATTAACAAGAAGAAGCCTCGCCGTAAGGCGCGCCAGGGCTAGTCCTCATTTTTATACTTATGCGTATTGCCGGCGTCACCATTCCCGATAACAAACAGCTCGCGTACTCGCTGCCGCTTATCTTCGG
>JBJOOS010000058.1:0-3288 GCA_046051155.1 Candidatus Parcubacteria bacterium
CCTTGGGGGAGTACGGTATCGGAGTCGACGTTTGCGATTACTTCGCCGCTTGTCGCGCGCATGCCGGCGGCGCGTGCGTGGGTAAGACCCTTTTTAGGTTCGTCGACGACGCGCACGCCTGGGAAGGTGAGCGCTATCTCTTTTGTTTTATCGGTCGAGGCGTTATTTACGACGACTACCTCAGCGTCGACTCCGCTCCGTTTAATCTCAGCGAGCACTGCCTTCAAACAGTCAGCGATAATGGCTTCCTCGTTGTATGCGGGGATAGAGAAGCTGACCTTCATACAAGGGATTGGTAGACGCGTTCGAGCGTCGTAGCGCTGACGTGGATGTCATAGCGCTCCGCGTTTGTGCGGCTCTGCTCGCCCATCGCTTTCTGCGTGGTCGGGTCGGTCAAGATAGCGAGCGCGTTCTTCGCGAGATCGTCTGCGTCGTCAACCGCGCATAAGAGGCCGTTATTTTGCACGAAGAAGCGGGAGGCGCTCATCGGGGCGTCTGCGATGAGAATTGGCTTCCGGCAGGCCATCGCTTCGAGGACGACCATTCCCTCGAGCTCGACTTTGGACGGTAGGACAAAGAGGGAGCAGGTGCGGTAGAGCAGGAGTCGTTTCTCGTCCGATACGCGACCGTGGAAGGTGATGTGCTTGTCTACGCCGAGCGTCCGAGCGAGTGCGACAAGCTCGTTCATGAGCGGTCCGGTGCCGACCACGTCGAGGGTGGCGTCTGGACAGCCTGCGACGATGCTCGGCATCGCACGCACGAGGGTGGAGATGCCTTTCTCGGGCATGAGTCGAGCGACATAAAGGAGCTGGTGGCCGGTAGTGGGCGAGGTAGGGAGGTCATGGCTGAACGCCTCCAGATCAACGCCGTTACTGATAACTTTGATATTGAGCGACGGGTCAACGCCGAGGTAAATCGACTTTCCGAGCTCGGAAGGGCAGATCACCACGCGTGCGTCACGGACGAAGTGGACCAAGTGGCGCAGAATCTGGTTGTATACAAAGCGCGTTTTAAGGAATCGCGGCAGAGGGTCGTAGATATTTTCTGGCTGTGTGTGCACGTGTGCGACGATCGGGAGCCTAAGCTCCTTCGCCAGCTTCTTCGCGACGCCGCACGAGTAGGAGGGGAACATCACATGCACAATCTCAATACGCTCGTCGACGAGCACCTTGCGCAGTGCGCTCTTGCGCGGGAATGATTGATAAAAGAGACGGTTCGTACCAGGTGTTGGGAGCGCGAAGAACTGATAGTAGGGGATGCCTTCGTAGGCTGTCACCGGCTTCTCGCCGCTCGGGCGCGATCCGATGAGGATGACGTGGTGGCCGCGCGCTCGCAGAATCGTGGCGAAGCGTACGGCCGAGATATACGAGCCGCCGACCTGGTGTGGCGCGATATCGCAGACCATCGCGATGCGGAGGCGTTTGGTTGCCGGACTGGTCAGTGCATCTTGATCCACAGATAGATGTCCTCAAGCGCCTTCACGCCGTCGCCGGCGGCTATGTTGTTCTGGTGGTAGAGCTCGTCGGTGCAGTCGCCCGCGGCCCAGACGCCCTCCACACTCGTGTGCTGATTGCGCGGGTCAGTCTTCACGCGCTTCACTGTATCGAGCTCTACCAGCCCTTCGGCGAAGCCGGTGTTAGGGATAACCCCTGCTTCCACGAAGAGGCCCGAGACGGCGAGCTCTTTCGACTCGCCGGTGTCCTTATCGGTGTACTTAAGGCCGGTTACGAATGGTCCGCCTACCACTTCGGTCGGCTCGGCGTGGGTAATAATGCGCATGTTCGGATAGGCGCGCACCTTTTCCACCGTGACCGGGTCGGCCTTAAACTCTTTGTGACGGTGAATGAGGGTCACCGACTTTGCGTAGGCGAGGAGTTGGAGCGCAGTCTCGAAGCCGGCGTTGCCACCGCCCACGACGGCGACGTCCATTCCACCGAAGAGCGGGCCATCGCACGAGGCACAGTAGGTGACTCCCTTATTCTCAAACGTGTCTGCGCCGGGGACGTCGAGCTTGCGGCGCCCCGCACCCGTGGCGATAAGGGCCGCCTTCGCCGTAAACTCTTTTCCCGTTTTTGTTGTGGCGGTAAAGCCGCCATCGGTCTTGCTGAGTGCGGTGACGCATTCGCCGATAGCGAGCTCGAGCTTATCGCTCTTGACCGCGTCGAGGTGCGCACGGAAGGACTTCGCGAGATCGGCACCGGGAATCTTAACCGATCCGACCCAGTTCTCAATACCTTCTGAGACGGTGGATTGTCCGCCGATTTCCTCAGCGATGAGTACCGTTTTTAACTGTTTGCGGGCGGCATACACACCGGCTGCGACGCCGGCAGGACCGCCGCCGATAATGATGAGGTCGTACATAAGGGGCAGTATAACAGAACGCGGCCCCGGAGGGGCCGCGTGGATAACGCTGTTATTCTTGTGTCGACGGAGAAAAGCCGGAATCGCGCCCCAGGTCTCGTCGTCTTCGGGGACAGGGGGTGCTGTGGTTTCGCGCTTGAGCGGGAGAGCAGTGACGACTGGCTCGCTCTCTTCTGTCTTCATCACAACCGGCTCGTCGGCCTTCTTTTCTTTATCTTTAATTTCAACCTTCTCCTCGCGGCGCAGGACATCGTGGTAGATGCGACCGCCAGTTTCTTCGCGCTTCTCAACGACGGGAGCAGAAGGAATCGAGAAGAGAGATCGCTCGGTACCTGCGTAGCCCGCGTGAGCCGCACTCTCGGGGAATCCGGTGGCGATAACGATGATACGGATCTGGCCCTTCTTAAGCTTGGTGTCTCGCATCACGCCCCAGATGATCTTAGCTCCCTTATCGACTGACTCGCTGATAATCTTCGAGGCCTCGTGTACTTCCAAGATGCCGAGGTCGTCAGAGTGCGCGACGACCCAGAGCACGCCCTTGGCGCCCGAGATAGAAATGTCGAGGAGTGGGGAGTTGACCGCGCGCTTTGCAGCCTCCTTTGCACGGTCGTCGCCCTCAGCGATGCCGATGCCCATGAGGGTCGGGCCAGCGCCCTCCATGACTGCCTTGATGTCGTTGAAGTCAGTGTTCACGTCGCCTGGCGTACGGATGATGTCTGAAACGCCCTCGACCGCTTCGCGGAGTACTTCGTCGCAAAGCGCAAAGGCGTTTTTGAGCGAGAGCGTCTGCTCGACAGCGACCAGGAGCTTATCGTTTGGAATCACGATGAACGCGTCGACCTCCTTCTTGAGTTCGGAGAGTCCGCGTTCGGCGAGCTCCTTGCGCTGGGCACCCTCGAAGGAGAATGGCTTGGTGACAATCGCGAT
>JBJOOS010000059.1:0-3059 GCA_046051155.1 Candidatus Parcubacteria bacterium
GCGCACCTTTTGCTTTTGCATAGTTGCCCCAGAGGATGAAAACCAAGTGCTCGCGCCCTTCCGACAGAGCTTTGATAGCCGCATCGGTAAACTGCTCCCAGCCTTTGCCCTGGTGCGAGCCAGCAAGGCGCGCTTTCACCGTAAGCGTTGCGTTCAGGAGCAGTACGCCCTGTCTTGCCCAGCGCGCGAGGTCCCCACTTCTGTTCTTAAGTGGTTGTCCCAAGTCGGTCTCGATTTCTCTAAATATATTCTGGAGCGATGGCGGGAGTGTAGTACCCTCGTCTACCGCGAAGCAGAGACCGTTTGCCTGCTTAGGACCGTGATACGGGTCCTGCCCGAGTATTACCACCTTCACCTTTTCAAACGGGCAGAGGTCGAACGCGCGGAAGATATGCTTCGGCGCCGGGTACACCGCCTCGTCCTTGTATTCTGTCTTCACGAATTCTGTCAGCTCTTTGAAATACGGTTTCTCAAACTCGTCTTTGAGCTCTTCTTTCCACGACGGCTCAATCTTAACTTCCATATCTACAGCCCCTTCACGCCCTCGGCCTTCAGAAGCGCGCGCTTCTTTGCGGGGCCGCCGCGATTGTAGGCACCGATTTTTCCGTCTGAGCGAATAACGCGATGGCACGGAACCGTTGGGTCGTAGTTATTCTTCATGATGGTGCCCACCGCTCTCGCCGCTCCTGGGTGACCAATCGCTTTTGCTACTTCGCCATAGGTACGAGTCTCCCCCTTCGGAATTTGCCGCACTGCCTCCCGCACATTGTCGGCGAAAGCACTACCCTTTCTTTTTGTTTTTTGCATGGAGTTCGAGAAGAATTTTACCGGCCGCTTCGCGATACGTACAGTATTCGCACGGACCTCCGCCAAACGAGGTGCCTACGGCGGGGATTTCATCGCTCATGAGCATCTCTTTCAAATCAAAGACCGCAGGCTCGACCCACGTGTCGCTGCCGGTGTACGGGATGAGCTCGATATCGAACTCGAGCTTCGCGTCGAATGCCTCAGCGTCTGCTTTCCCGTTTGCGTATACGAAGTAGCCCGTCGGCGAAACCGAGAAACCGTTCTTGCGAAAGAGCCACTGATACACCTCCATCTGCTTCTTGTATGAGTCGTAGAGGTCGTCCTCAGTGCTTGGCCCTACCTTCTTACTGGTCGCCTTATAGTCCACGATGATGAGCTCGCCAGCCGGGTTCACCCACACGTCGTCGATGCCGCCGCGGACTAAGATATTTGTCGGCTCATGGAGGTATGCGATGCCGCGGCGCAGCGCGTCGCGCCACTCGTCCATCCGATCGTCCTGATACGGAACTGCGTCGATGCCGTACTTTTTCATAAGTGGGTGCGTAGACCCGTTTGCGCGGTGAATATCAAATTCGCGCTTGAAGAGTTCGTCGACCGCGTTGTTGAGTGTAAATGACGGCATCGAGGGACGCTTCACCCCGAGCTTCATGTCGAGGTAGGAGCAACGCGGGCACTCGGTGAAGAGATCTATTTTGGAGCGACTCACTTTGTATGGCTCGCTCGACGACGGATCAAACGGTCCACTCCCTCTTCTTTTGAAAGTAGATGCCATATTAGAATTTCGTATCACTGAAGTATGCATCATACCAAGCACTAAGCATAATGAAGATGAAGAGCTTGCGCGCTTCATTACTCTTGCCCGATACGTGGTCGTCGACGAGCTTCTTGATAATCGCCATGTCGAAACGCTCGTTGATAAACGGGTGCGAGAGCAGCTTCTCCTGCCAATCGGTACGAGTCTTGAGCCACTCCTTAATTGGAATGGGGAATCCAAGCTTCTTGCGCTTCTGAGTCGTCGGCGGGACGAACTCCTTAGCCGCCTTGCGCAGGAGATACTTCGCGTTTAGCGCGGTACCGTCGACAAATTTCAGCCGATCAGGAATCGTGCTTGCGAAGGATGCGACCTCTCTGTCCATAAATGGAACGCGGAGCTCGAGCGAGTGCGCCATTGTCATCTTGTCGGCCTTCGCGAGGATATCGCCCACGAGCCACTGGTGGATGTCGACATATTGCATCTGCGTGGGGTCCGACCACGCACCCGCTTTCTTATAGAGCGGCGAGAGGTCGTAGCGCGGATATGACTTCCCTTTCCACACCGCTTTTGCATCGCTTGTAGAGAAGATATACGCGTTTCCGATGTAGCGGTCGGCGAGCGAGAGCTGGTACCTGCGCAGGAAGTTCATCCCGCGCATACGAATCGGTAGACGGGTGAGAAGCAGAAGGGCCTTGCGCAGTATCCACGGCACGCGGTCAAACTTGGCAAATGAGTACGGCTCGCGATAAATGCCGTAGCCGCCGAAGAGTTCGTCAGCGCCTTCGCCCGACAGCACGACCTTCACGTGCTTCGCGGCCTCGCGCGCGAGGAAGTAGAGCGCGACAGCCGACGGGTCTGCCACCGGTTCGTCGAAGTGATACGCGATGCGCGATAGAGTGGCGAAGTATTCATCGGGGTCGAGGAGGATCTCCGTGTGAGTGGTGTGGAGCGCGTCGGCCTGTTCTCGCGCGGAGGCAAACTCATTGACCTCTTTTGAGCCAATCGTGAATGTCTTCAACTCTCCCGTCGGCTGTACCTTCCGTATCGCTCCCACGATAAGTGCGCTGTCGACGCCGCCGGAGAGGAATGCGCCAAGCGGCACGTCGCTAATCAGGTGATGCGCGACCGAGTCTTGCAGAATGCCTGCGAGCTTCTTCTCGCCGGCGTATTCCTGCATCGAGTCATCCTGCGTAAATGAAATGTCCCAATAGGTGTGCTCTTCCGCGCGCCCGGACACCGCGTCGATGAGGAGGTAACTCGCCGGAAGCAGCTTATAAATGCCTTTAAAGAAGGTCTCGCGCATCGGATTGTACTGGTAGGAAAGGTAGTGGAAGATTGCCTCGTCGTTGATCTCCTTCTTATAGCCAGGAATCGTATGGAGACTTTTGATTTCTGATCCGAGGGCGCCGACAACTCCGTCCTTCATCGTGTAATAAAGCGGCTTGATCCCGAATGGGTCGCGCGCGGCCATCACCCTGCCCTTCTTGGTGTCGTAGAT